>DAOUHP010000076.1:0-25144 GCA_034428575.1 Dehalococcoidia bacterium | reverse complement strand
GATGTTGTCGGTGTCGGCGTCTGCAGGCGCCTCGTAGTTCGGCGATGTTGCGAAGGTCAGTACGCCATCGTCACTGATGGCGAAGTCCGCCGCGTCATCACCAGTCAAGCTCCATGTGATCTCATCATCCTCCGGGTCCGTCGCCGTGAACGTCGCCACAGCACCCTCACCATTCTCAGCAAACTCCACGCTGCTGCTCTGGGCATAGAGAGCCCCGCCGGGCAGCAGCAGCCAGAGCCCGAGGGCCGCAGCCGCGAGCAGCGCGAGTATGGGAAGGGTGTGTCTCCTGTAGGAAAGAGAGGAAGAAGCGGCCCCGCGGAGAAGGGAATGAGGGCCGGAGAAACTGCGGTGAGGACCGCCTGCCAGGGCGCCAGGGAGACGGCGGCCCGGCGATGCGGCCCCTATAATAACGGTAACCCAAGCCCGGAGGGAGCCCAGAGAGCGATACAACGCGTGGATCATGTCAATCCTCACCTTCACAGGGATGCTGCATCTCCCCGTGCGCAGAGAACCATGTACGTTTCTCTACACCTGTCGGAGTTGCGTGAACGATTCTATACATTCGGTATCGGGGGCTGCCAACCCGCACTGGATGCGTTATGAGCGTGAATCTGGGTCGTCACTCATCAGAGGGGCAAGTCGAACCTGCGCAGTCGGCGGCGGCATAAACGTGGAAACACATACAGACAACACGGGATAGCGTGGAGAAGATATGGAGGACAAGCGCCGTCATTCCGGTCCCACCCGGCCGCTGAGGCAGAGGGCGGCGGTGATCGACGACGCAATGGATCCGGCGGACGCCCGGACGCAGGAGCGTAGGGATGCGCCGACGCCCGAGGCAGGGGCAGAACCGGCCAAAGGGGTATCGGCGGGTGCAAGAGCGCGTCGCCCGGCCGGCGTCTATCGCTTCAGTTGTCCTTCAGGAGCGGCGCCGCAACGGTCCACTACTCGATTCCCACGCCGGAGGACAACGACATCGACGGGGCAGCCATCGCGGAGGTCGCCCTCGGCCGACGAGTTATGAAATCGGCTACGCGTGATGGGCCAGATACGCCACATCGCGACAGATCCAAGACCCATGGAACAACGTAATTGACTATTGATCGGTTGTTCACTGAGGAAACACGTTATCCTTAAGCTGCCACCGATGACCCAGTGCCGCCCGAGAGAATCCTGCACGGACCCGCAGTCGACACCCGGCGAGTGTCTCCTGTTCCCGCGCGGAGCCGGGAGTAAGGAGATACCCGCGTGAGATTCCTGACAGCGAATGCCCTGCGCCGCCCGACCGTGACGTTGCTTGCCATAGTCCTCGTCCTGGTTTCCGGGGTAGGCGCCTACCGCTCTCTCCAGGTTGAACTCTTCCCCCAGATCGACTTTCCGCTGGTAGCGGTGTTCGTGGCCTATCCCTCCGCCGACCCGGAGGCCGTCGTTCGCTCGGTCACCGGCCCCATCGAGCGGGCCATCTCCGATACCCCGGAACTCGAATCGATACAGTCCACTTCCTCCGAGGGCAGGTCGTCGATATTCGCCAACTTCGTCTACGGCACAGACATGGCGGAGGCGCAATCGGCCATCGAAGCCGCCGTCAGCGGCATCGCCTTCCCGGACGGCGTCGAGGAGCCGACCGTCGGGCGCTTCATTCCGGACGAATTCCCCGTCATCCAGTTCAGCGTGGTCGCGGAGAGACCCCTGGCGGAGATGCAGGAGATCGTGCGGTCACGCATCGTCCCGGAGATCTCCGGGCTCGACGGAGTCAGGGACGTTTCGCTGGCCGGCACGGTCGACCGCAGCGTGCGGGTCACCGTGGACGCCGATAAGTTGGCGGCCAACGAGGTCCCGCTGTTCCAGGTCGCTGGGGCGCTGAGCGAGAACAACCTCACCCTCCCCGCCGGACTGCTCTTTGACGGCTCGCAGGCCGTCATCGCAAAGACGACGCACACGCTGGAGTCGGTAGAGGACATCGAGAACCTCATCGTCGGTGGCTCCGCAACGACCGGCGTCGTGCGCCTTGCGGACGTGGCCACCGTTACCCTCGGGAACGGGGCGCCCGACAGCATCGCCCGCACGAATGGCAAACCCGGAATCGTCGTCTCCGTCACCAAGCAACCCGACGCCAACACGGTAGACGTGACGACCGCGGTCAACGAGGCGCTGGGCGACATCGAAGGGCTGCCGCCGGACGTTGAGGTCATCGTCGTATCGGACCAGGGCCCGGACATCCAGCGGCAGATCGACACCCTCGCCAGGGAAGCGATATTCGGCTTCTTATTCGCCATCTCCGTCGTCTTCGCCTTCATGTTCACCATCCGGCCCACGGTGGTGCGCGGCTTCTTCAACACGCTTCGCCCCACCATCGTCATCGCCCTCTCCATCCCCCTCAGCATCCTGACCGGCATCCTGCTCATGTTCTCGCAGGACATGACCCTCAACTTCATGACGTTCGGGGGGCTCGCCATCTCCGTGGGCCGCGTCGTGGACGACTCCATCGTCGTGCTGGAGAACGTCTACCGCCACATCCAGGGTGGGCGCGAGCGATGGCGCGCCGCATTGGAAGCCACGACCGAGGTCGGTCCGGCCATCTTCGCTTCCACCATGACCACCGTCGTCGTCTTTCTCCCGTTGGCGTTCATCCCGGGGCTCTTCGGAGCGTTCTTCTCGCCCTTCGCGCTCACGGTCACATTCGCGTTGATCGCCTCCCTGCTCGTGGCGCTCACCGCTGTTCCCGTCCTCGGCGCCTACCTCCTCCGCCCCGGCGACCTGCCGGAAGGAGCGGGCGACGAGGGCGAGTTGGCGCTGCCGGAAACCTCCCTCCAACGCATCTACTCGGCCATCCTGCGCTGGGTACTGCGGCGCAGGTTCATCACGCTGCTCGCAGCTTTCCTGATAACGCTGTCGAGCCTCGGCCTGCTGGCCGTCATCCCCGTCAACCTGTTCGGAGGAGAAACCGACACCCTGCAGATCGAGCTGACCCTGCCGCCTGGAGGCCCCCCTGAGCAGACCCTTGCGGAAGTCGTCGCTATCGAAGAGCGGCTGAACGACTTCTCCGACCTCTACTCGGTGACCATCGGCGCGTCGGAGTTCGGCTTCACGGGCGGGGGACAGGCCCGGCGTGCCGAGTTCATCGTCACCCTCGGAGATGACGCTCCCGAGGACATCGCCGAGATACTCAGGGAGGAGCTCCCGAAGCCCGGGATCAAGGTCAGCATCACCGAGATACAGGCCGGTCCTCCGGCAGGCGGCGTGGACATCGTCGTAACCGGACCCGACTACGACGACATCGCCGGCGTCTCACGAGAGCTGACCGCGTCCCTCGGCACGATAGAGGGAGTCGTCAACCTGGAGAACACCGTCACGCAGGCCCGCCCGGAGGTCGCCATAGAGGTGGACCCGGAGAAGGCCGCGTTCCTCGGCCTCACCACGCGCCAGGTCGGCTTCCAGCTCAGCCAGTACCTCATCGGCCAGACCGTAACGACGATGACCATAGAGGGCCAGACCTTCGACGTGGTCGTTTCCGGAGACCCGCGCGCCGCCGGAGGACTGAGCGGCCTGGGCTCCCTCATCATCGCCGGGCCGGTCGGCTCAGCGCCGCTCGGAGGCATCGCCGAACTCGCCATGCGCGAGGGACCCGTAGAGATCAGCCGGACGGACGGCGTGCGCTCCGCAGGCATCACCGGCGACATCACCGCGGACGACGCGCAGGCCGTAGGTATCCTCGTCCAGGAGAAGATCAACGCGCTGCAACTCCCGCCCGGCGTCAGCGTCGAGAGCGGCGGCATCTTCGCCGACATCGCGGAGGGCTTCCAGGCGGTCTTCATCTCCATGGCCGTCGGCATCGTCCTCGTCTATCTCGTCATGGTCGCCAGCCTCGGGTCGCTGCGGAACCCGTTCGTCATCATCACGACGCTGCCCCTTGCGCTCATCGGCGTGTTCGTTGCGCTGGCCATAACCGGGCGCTCGCTCGGACTGCCCGCCATGATGGGTATGCTGCTGCTCATCGGCATCGTCGTGACGAACGCTATCGTCCTCATCGCGTTCGTGGAGCAGCAGCGGGCCAGGGGGATGGCTGTTTACGAGGCGCTCGTCTCCGGCGCTCGCGTACGCCTGCGCCCCATCCTCATGACCGCCCTCACTACCAGCTTCGCCCTCCTGCCGCTTGCGGTGGCAACTGAGGGCAGCGGCGGCATCATCAGCGCGGAGCTGGCCACCGTCGTCATCGGCGGCCTGATGAGCTCGACTGCGCTCACGCTGATCGTCCTGCCCATCGTCTACATGCTGTTCAACGACAGCATCCCCCGGCTCCTGAACAGGCTATTCCGCCGTGCGGAGCCTGCCCCCGCGACCGAAACCGCACCGGCAAGCTGATCCTTCCCCCTTGATGAGACCCTTGCATCACTCCGCCAAGTGCGCGGCTGGGGATTCAGCGAGGGTCTGCTCCCTCTCCCGATGGCGGGAGAGGGTTGGGGTGAGGGTGAATCGGGGTGGACGCTACCCGCGCCTCTGCAGCTCCCACACGATGACGATGGGCAGCCCCTTCACTGCGGCTTCCAGCATGTCCGGGAAGTCGTCCGCGAACTCGAATGTCGCGATCTCCCGGTCGCCCCAGAGCGGCTCCACGCACCGGACGACGCCCAGCCCCGCGGCCTGGAACGCCGCGAGGTAGTCCGACGCCAGGTGGACCTGGTTGCGGATGAACCCGCGTCCGGCCTCGACGGGCCGGTAGCGGGCCTGTCCGCCGAGGGCAACCGAGAACGGGTGGACGTCCGAGATGATCACGTGGCCGCCGGGTCGTACGACGCGTGCCAGTTCGCTGACCGGCATACCGAGGTCGGCGCAGTGCGTGAGCGCGAACGAGCAGACTGCGAGGTCCACCGCGCCATCGGCCATCGGGAGCGCAGCGAGGTCGCCGGTCTCGAACCGCGCCGAGGGGACCTTCGCCCTTGCGTACTCCAACATCTCGGGCGTGGCGTCGACGCCGACCACGCGGTGGCCCGCCGAGGCCAGGTGCGCCGCGTGCCTGCCGGTGCCGCATGCTGCATCGAGCGCATCGCCGACCGGGTAGCCCGCGACCATCTCGTGCACGAGCGGCTCCTCGGCGAGCAACACCGGGTTGTGCTGGGCGTCGTAGACGGCTGCCCATTCGGCGTACCCCTCCGCGACAGCCTTCTCACCCACGACCACGGGACTCGACCAGGGCTCCTCGTCGAGGCGGCCCGCCATCTCGACGATGCCCCGCACTCGCGCCTTGACGCCGTCGGGGTTCAGCGTCCAGGAGCGCATGATGCCAAGTCCCTGGAAGCCGAGGATGAAATCGCCAAGTGTGGGATGCTCAGTCACAGTCATCTCCTTGGTGCCAGCGGTTCAACCGCTCATGGTGAGCCTGTAGACCGCTCATGGTGAGCCCGTAGAACCATCATGGTGAGCCTGTCGAACCACGGCCTCTGCACCGGTAGCCACTGTTGATAGGATACCCCTGAGCGAGCAACCGGGCGGAGCCGGTGCTCTCCCGATCCCGGCAGCGCATGGAATGACCTCTCGATGACCGCAGCAGACCCGCATCCCCGGCGCACCGTCGAAGTCCTCGACAGCACGATGGCGTACGTCGACACCGGCGAAGGCGACCCCGTCGTCTTCCTGCACGGCAACCCCACCTCGTCCTACCTCTGGCGCAACGTCATCCCCCACCTCGCGGGGCAGGCGCGATGCCTGGCTCCGGACCTCATCGGCATGGGCGACTCCGGCAAGGCGCCCGGCGGCTCGTACCGGTTCGCCGATCACGCCCGCTACCTCGACGCGTGGTACGACGCCCTCGGCCTCACCGGGCCCGTCGTGCTCGTCGGCCACGACTGGGGCTCGGCGCTCGGGTTCGACTGGGCGTGCCGTCATCCGGAGCGGGTGAAGGGCATCGCCTACATGGAGGGCATCGTGCGCCCGATGACCTGGGACGAGTGGCCGGAGCAGGCGCGCAACATCTTCCGGGCGATGCGCTCCCCGGCGGGCGAGGAGATGGTGCTGCAGAAGAACGTGTTCGTGGAGCGCGTCCTGCCCGCCAGCATCATGCGGACGCTCACCGACGGGGAGATGGACACGTACCGCCGACCCTACCTGGAACCGGGCGAGTCGCGGCGCCCCACGCTCACGTGGCCGCGACAGATACCGCTGGACGGCGAGCCCGCCGACGTGGTCGAGCTGGTGCAGCGGTACGCGGACTGGCTCTCGATGAGCGGCCTGCCGAAGCTGTTCGTCAACGCCGAGCCCGGCATCATCCTCACCGGCGCGCAACGCGAGTTCTGCCGCACGTGGCCCAACCAGCGCGAGGTGACGGTCCGAGGTCTGCACTTCATCCAGGAGGACTCGCCGGACGAGGTCGGGCAGGCGCTCGCCGACTGGTACGCCTCGCTGTGACTGTTCAGAGTTGGTGAGACTTTATTGACCGGTAGGCGCATTGCCTTGTCATGTTGAGCGTAGCCTTGTCATTCCGAGCGGAGCCGAGGAATCTCTCGGGCAAGCGCCCGCCCTATGCCAACGCCCCCGAGAGATGTTTCGGCTACGCTCAACATGACAATAGAGGGGGCCATTCGCCTACCCGCCCTGAACCGGTACGCGTCCCCCTGAATCCTCGACGCCGGAACGGCACAGGCGTAACGTAGCCTAGTGCGCGACTTCCTGGCCCGACGCTTCGAGTTCGTCTCCGTCCTGCGACGGCGCGACTACCGCCGCTACTGGCTGGGCCTCGTCGGGAGCGTCACGTCGCAGCAGGCGCTCATGACGGCCCAGGGCTGGCTGCTCTACGACATCACCGGCGAGGTGGTGGTCCTCGGGTACGTGGCCGCCGCGCAGGCGGTCCCCGCTATCGTCTTCAACCTTCTGGCCGGGGCGCTCGCCGACCGGCTGGACCCCCGCCGCCTCATCGTCATCGGCGAGGGTGTCGCAACGCTGGTCATAGCAGCCCTGGCGACGCTCGTGCTGCTGGGGTGGGTCGAGGTCTGGCACGTCGTCGCCTCCGCGTTCCTCATCGGCATCTCGACGTCGCTGGACCAACCGGCCCGCCGCGTCGTCTGGCCCGCGCTGGTCGAGCGGCAGCAGTTCATGTTCGCGACCGCGCTCAACCAGAGCGTCTGGAATGGCACGCGCACGTTCTCCCCGATGGTAGGCGCGATGCCCATCGCCATCGTGGGCGGCATCACCGGCGACTTCCACCTCGGCGCGGCCGTCGCCTTCTACCTCATCGCGGGAGGGTTCGCCACGATGGCGATCGCCATCCTCACGATCAGGCTCCCGGAGATGCGCCGCGCGACGGGGCGCACCCTCCTGCACGACATCGCGGACGGGCTCGGCTTCGTCGTGCGACACCGCATCTTCCTCCTGTTGCTCATGATGAGCTTCTCCATCGGGTATTTCGGGCTGTCGTACCAGTGGCTGCTGCCCGCGTTCGCGAAGGACGTGCTGGGGCTGGGGCCAGAGGGGCTGGGCCTGCTCCAGACCGCCAGCGGCATCGGCGGGCTCGCCGGCGTCTTCCTCTCGGCCTCGTTCGGTCAACAGCAGAGCAAGGCGTGGATGCTCGGCGGCGGCGCGGGCCTGCTCGGACTCTCCGTGCTGCTGTTCGGCGTCAACGGGGAGATGCAGTGGTACTGGCTCGCCCTCGCGATGGCCGCCGCCAGCGGCGGGCTCTACGCCGTTTTCCAGACGGCCTCCAACACGCTCCTCAACCTGCTCGTCCCGACGGAGTTCCGCGGGCGCGTCATGGGCCTGCGGGGCGTGATGTGGAGCCTCGCCCCGCTGGGCGCCCTGCAGGCGGGCTTCGTCGCCCAGTACACGAGCACCCCGTTCGCCATAGCCCTCGGCGGCGGCGCCGTCATCGCCGTCACCGTCTTCGCCTTCGTCTTCAGCGCGCAGGTCCGGGGCATCCACCGCCTCGTGGAAGAGGCCAACGCCCGCGAGGGAATCAGGGTCTGAACAAGAATATCAACGGGGGTCTCGATGAGATCCTTGTTCCTGATTTTACGAGTGAGACGGGGTTGCGTTTTGAGATTCTTGTTCCCCCTCTGACAGGCATTTTCCAGGCCACGGCCTGCCTCCCGGCAACAAGGCAACAACAATCTCATGCATTTACAAGTTCAGCCGGCGGGGTGGTGTTGCATTCCGTTGCATCGGGGCTAGGTTGGGCGTGCCGCGGTCCAAGGCCGGTGGGTGGTCATGGGGACATGATAGGGAGGAACAAGTTGTCCGCGCAACGGGCCGGTGTCACAGATGTGAATGCCTCCTCTCACGCGGTGTTGGTAACTGTTCAGAATTGATGAGTTCGTCGTTCCTGCGGAGGCCCGCGCTTCAGCGCGCAACCTCGCAGCCTGGGGTTGGGGCGACCCTTGTCATGCTGAGCGGAGCCGGAGGTGCAGTCGAAGCATCTCTCGGGTGTGCGCCTCGCCTATATGAACCCCCCGATAGATTCCCTTCGGCAGGCTCAGGGCAGGCTCTCGGCTCCGCTCGGAATGACAACCCTCCGAAGGCATCTCCCTTCGACAACTCTGAACTTTCACACGTGTTGTCGCCCGATTGACACGTACATAGGGGCACCCTACATTGGACACATACGCGCAAGAGGCCGTGACCATGGGAATCACAGAGGTAACCACGACCATCCGCAATCCCGCCGACCCGGAGAAAGTCTGGGAGGGTCTCTTCCTCGTCGACACCGGGGCCATCGATTGCCTTGTCCCTCGCCCCCAGTTAGAGGCCATCGGACTGGCGCCGAAGGGTCAGCGCGTATACAGCCTGGCCGACGGCAGCGCCGTGCGGATGGAGGTCACTGTCGCGGAGATCGAGATCATGGGCGAGGTCGTTGGGACCACCATCGTGTTCGGAGAGGGGAATGCGGAACCGCTCTTGGGCGTGACCGCGCTGGAGTCAGCAGGCATCGAGGTCGCCCCCCAGAGCCAGACACTCAGGATGCTCCCCTCGACGCGGCTCCGGGGGTTCCGGGTCAGGGGACAGGCCGCCCTTCAGCCAGCCTGACCTCCATCGGCGTCGAGATGATGCCGCCCACGGTCTGTTCCTCCCCGCTCGGAGCGAAGCCCACTCTTGCGTAGAAGGGGACCGCGTAGCGGGTCGCGTTGACTGTGACGCGCTCGGCGGCTGGAAAGTTCGCCCGCGCGATGACCAGCAGCCGTCTCACCAACTCCCGCGCGATGCCCTGCCCGTGCATCTCCTTCTCGACGAAGAGCAGGTCCACGTGCGGCGTCTCGTTGCGGCGCCCGATGCGGCCCACGCCCACCGGCCGCCCCTCGATGACGGCGACGACGGTGTCCTGCCGGCGCTCCGGCGCGCCCAGCCGGGCGGGCGATGCGTAGTCGTTGAAATTCTCCCTGCCTCCCTCGGGGAGGTCCAGCGCGACGAACTCGTCGAAGGCGCGCATCACCAGGCGGGACAATTCTTCCTCCTCTCCCGCCAGCATGAGTCTGTACGTGACGTCAGCCATGCGATTTGCTCTCACTGGGTTGGACCGACGAGGGCCAGTGGCCTGCCACGGGGAAGGCCTCGTCGTCGCCGGACCAGGGCGGCATGGTGACGATCACGAACCGCAGCGGACGGTCGCCCGTTGTCCTGAACTGGAAGTGAGCGCCGACAGGGATCGACAGGCTGGCTCCCGGGGCTACGTCCACGACCCGCTCCTCGCCCCCATGCTTCCTCCACACCGGCCTGTGCCCTCGAGGAAGTACCAGACCTCCTCGACCGTCCTGTGCGCGACAGGCGCAGACACCTCGCCCGGACCCAGGGTGCAGTGGACCATGCTTCCCCTGCTCGTCTCCGACAGCAACCGGATCTCCGAACCGTCCGGGGCGAGCGCGTCACGGCCCCCGGCAAGCTCCCTGTAGTCGAATTCCTGTTTCATACTGGTTCCCCGAAGGCGCTCTTCACCAGGCAAGGCAAATTCCTCCTCTTCTCCCGCCCGCATGGGTTCTGTAGGTGCCTCCGGCCATCGGGCCGCCCTCCCTGCTCAGTTCCCAACCCGTGGGCTATAATCCATCTGCGAGCATAGGATAGAGTGAACGTGCCGTATAATGGCGAATGCCCTCAGCTATGGTGCGCACGCTGGCCCAATCTAGATGTAGGCATTACCTACAAGGGACGCTCCAACGCTGAAGACGGCGATAGAGCTGCCAACCTGAATAGGAGATGCACGATGGTCGACTTTGATCGACTTAGAAGAGCCCGCTCAAATGCTAAAGTAGTCAATCCGAAAGACATCTTCTTGCGTCTGCCGAAGCCGGAAGGAATAGGCGATCTGTGGCAGAGCCAAGCCGAGGCTCTTGACGAATGGTTCGACAGGAGAGGCCAGCAGGACCTCGTGCTCAAACTAAATACAGGTGGTGGCAAGACTCTAGTAGGGTTGCTGATGGCGCAATCCACGTTAGCTGAGAACGGTGGTCCAGTTCTATTCCTATGCGCTACAAACCAGCTGGTTCAGCAGACAGTCTCTCATGCGACACTATTCGGTATCCGTGTGGTACCGTATGTGAGCGGACAAGATTTAGACGGTGACTTTCTCAGTGGCAAGGCAATCATGGTTGCCTCGTATCAGGCCCTGTTTAATGGACTGAGCAAGTTTGGAGTGGCCGGTGGAAGGAAAGACATAGTCCACCCAACTGCAATCATATTGGATGATGCACACACCGCGTTTTCTGTCGTTCGGGATCAGTTTTCAATATCCATAGGACGAGAACAACTGCCTGACACTTACCGAGAACTCACGCAAAGCTTTCGCCATGCATTTCAGGAAATCGGCAAGCAGGGCACTTTCGACGATATCACGGAAGCTAGGGACGAGGGGGTAATCGAAGTCCCATACTGGAGTTGGTTGGGGAGTCATCAAGAGATCCGGCAGCAGCTGGCTTCTCTCCAGGCGAAGAACTTTCCGTGGCAATGGCCGCTGTTACGTGACCACTTTGACAAATGCCACGCGTTTGTCAGCCGTCGCGATTTTGTAATTACACTCTTGTACCCCAACGTCGCAATGTTTCCATCCTTCGCTGACTGTCCCCGAAGGATATACATGTCCGCTACGGTGGCTGATGACAGTTCAATCGTACGAACCTTCGGAGCCAACCCTTCTTCAGTCTCATCACCTATTGCCCCTTTGTCGCTTGCTGGTGTTGGCGAACGCATGATTCTTGTGCCAAACCTCATGGGGATTGAGCGCGCGGAGCTTGCTCCCGCCCTACGGAGACTCGTTACATGGGCGGCAGAGAAAGCTGGAACAGTCATACTCGTACCCTCAACAAGGCAAACCCGAGTATGGGAGGACATCGCGGAGACAGTGGACGGTGATTCCGTAGCCGGCGCGATTGATGAGTTAGTTGGTAGGACAAAGAACGGCCCGATAGTCATGGCTAACAGATACGACGGTATTGACCTACCAGGTGATAGTTGTCGACTCTTGGTTCTAAGTGGCCTTCCTGCCGGTAGCAATTCGTACGACTTGTACAGAGCAACCGTACTCGAAGGCAGCGCAACTATCAGCACTACCATCGCACAGAGAATTGAGCAAGGGATGGGAAGGGGAACTCGAGGTGCCGGGGACCATTGTGTGGTTGTCCTTGCGGATAATGCACTGGCCAAGTGGATTAGCAATCACGCGAACCGTTCCTTGCTTACATCACCGACCCGTGTTCAGTTGGAACTAGGCATTGCTATCAGCGAAGAAATCTACTCATTGAGCCAGCTTGGAAAAACAGTACTCCAATCCTTCAACCGAGACCAAGGCTGGGTTGAGTACCAAGCCCAGGTTCTGGCCGAAGAAACTTCAAGCCCTTCTATCAACAAGACAAACTTACTTGTTGCAGGGCAGGAGAGACGATTCTTCCGGCTCCTTCTTGATGGTTATTTCGATAAGGCCATCGACACACACAGCGCCTTCCTCGAAAGTAATCCTGCCGTGGATAACAAGGTAAGAGGATGGCTTTGCCAGCAATCTGCTCGGGCCGCTTGGCTCTGGGGCCACCACGAGAAGTCCGACGAGCTACAGCGGCAGGCATATCATTCCAACAAGATGGTGCTCAGGCCACGAGTCGGGTTCCATCACACACCAATGGCTTCGCCAACGGTCCAGTCACGGCAGGTGCTGAATCAGCTAGATGCGTACAGCCCGCGCCGAGGTCTCCTCGCAGAATTCGAGGAGTGGGTTGACTGGCTCACGCCCAATTCTTCGAGTAACCAGTTTGAGGAGTCCCTCAAGAATCTTGGCAGACTCCTGGGTTACAGCACAAGCCGCCCTGATGACGAGGAGAACATCGGCCCTGATGTCTTGTGGCTGTTGAACTCGACTGAAGCCCTGGTGATTGAGGCCAAAAGCCGAAAGGCGGATAGAAGGCCAGCCAACAAGTCGGACCACGGCCAGTTGCTTGAGGCGATGAAGTGGTTCTCAGCGCAGTATCCTGCTCATGCGGCCCAAGGTGTAATCGTTAACTCTGTCCCGCTAGTAACGAACAGTGTCACACCAGGTGACACCTTAGCGCTTACTTTCAACAATCTGGATCTACTGATACAGAGAGCCCGTTCGCTGTTCCAGGACATAACTGCAACGAGCGTGAGTGACGACACCCTCTTGGCCCAAATTGAGAAATCGTTAGTACAGCTTCGGTTGAACCCCAAAGGAATCCTCACCCATCTCGAACCACTCCAGAAGCAGTGATCCTCCGCTCGTGGTAAAACAGGGAGACGCCCCGACAAGCACGACCACCAGGGAGAACGAGCACATGATCCTGATTATCGGCGGGATGGGTTTCATCGGACTGAACACCGCGCTGCGGCTGCTGGACACCGGCGAGAGCATCGTCATCACGCAGCACAGCGCACACCGGGTGCCGGACGCGCTGGCGCCGCACCTGAACGACCGCGCCTTCGTCGACCGCATGGACGTCACGAAGCTGTATGAGGTCATGGACGTCGCCAGCCGGCACAAGGCGGACAGCATCATCTCGTTCGCGGCGCCGCCCGCGCGCGGCATCAGCCCGCAAGAGGACTACCGCATCTACACCGCCGGGCTGCAGAACACCCTGGAGGCGGCGCGCATCCTCGGCATGCGCCGTGTCTCGCTCGCCAGCTCCACCTCCGTCTACGGCAGCATCCCGGAGGGGCCGTTCCGCGAGGACATGCCCCTGCCCATCCACTCCGGCACGCAGGTCGAGGCGTTCAAGAAGGGCATGGAGATACACGCTTTCCACTACGCCGCGCGCGCAGGCGTGAACGTCGTCTCGCTCCGCATCGGCAGCATCTACGGCCCCTACTACTACAGCATGTTCAACCCCATGAGCCGCATGTGCCACGCCGCCCTCAAGGGCGAGGACCCGGACTTCTCCGACAGGCCCGGCGGCGGGATCAACGAGGACGACGAGGGCGACTGGACGTACGTGGGCGACCTCGCGCGCGGCATCCAACTCATCCACACCGCCGAGTCGCTCTCCCACGACACCTACAACATCGGCTCGGGCGCAGCCACGTCGACCAGGCGCGTCTTCGAGGCCGTCCAGAAGGCGCTGCCGGACGCGGTCTGCTCCGCGCTCAAGCCGGGGCGCACGCCCTCCAACGCGAACAACCCGGTGATGGACCTCTCCCGCATCGGCAAGGACGTCGGCTACGCCCCCGAGCACGACATCGACTCCGGCATCGCCGCCTACGTCGAGCACCTGCGCCACAACGCCCAATAGAGGCGGGAGGACTGACAACCTGTCGTCCCAACCCTGCCCGTTGCGAGGTTGGACCCAAGCTGCGCCGCAGCCTGGCCCACGCTAGGACTTGCGCAGCGCGCGGCCCGGGAATGCGCCGGTGTGCCGCCCTTGCTCCCAGACGAGCGTCCCGTTGACGAATACGTACTCGATGCCCGCCGCCAGCCGCTTCGGTGACTCGAACGTGGCCATCGCACGTACGCGCTCCGGGTCGAATACCACCACGTCCGCCTTCGCCCCGTCGCGCAGCACGCCTCGGTCCCGCAGTCCAAGGCGCCGCGCCGGAGCGCCTGTCATCTTGTGCACCGCATCCTCCAGCCGGAGCGTCCCCTGCTGCACCGCCTGCCCCAACAGGTAGGGGAACGTGCCGTAGGTGCGCGGGTTCGGCATTTCGCCCGTCATCAGGCCGTCGCTGCCCACCATCTGGGCAGGATGCGCCATGATGGTGCGCACGTTGTCCGGGTTGCCGGTCCGGGCGACGAACGCCACCTCCAGCCGCTCCTCGATGAGCAGGTCGCATATCGTGTCCACCATCCGCTTCCCCTGGGCGTCCGCCATGTCCTGCAGCGAGCGCCCCTCCCATTCCTTGTTCTTCTCCGAGCCGACGTGCGCGAACATGTAGTCCGCCAGCGAGCCGCCCCATTGCGGGTAGACGCCGTCCGCTATCAGGTCGCGCACGTCCTTGTCCGCGATGCGCTGCAGCAGCATCTCAGGCCCGCCTTCGTGCACCCACGGCGGGATGAGCGACAGCAGGATCGTGCTCGCCGCGGGGTACGGGTACTGGTCGAAGGTCACGTCAACGCCTGCCGAGCGCGATTCGTCGACGAGTCCCACCATGCGCTCCCCCATGCCGGGCGTGGGGTTGTGGTAGTGCGATATCTGCACCGGAGCGCCCGACTCCCTGCCGACCGCGACCGCCTCGCGGAACGGGTCCAGCAGGCCGTCGCCGAGCGCGTACCGGCTGTGCGTGACGTAGATGCCGCCGTACGGCGCGACCGCCCGCGCGATCTCGGTCAGCTCGTGGGTGTCGCTGTAGATGTTCGGCACGTAGGTCAGCCCCGTGGAGAAGCCGAACGCGCCGTCGCGCATCCCCTGCTCGGCCATGTCCCGCATCCGCGCCAGCTCATCGTCCGTCGGCAGGCGGTTCGCCCATCCCATCGCCTCGATGCGGAGCGCCGCATGCGGCACGAAGTAGACGACGTTGCACGACGACGTGCCCTCGAACAGGGCCAGGAACGACGCGACCGACGTCCATTCCGTCCCGTCCGGCGGACGTCCGTTCACGGCGGCGAGATAGTCCACGAGGTGCTGCCGGTTGACGGGAGAGATGGGCGCGTAGGAGAGGCCGTCCTGTCCCAGCGCTTCCGTTGTCACGCCCTGGCTCACCTTCGGCTCGTGGCGCGGCGACGTGAGCAGCGCGAAGTCCGAGTGGGAGTGCATGTCGATGAAGCCGGGGCAGACCGCCATGCCGGACGCGTCTATCGTGCGGCCTGCTTCCACGTTGGACACGTCGCCCTCGAGCACGGTGACGGCGTCGCCCTCGATGCCGACAGCGGCACGGAACCATGCGCGCCCCGCGCCGTCGATCACCTTCCCGTTGACGATGAGCGTATCGAACATGGGCGCGCCGCGCTGCAAGACCCTCTAGTCCGCGGGGTGGGCGCGGCTCGCGGCCTGCGACACCTGCACGGCGCGTTGGGCCATGACAGCTTCCGCGAGCGTGTGGAACCGGCCGGACACCACCTTGAGCACCTGGCCGAGCAGCCGGTAGCCGATGAGCGGATCGCGGACAGAGAGGTCCGACAGTTGGGAGCCCTCGAACCGCGCCAGGGTCGCTTCCGTAACGCACACCGCAGTGAGCGAGTAGACGAACGGCTCGACGAGGGCCGACCAGCCGAGTATCTGTCCCGCCTTTGCGGTGGAAACCTTGCGGTGCGGGGTGTCTATGCCCCACCACTCCGGGACGTCCATGCGCAGTTCGATTTCGCCGTCGAGCGCCACGTAGAGGTGCTGTGCGTAGTCGCCGCTCTTGAACAACTCGCTGCCCGCTTCCGCGGTGATGATGGTAGCCAGGTCCTCGAAACGCTCTATCTGGATGGGGCCGAAGCCCCGGAGCAACTCACTGTGGGCTAACACACTCTCCAACTCGGCCCTCCCATGTACCGAATCGTCGTGACGGCGGCGCCTGTCCCGCCACACCATAAGCCTAGCAGACGATGCCTTCTCTCAATATCGGTTCACCGCGAGAGATCGAGCACGATATTCCCTATGGCGCCGTTGCTCTCCTGCAGTTCGTGCGCCGCCGCTATGTCGTCCAGCGGCATGACTGCCGCGACGGGGTGCGTCAGCGCGCCGTCGGCGATGGCCTTCGAGATGTCCTCCACAGCTTGCCGCTTGGCAGCCTCCGGTTCGGAGTAGACGAGCACGAAGTGCACCGTGGCGTTCTTCCGTGAGAACGCCTGGTACTCGACCGCGGGCTCGCGGTCGCCGGTGGATGCATAGCAGCCGATGGCGCCGTTAAGCCGGAGCGCGCGCTGGCTGGCCGCGAGGTTCCCGCCGAAGTCGACCTCGACGATGCGCTCGACACCCTCTCCGCCGGTGAGTTCCAGCACACGCTCCCCCACGTCTTCCGTACGGTAGTTGACCGTGTGGTCGGCGCCCGCCCGCAGTGCGTGCCCTGCCTTTTCGTCCGAACTCGCCGTGGCGATGACCGTGGCCCCGCCCCACTTGGCGAGCTGGATGGCGCAGTGCCCCACGGCGCCCGCGCCACCGGTCACGAGGACGCTCATCCCGTCCACCGGTCCGCTCGCGAACAGGCAGCGGTGCGCCGTCATCGCGGGTATGCCGATACAGGCTCCCTCCTGGAACGTCACGGTCCCGGGAAGCGCGGGAGCGTGGCCGGACGGCAGCGCGATGTATTCGGCGGCAGTGCCGAACGCACGCTGCCACTGGCCCTCGAACAGCCAGACGCGCTCACCGACACGGGACGCGTCCACGCCGGCGCCGACCGCCTCAATGACACCCGCGCCGTCGCTGTGGGGGATGATGCGGGGGAACGGCATCTGCGGCCCGCGCGAGCCGGTGCGCGACTTCCAGTCGGAGGGGTTTACGCCGGAGGCGTGTACGCGCACCAGCACCTCACCGGGCCCGGGCTCCGGGTCCGCCATCTCGCCGACATGGAAGACGGCCCGCGCCGGGCCGTACCGCTCATACCATGCCGCTCTCATGCCGCCTGCCTCCTATATGCCGCACTCGACGTCAAACTCGGCGCAGACGCCCCTGAACCACTCCACGACCTCACGGTGCAGCGGGATGCCGCGCGCCGAACGTTCCTCCAGCGCGTCCCACTCCGGATCGCCCGCCACGAGCACACGGTCGTGGCCGGTGGCCGGAGGCGTCGCCTTCAATTCGCGGATGAAGTCGTCCATCCGGGCCTTGAACTCGCCCACGTCGCTGAACGCATCGATGTTGTACGCCGCGACGTAGTGGCGGTAGTTCTGCCGGCCCACCCGCATGCCGTAGTCCGAACCGGCGAGCAGGGAACAGAGGATGTCGACCGCAACCGCGAGACCGTAGCCCTTGTGCGAACCGGCGTCGCGGTTGGTGCCAAGCGGCAGGAGGATGTAGTCGTCCGGCACCGGGGCAGGCTCCATAACCGGCGTGCCGTCCTCCGAGGCGATGGTCCCGGGCGGCAGCAGCGTCCCCATGCGGCGTGCGTTCCGCACCTTGTTCACCGGCACAACGCTCGTCGCCATGTCGAACACCCACGGGCGCTCCTCGAGCGTGGGCGCGGCGATGGCGATGGGGTTCGTGCCGAGGCGCGGCGCGCGTCCGAATGTCGGCGCCACGTCCGGGCCGGTCGCCGTCATGCAGACGCCGATCATGTCATGGGGGAGCGCGAGCATCGCGTGGTAGGCAGCCATGCCGACGTGCCCGCCGTTGAACATCGTGACGACGCCGATTCCCGTGGCCCGCGCCTTCTCGACCGCGATCTCCATCGCCTTCGGCGCGATGATGACGCCAAGCCCGCGGTCGCAATCGATGTTCGCGGAAGCAGCACGCTCCCGCACGATGCGCCACTGGGGCGCGGCCTTCTGCACGCCGTTCTGGTAGCGCTCCAGATAGACCTTGAGCATGTTGGAGACGCCGTGGCTGTCCACGCCGCGCAGGTCGGCAGTGACCAGCACGTCCGCGGCGAGCGCGGCATCGGCCCGGTCGAGCCCCACCTTTGTGAATAGCGCTTCCGTGGCCTCCCGCAGCGGGGCAGCCGCCACTCGCACCGCGTCCTCTTCGCGGATGTAGAAGCTCTGCGTCACGCCTGCGCCTCCAGCGCGGCGAGGCCGGCAGTGGCGACCGCCTCATCTTCAGCCGGTCGCGCGCCGCTGACGCCTATCGCGCCGATCATCGTGCCGTCCGGCCTGCGGACGGGCAACGCGCCCTGCCACGGGATGAGGCGCCCGTTCTCCATCATGGAGAGCGCACGGACGACGGGCTGGTCCCAGCGGTCGCTGAGGTCTCCGCTCGGCATGTCCCATGCAGCCGACGCGGCGGCCTTTCCCTGGGAGATGGGGACGCTGCGCCAGAGCGCGCCGTCCATCCGGTTGAGCGCTACGAGGTCGCCGCGCGGGTCGAGCACGGCGATGCTGACACGGATGCCAAGCTCTTCGGCTTTCGCTCGTCCCGCCTCCATCATCCGTACCGCTTCGTCCAGTCGCAACGGTTCCATGGGCATGCTCCTCCCGCTCGGTGCGAGGCGGAGGATAGCGCATAACGCAGACGTGCGGCAGGAAGCGAGGACGAGTAGCAAGGGGAGGACAGGTGGGATGGCGCAGGTGGCGCGGCTGGTGTATAACACCTCAACCCGCGTTAAAAGAGGTGTCCTGAGCAACTGGGGCGCCCGAGTTCGCCGTTCGGAGTCGGCCCCCCAGTCCCCCGGGACCACCTCATCCTGCGGCTCACTCAAACCACAGTCACTCAGGACAGGGGCAATGTTAAACAGCGGGGTAAAGCACTGTCAAGCAGTTTCCAGCCGATTTCAGCGCAGTTTTGCCGTCACTCTCATATTGATACTTGGATACCGGTTCCACGAGTGCCAGTGTCAATAACGGCCCTGTGCGGCATCGGTCCGCCAAACCCCTTGCGTGAGACAGGAGGTGGGCGGTCCTGCCCTGCCCGCCCAAGTGAGAGATGCTTCGACTCCGCTCAGCATGACAGTCCCACCCCACTCCAATCCGGTTTACCCTCACCCTACTTCTCTTCCCTCAAGGGAAGGGGCAGCCCCATTCCCCCGTCAGAGTTGCGAGGTTGCGCGCTAAAGCGAGGGCCTGCGCAGGAACGACGGAGGACCCTACTCCTCGCTGAGGCCCAGGCGTTCCATCGTCTGGCCGTCCAGGCCGGGCATGACGTACGGCAGTCGGCGCTCCGCGGTGACCGAGACGTTCGGGTCCTCGAGATCGACCCCCATGAACACCAACTGGCGCGTGGCGATATGCTCGACTCCTCCGCTGCCAAGGACGCGGAACGGGCGGTCATGCCCGGGATAGATGATCTCCGCCTCCTCCAAGACGCGCTCGATGCTCCGGCGCGAGGCCTCCTCGCTCCAGAAGACGTTGGCGTTGACCTTCGTCACCGCGACCTGCGCGTTCGCCACACCGTCGCCCGTGATTGCGACCGGTCCCTCCGACGTGTCGACGATGAGGGCCATCGTGCCGGCGGAGTGCCCCGGCGTGTGCAGGACGCGCACCCCGGGCTCGATCTCGTAGCCGTCCTCGATCTCCTTGAGATTGGGGATAGTATCGAGCATCGCGCTCGTCCAGCGCGGCGTCGCCCAGTCGTTGGGATGGGGGTTGCGGGCGTACCTGCGCTCCCACTCGTGGATCAGCACCTCGGCGCTGTCGAGCACGTCGTAGTTCTGCGCGTGGTCCCAGTGCGAGTGCGTCATCACCGCGACGTCTATGTCGGACGGTCCCAACTCTCGCTCCGCCAGCGCCTCGAACAACGCGCGGCGCCTGCCGACGTGCCCCGTGTCAACGACAATGTTGCGGTCGCCGCGCACGAGCAGCGTGCTGCAGTAGCCGATGGAGCCGTAGTTGGTAGCGATGGACTCTCCGTGCAGCAGTACCTCAACCGTCGGCATCACATTCTCCTTCCCCGCGTCTATATCCCGTAGAGCCGGCGGGGATTGTGCAGCAGTACCTGCTCCTTCGCCACCTCGTCCAGCCGTTCGTCGGACTTGAAAACGGAGATGGCGTCCACTTCACTGGAGGGGTCGAGGTGGCCGTAGTCCGTGCCGATGACCAGGCAGCGCTCGCCAGCGTAGCTGCGGACGTAGGGCAGGTCGTCGTCGGTCTGGCAGGTAACGTAGATGTTGGCGTCGCCGAAGGGGTCGGCGGACATCGTCTTTCCCGCCGCAGGCCACCTGTTGGCGATCTCGTGGTAGACCCACGGCACCCAGGAGGCGGAGGACTCGATGAACCCCCAGCGCAGGTCCGGGAACATCTCCGGTAACTGGCTGTTCAGCAGCGAGTGGCAGACCATCATCGTCGGCGCACGGAAGAGCGCGAATGAGTTCGCGTTGGTGAAGATGGAACCGAACAGCTGGCGGTATTGCGGACTGGCGTTCGCGATGTGGACCGCGATGGCCATGTCGAGACGCTCCGCCTCCTCGAAGAACGGATAGAAGTACGGGTTGATGAGGTATTTGTCGCCATCGAAAGGCCGCAGGCAGACGGCGACAGCCCCGTTCTCCTTGGCGAACCGCATCTGCCGGGCGGCCTCGTCCGGCAGCAGCGACGGCACGACGCACGACCACCGGAGCCGGCCGTTGGCCTGCCTCCAGATATCCGCAAGCCACTTGTTCCAACTACGGCAGAGCGCCGCTTCAACGTCAGGGTCCGGGCTTACCTGCTCGATCCACAGCGTGTTGTGCAGCACCTGGACGTCGATGCCCAGGTTGTCCATCTCCTTCAACCGGAGTTGCACGTCGTCGAGTTCGCGTGCTTCTCGAGGCGTATGCATACGCCGCCCCGTCGCGTCGGACATGGCGAGTACCTGTTGTTCGGAAAGCGAGGGGAAGCGGAGACCGCGGATGCGCTCCTCGATCACCCAGAATTCCCTGGTGGGGGCGGATGGCGACGTATAGAGGACCGGCCGGAACTTCTCTTCGGCGGGTTCGAGGTAGTCCCAGGTACGCTCCGTCTCGACGACGTGTGCGTCCGCATCGATGACTCGCAATTTCGCTTCGGTGGCCATGGGATGGACCTCCGCGTCGGCGCAGCGCCCGGCGCCTGCAGGGCGAGCGTAGCAAAGCGAACGGGAGGCGTCCACTTGCGTCGTGAACTCACCCTCGTCCTGGCCTTCTCCCATCAAGGGAAAAGGGATCAAGCCAGAACCCGGAGAGATTCCCTCGACTTCGCTGCGCTCCGCTCGGAATGACGCCTCTCCGGCGTGTGCTACGCTCATGCCATGCAGCTGCGGAACGTCGACAGAGGCCTTACCTTCTCCGACCTTGCCTTCATCCGCGAGGCGCTCGGGACGGACGCGCCAGCCGAGGGCGAGATGCCCGCACTCCTCGCGGACGAGGAGCACCGCGCGCGGATGCTCGGCAGCCAACGCCTGTTCGACGCACTGCTGCCGCACGACGGCTCGCTCACGGCGGTCTCGCCCCGACTGTTCTTCGAGGCGCTGCTGCGCCGCGCGGTCGAGGAGCTGCAGGGTGCGCGGCACACGTTCGAGCGCACCGGTTCCGTCTCGGGTGAGCGGGTGCCGGTGTTCGACGCGGCGGAGGTAGCGGCGTTCGCGGCGCAGCCGCGCATACTCCACTACCTCGCGGCCATGCTGTCTTCGTTCACGAAGGTGCACAGCCACACGGAGCGCATCTGGGTGCGGCGTGGGGTCGTGCGCAAAGTGCGCTACAGCGACCTGGACGTGCACTCGATGCTGCGCCTTATCCAGCAGACCGAGGAGCACGAGCGCCTGCCGCTCTACCGGCGCACCGGCGACCTCTGCCTGCTCATCCTCGGCGTCTTCCCGGACTTCGCTGCGACCGCCCAGCGGCATCCGGGCACCGGCGCACTGCGAGCGCAATCGTCGTGGCGGCGTCGGTTGAGCACGGAGGAATACGAGACCGTCGCGGCGGAGATGTACGACCACGCCGCGCGGTACGACACGGGTGAGATGGCTTCGATCCACCGCGCGCTCAGCCACCACGTCACAGACGCGAAGAAGCCGCTCAACTTCATGGCCGAGCACTACCTCGGCTTCAGGCGGAACCGGCTGTTCGGCATGGGGGAGTAGGCGCTGGTTAGCGACGACCCCGTCCTTCCTACACACATTCCCAAGGCCCTCACTTAACCCTCCTCCACGAGGAGAGGGAACCGAACATCCCTGTCCTTCCCGAAACCGCGTGCCCTCAGGACGCGTCCTCTCCTACTCTTGCCCTCGCCCCATCGTGAAAGATAAAGTCGCGGACAAGTGAACGGATGACACCGGCGGGAGGCGCCTCATGGCCGTAATCGACTCAGATGCGCATGTCGTGGAATCGGAGCGCACGTGGGACTTCATCCCGGATGAGCTGCAGCATCTCCGGCCCATCGTCTTGCTGCCCAAGGAGGGCTACAAGTCCCCCTCGCCCGAGTTCTGGTACATAGACAACCGCGCCTTCAGCAAGGGCGTCAACGTCGGCCTCGACACCGACGAGGCCACCCGCGAGGCGAGCGACATCGCCAGACGTCTCGCCCACATGGACGAGCTTGGCGTGGACACGCACGTCCTCTACCCCAGCATCTTTCTCCGCCCGCTCGCGACGCATCCTGAGGTGGACCTCGCGCTGGCGCAGGGCTACAACCGCTGGCTCGCCGACATCCACCGGCAGGGCGGCGGCCGCCTCCGCTGGGCGGTCGTCCTCCCTACGATGTCGCTCGACAAGTCGATCGAGGAGATGCAGTTCGGGAAGGAGAACGGCGCGTGCGCCGTGTTCATGCGCGGCATCGAGGGCCCGCACCGGCTGAGCGACCCGTACATGACGCCCCTCTGGGAGGAGGCCCAGCGGCTCGACCTGCCGGTGTGCATCCACGCCGCAACAGGCAACTTCGCGTTCTTCGACTACTTCGGGCGTGACGCGGGCTTCTCCACATTCAAGCTCTCCGGCGTCGGCGCGTTCCACGACATCATCATGAAGGACATGCACCTGAGTTTCCCCGACCTGCGCTGGGGCTTCGTCGAGCTGAGCGCTTCATGGGTCCCTTACGCCATGAACGACCTCGCTCTCCGATTCGAGAAGCGCGGCAGGGCGTGGCCCGGGCGCGAGCTGCTGGAGGAGCGCAACATCTGGGTCGCCGTGCAGACCGCCGACGACATCGACTACATCATGGACTGCGCGGGCGAGGACCACCTCGTCCTAGGCACGGACTACGGCCACAACGACACGTCGACCGAACTGCACGCGCTGCGCAACCTGCGCGAGAACGGCGGACTCGGCGACGCGGTCGCGGACAAGATACTGGACCACAACCCGACGCGGCTCTACGCGTTGTAGCACACATCCGGAATACAAGGAGGACCACGGCTTTCTGCTCACCATCGCGCTGAGCATCGTCCTCGGCGCAACCGCGTACGCGGGGAAGCAGCAACTCACGGCATTCGTGATCGGCATCCCGACGATCACGCTGCTCGTGTTCCTGGTGCTCGCGGAGGTCACGCCACGCCTCGTGAAGCTGACGGGAGCGTTCGGCGTTTCGGAGGACGATGCACCGCAAGCCGCCGAGGACGACGCGGGAGCCAGCCCGGGCGGCATGGAGGCGGGTTCGTGGTGGCGCGTCGGTATCGTCTACGGCTGGCTTGTCCTGTACTTCGGCAGGTGCGACTGCGCGGCGTCCGTACCGGCTCGACCCGCTCGCCCGCCGGAACCGCCACTACCCGTTCATGGAACCCGATGATCAGTTCATTGAGCCGGTCATCTGCAACCCGCACACTGCCCGTTCCGAAATTGGGCTCTATCGCCAGGTGAGCGTTGGGGACTATGTCGCGCAGCTCGTAGGTATGCAGGATCGGGTGCGTGAGGTCTTCCATGTTGTCGGTGCGAACGATGAGCATGGGCACGGCGATCTGCGGCACCAGCTCCCGCAGGTTGAAGAATTCCTGCAGCTCCGGCTTGTTACGGATATTGAAGTAGTTCCGCACCACGTCCATCCAATCGTCGCCGTGCCGCTGCGCCATCTCGTGTTGCTGCGCGGGCGGCAGCTTGTTGCCGTCACCACCTGAGGCGTTCAGGCGCTCTGTGGCCTCGGGTGTCATCGCGATGATGGGGTTGACTGCGATGATCGAGCGCACTCGCTCCGGATTGTCGATGGCGAAGCGCATGGCGATCCGCGAGCCCAGGCTGCTGCCAAGGAGGTGCACGCTGCCAACGCCGGTCTGGTCGAGCAGTTCGCCCAGGTCGTCGACCCAGGCGGTCGCCGGCATATCGGTGACGTGCTCGCTGCGGCCCATGGAGCGCAGGTCGGGTGCGATGATCCGGAACCGGGCAGAGAGCCCAGGGTACTGCGGCTCGAAGGCGTGGGCGCTGCCTGTCGCTCCGTGGATCATGACAAGTACCTCGCCCGAGCCCACGTCGTCATAGTAGTGCTTCAGTCCACCAATCGTGGTCGTTGGCATGTCGCGGCCTCCTCTCTTCGAGAGCTTCGCACGGATTCTACGCGTTTCGGTCCTGTTCCCCTATCCCTTGGATTGGGACCGAGAGCGCTCCGCGGTCTCCTGTTCCAGGACGCCTCCGGGTACTTCAGAGCGGTCTCCGAGGTTCATGTGCGCGATGCCAGGACGTCTCCATCCCGGTACGACTCCGGGCCGCCCTACCCTCCGACCAGCACGATCCTCCGCCCGCCCAGTGGCTGGACCGGCCTGTTGTTCGGCCCGCCGCTGAACGACAGCAACGCGTCCACCTGCTCCCGCGACACCGTCCCGGCATCGCGCATCACCACCCATGCCACCGGCTCCTGGCACGGCGGAGTCGTCTTGGAACCCGTGTAGTGATAGAAACCACCGGAATACGGCGCGAAGTCCGCTGCATCGAGAGGGAAGCCGGCCGTCCTTCCGTCGGCTGCGTCAAGCATCGCCTGCAGGACGGGACTCGGATACCCGATCCGATACAGGACACCGACCACGAGGACGTCGCCCGATGCGTCCTCGTGCACCACGTGCAGCTCCGCCGCGAACTCCTCGCCGTCCACCGTATGCTCGGCTGGCGCGTGGGCATGGGCCGACTGCAACTCGTAACGCCTGCCTCCCAGCGTCAGGCTGCTACCGGTCGCGAACTCGACAACGATGGAGCCCCGCACGAGCGCGGCCCCGCTTACGCCGCCGTCGTACGAGAACGACAACACCGGCGCGTCCACGCGCTCGTAGCCGGTGAGGTCTACGGGCGACTGCTG
>DAOUHP010000075.1:0-28556 GCA_034428575.1 Dehalococcoidia bacterium | reverse complement strand
CTTCTGCTGCTCCGTGGTGTCGCCGGCCTGCCGGGCCTCGGTCACCACCGGCTCCCAGTAGGACTTGGAGAAGATGGGCATGAACGCCAGCCCGAACTGCCATCGCGCCAGGCCCGGCTTCTGCTTGAAGAAGATCTTCAGGTGGTACGGGCCGTCGGTTTCGGCGTGGTCGAAATACTCCGGGTCGACTATCGAAGGCCAGTTGCCGGTGAGCTGCATCTCCGCGGCTGTGCCGGCCGTAAATGCGAAGTCCTCGGCGGTAACGTCGTTGCCGTCGCTCCACTTCACGCCTTCTATCAGCTCCACCTCGGTGGTCCAGAGTGTCTCCCCGTCCATCACCTCCTCCTTGAGCGGGGTGGGGAAGTCGACTGCCAGCGATGGGATCCAGTCGTTCCTCTGCGCCGAGTACCCGTAGAGCGACGGCTTGCTTCCGGCGAGCACGTAGCCGTTCCATACGGTCCCGTCCGGGCCCAGATATGCCCAGTGGTTGGTGGTGGTCAGGTCCGCTGCGATGCCGATCCGGTAAACGTGCTCTGTCTCTGCTCCGGACGGACCTTCGGCCTCCGTCTCAGATGGAGCGGTCGGTGTCGCCCCTGGGGCTTCGCCGGACCCCGATTGAGGAGTCGCCGCGGCCTCAGTGACAGGAGTGGGAGTGCTGTCCGGGGCTTCCGTGGTGCAGCCTGGCAGCAGGAAGAGGGCCAGCAACAGCCCGCAGAAAGCGATCCACCTGTTGAAACGCATGCCCGATTTCACCTCACGAGTTAGGCCGTGCGAAAGAGTAGCACGCCGCACAGATTCCGTGCGTCCAGAAGAGACGACACCTGGCCCCGTGATTCTTGCGAAAGCTGAAATCCTCGGAGGCGTGTAGCGAACCCGGCCCCGAGTCCGACCGCGCCATCGACCTCATGCGCTCATTCATCGCGCGACAGGTTGGCAGCAACGCCAAAGTGGTCTGACAGCTGCCTCTCGCCGTGCGTGTTGCTGATGGCGCACACGGAATCCACGGCGAAGTCCTCACTCAGTGCGATGTGGTCGATGCTCCGTCGTTCCTGGAACGCAAGGCCGGACGTAGCGATTGTCATTCCCCGGAAGGCCTCGTGAAGGTCCGACCGAAGTTTCGCCGGAGCTTGGCCGTCGCGCCCGATGACTTGATTGAAATCCCCCATAACCAGCAGGCGCGCTGAAGAGCTTCGCCGGAGAAACTCGGTAAGGCCAGCGAGGTACTGCGCATGGTCTTCCCATCGCATCTTGCGGTCCTGTCCGCGCCTGGGTTCGGTCCGTGACCCGAACCAGGGGATGCAGACACCGACGACCCTGACCTTGCCAAGAGACGTCTGTGTGACCCCGGAAACGAACCGTCCGGGCGGCATCGAGTCGATTCCGAGGTCGTCAACCTGCGCCCACGGTTCCCTGGACCAGAGCATGACCTTCCGGCGGCCTGGCTTGGCCGGGTATCCGTAGTCGGGTTGAGAGGATATGCAGTAACCGTCTTTCGACAGCAACTCGTCGTTGGTCTCCGTGAGACAGACGACCTCTGGGCTTTGTCGCTCAACGCGACTGAGAATTTCAATACCCTTCCACGAGCCGGGCGCAGCCCACTCGACATTCCACGTAAGCACTCTCAGTGACATGGCCTTCTTGCTTGCTCCCCTCTCCCAACGGGAGAGGGGTTGGGGGTGAGGGGTACGCTTACTCCTCCTGCGGCGGACGCGACTCCGGCGGGCCGATGCAGAACTCGTTGCCGTCCGGGTCCGCGCACACCCAGAAGCCAGCCAGGCCGTTGTCGGCGGCGTGTAGCGCCCGTCCGCCGAGCTCCACGACGAGCGCCACCGCGGCGTCCATCTCGTCCGTCTCGAAGTCTACGTGGGCGCGGTTCTTGCCCGTCTTCGGCTCGTCGCTCTGCTGCAGCAGGAAGTAGAGGCCGCTGGGAAGCTGCGCTCTGCGGAAGCCGGACTGTGTGGACGCGCCGAACGTGCACCCCAGCAGCCCCGACCAGAACGCGGCGGCGCGGTCGATGTCCGCAACGTCATAGCAGACGGCTTCGAGGAAGCCGACAGGCGAATGTTCCGTGCTCATGCTCTCACCCCGTGCCTATGGCTCTCCGTACATCTTGCGGGCGTTCTCGCGGAGGATGAGCATCTTGTGCTCCTCCTGGATGTCTTCCCGCTCTACGATCTCGTTGATCTCCTCCATGCAGTTGTCCATCGTAATCTCGTGCGGGAAGTCGGACGCGAACATGAACGGGTCCGGCCCGACGCGCTCGATCGCATAGGCGAGCGCCTTCTCGTTCCCTTCGCAGCCGACGAACACCTGGCCGCGGCGGAAGTAGTCCTCGGGATGGTGCGGCAGTTCCAGCCCGCCGTACTCCAACTCGCGTTCGAGGCGGTCGATGAGGAGCGGTATCCACGCCGTCCCGCCTTCCATGAACCCGACGTGCAGGTTCGGGAACCGGTCGAGCACGCCGTCGACGATCATGCCTGTCATGCCGTTGAGCAGCGGTATCGGCATGCCGAGCGCCCGCGAGGCGGGGAAGTTGGACATCGTGTTGAAGCCCAGGTTCTCGTATATCCCGCCGTGCACCGCGAGGACGCATCCAAGCTCCTCGGCTTCCCGGTAGAGCGGCCAGTACTCTCTCGCGGAGACGTGCTTCGCCAGCCCGTTGGACGGGATCATGCCGCCGACCATGCCCAGGTCCCGAACGCACCTGCGCAGCTCGACGACCGCCTCGTCGATGACCTGCATCGGGAGCAGCGCGACGCCGCGCAGGCGCGGGGTCTCCTTCAGGAACGCGTCGTGCAGCCAGTTGTTGTACGCCCGAGCGTATGCGATGGCCCAGTCCTCGAAGATGACGCGTCCGTAGAAGAGGCCGCGCGTGGGGTAGAGGACGGCCCAGTCGGTCCCGGTGCGGTCCATGAAGTCCGTCCACTTCTTCGCGTCGGCGGGCTGGAATGCTCCGGGTGGCGTCTTGACGCTCCGCCCGCTCGGGGTATGGAACCAGTCGCCCTGGGGCAGGATGTTGAGCGACGTGCGCAGCTTGTCGAATGGGGGTTCCAGGAACTGGAAGACCGCGGCGGCGTCCTCGATCACGTGGCCATCAGCGTCAACATACCCGGACATAGCGCACCTCCCCTGTCGTGCCGTCCCTGTCTCGGATCTCCGTCACACACCCAACGCGAGCGCAGTATAAGCGAATGGCGGCGCGGTCACCCTTGCAGGTTACCCAGGCCTCGCGCATCGCTGATACATTGCCTCCACGGCCCATTCGCAGGGGAAGGGAGAGATGAAGGTCGTCATCGCACCGCAGAGCTTCAAGGGAAGCATCTCAGCGCTCGATGCAGCCAAGGCCATGCAGGAAGGGGTGCTGCGGGCTGTACCGCATGCCGAGACGGTGCTCGTGCCGGTGGCGGACGGCGGCGACGGAACCCTCGAAACCCTGGTCGAAGCGACGGGAGGGGACATCCGTTCCACGATGGTAACCGGCCCCATCGGAAGGGTCGTGACGGCGGAGTGGGGCGCGCTCGGCGACGGACAGACCGCCGTGATCGAAATGGCGCGCACCTCCGGCCTTGCGCTGCTCTCGCCGGATGAACGCGATCCTCTTGGCGCGACGACGTATGGGCTCGGCGAGGTGATCCGCGAGGCGCTCGACGCCGGGTTCCGCAGCTTCATCGTCGGGATCGGCGGAAGCGCAACGAACGACGGCGGGGCAGGGATGGCCCAGGCCCTGGGCGTTCGCCTGCTGGATGAGACGGGGCGGGACCTTCCGCAGGGAGGAGCGGCGCTTGCCGACCTCCAGAGGATAGACATGGCGGGACTGGACGAACGAGCGATCGAGGCGCGGTTCTCGGTAGCCTGCGACGTATCGAACCCGCTCACCGGCCCCGAGGGCGCATCGGCGGTATACGGCCCGCAGAAGGGGGCGACACCCGATATGGTCGAGCGGTTGGACGCCGCCTTGACGAACTTCGCACGGATCGTGGAACGCGATATCGAAACGAGCATCGACGCCGTCCCCGGCTCGGGCGCTGCCGGTGGACTCGGCGGAGGAATGATGGCCTTCCTCGACGGCTCGCTGCGGGCGGGTGTGGACATCGTCCTTGACCACGTCGGGCTGGACGAGAAGCTGGAGGGGGCAGACCTCCTGATCACCGGTGAAGGACAACTCGACTTCCAGACGGTCTACAACAAGGCCCCGATAGGAGTCGCACGTCGAGCGAAACAACGAGACATCCCGGTGATTGCCATCTGCGGTTCGCTTGGCAAGGGTTTCGAGAACGTTCACGCGGAGGGTATCGATGCGGTCGCGTCCATCCTGAACGCTCCGATGACGCTGGATGAAGCGTCGGCCCGCAGCGGCGAACTCATCGCGGACGCCGTCGCCGAGGCGATGCGATTCATGCGGGCAGGAAGCGGCCAACGATGACGCCGCCTGGACTGGGGCGACGCCGCTGTATTGGCCGCACTGTCCGTAGTGTTGTTCGGGTTGTCGTTCACCCTGTTCCAGCGGCGAGACATCAGAAAGCGGGGGTAGGCGTCTCGCGTGGTAGGGCGTTGGTGGCGCATACGGGATTCGAACCCGTGATCTCCGCCTTGAGAGGGCGGTGTCCTGGGCCGCTAGACGAATGCGCCACGCGGTGGAACGGCCTTGCGGCCTCGGCCCGACGGTCAGTATATCCGATTCCTTCTTCCTACCGCACAGCTTTCCTGAGAGATGCTTCGGCTCCGCTCAGCATGACAGACCCCAACGCCCCGCACACTACCCACGCCTGAACCGCGTATCATGCGCGCATGACGAACGCCCCACTCGACGTCATCACCTTCGAGGTGATGAGCGCACGCCTCGAAGGCATCGTCCGCGAGATGGAGAACGCCGTCTTCCGCACCGGCTTCTCCACCATCGTCCGCGAGTCCCACGACTTCAGCTGCGGTCTCATGGACGCAACCGGCCGCCTCGTCGCGCGCGGCTCTCATCCCGGGCACATGGGCGGCCTCCCCGCCTGCATCCACGGGCTGTTCGACTTCCACGCTCCCGTCGGCATGCGCGAGGGCGACGCCTTCCTCGCCAGCCACCCGTACCACAGCGGCTGCCCGCACGCCAACGACATGGTCGTGATGACGCCCATCTTCTGGAAGGGCGACCTCGTTGCGTTCGCCGCGAGCATCGGCCACACCCCGGACATCGGAGGCCTGGCCGCGGGCTCGCGCAACGCCACCGCGCGAGACCTCTTCGGCGAAGGGCTGCTGATATCGCCGGTGCGCTTCATGCGCGACTACCGCCTCGAGCAGGACACCGCCACGTTCGTCCGGGCAAATAGCCGAGTGCCGGAGATGATGATCGGCGACCTTACTGCCAAGGCCGGGGTCTGCCACACCATCGGAGAGGCGCGCCTGCACGACCTCACCCGCACGTACGGCGTGCCCGCGCTTCTGCAGCAGTTCGAGCAGGTTGGCGAGCGCACCGCTCACCGCATGCGCGAGCAGCTCGACGCGTGGCCGGACGGCGTCTGCGAGGTCGACGCCGCAGTCGACGACCCCAGCACCGGCGAGCCGATACGCCTCCACGTCGCCTCGATCAAGGAGGGGCAGCGCCTCGTGCTCGACTTCACGGGTACCGGGGACCAGGCGACCGCGCCCATCAACCTCCGCCCGCCGTTCATCGAGGGCCTTGCGCGCAACATGGCCATACGCCTCACCGACCGCCACATCCCCCTCAACCACGGCATGGAGCAGGCCGTCGAATGCCGCTTCCGCCGCGGCAGCCTGCTCGACCCCGCGTTCCCCGGCCCGGTTGGCTTCTACTCGAAGACGCTCGCGCTCGCCGAGAGCGTCATCGGCGCGGTCATGGCCAAGGCCTCAGGCAGGCCGGCCCTCGCGCACATCGCCACCCAGAGCTCCATCGTCGTGGGCTACACCGGCGCGAAGCGCCAGTACGTGCAGTACGAATTGATGTACGCGGGAGCACCCGCGTGGGAGGGCGGCGACGGCTTCACCGGAGTCGGCTCGCGGGCGAGCTACGGCGCGCGGTTCACGAGCGTCGAGGTCATCGAGTCCGAATTTCCCGTCGACATGACGCGCTTCGAGGTGCTCCCTGACTCCGGCGGAGACGGGGCATTCAGGGGCGGCCCCGGCTACGTGCGCGAGTACCGCGTGCGCGCTCCCAGCCGCCTGTCCGGCGGCGCGTCGAAGCGCGAGGCTGCGGGCGTCGAGGGCGGCGGCGACGGCCGTAACGCGTGGGTCGTCGTGCACCCCGGCGAGGAGCGCGAGCAGCGCTACCCCGGCATCGTATCGAACGTCGGTCTCGAACCGGGCGACGTCTTCCGCATCGAGACGGGCGGCGGCGGAGGGGCCCTTCCCGCCGCGGAGCGCGACCCCGCCCGCGTCCGCGCCGACATCGAGGACGGAATCCTCACGCCTGCGAAGGCCCGCGACACCTACGGCCTGGAGCAGGAGTAAGATGCCGCTGCTCCCAATACCTGCCCCGCCGCCCCGCGCGTCCAGAGCGGCAGCGCGTGGGCGTCATCAGGAGGAACCGCCATGCGCAACGGATTCAAGGTCTTCGATGCCGACACGCACCTGCAGCCGTCGGTCGAGACGCTGACGCCCTACATGGACAAGGCGCTCGCGGCGCGGCAGCCGGAGCTCGCGGCCTTCCTGCGTGAGGTGAAGATAGGACGGGCAGGGCAGGTGCTGGAACCGCCGTTCAAGCACTGGTACCGCTTCGAGAGTACGGGCGGATGGGGCGGCGGCAAGCCGCGCCATCTCGGCGAGGCCGGGCCGCGCGAGCAGGAGCAGCGTCACTTCCAGAACTTCATGGGGAGCAAGTATCCGTCACGCTACTCGGAGGACTGGGACATCGAGACCCGCATCGGGGAGATGGACGAGGAGGGAGTAGATGTCGAACTCCTCGTGCCCGGGTCCTTCACCGGCCACGAGGACGTGAGCGTCGACGCCGGGACGACCGGCGCGCTCCATCGTTTCCTGGACGACGTCTGCTCCCGCTACCCGGACCGCCTTACATCCCTCATCACCGCGAGCGCACGCGACGTCGAGAGCGCCGTCAGCGAGATCAAGACCTGGGGCGGGTCGCGCTGGGCGCGCGGCATCATCATGGACCTCCCCGTCGACTATCCCATCGACCACCCGGACCTCCACCCCGTCTGGGCGGCTGCCGACGATGCCGGACTCACCGTCGTCCATCACAGCTTCGCGTCCGGGTACCCGGGCTACCGCGACCTCTGGGACAACCCGTTCATCGGCCGCACTGCCTCGCATCCGTGGGGCGCGATGCGGATGGTCGCGGCCTTCCTCGGCGCGGGGCTGCTCGACAAGTACCCGAACGTCAACCTCGCTATCCTGGAGTCCGGCTTCGGCTGGCTCCCGTTCTGGATGAAGCGGATGGAAGACCAGGTGCACTACATGGGGTACGTGGCCGACGGACTGCGCACCATGGAGGAGTACATGACCGGCGGGCGCTTCTTCGCTGCCGTCGTCCTCCACGAAGGCCCGGAGATGGTGCGCATGGTGAGCGAGATGATGGGCGATCACGTGCTGATGTTCGGCTCCGACTTCCCGCACGCGGAATCCCGCTTCCCCGACTCCGTGGACGTGGTGCTCGGCTGGGACCAACTCGACGAAGACTTCAAGCGCCGTCTTCTCTGGGACAATCCCGCAACCTGCTTCCGCTGGGACTAACGCGTCGAGAACCCGTCATGCCCGCGCCACTTCCGCCATTCCCGTCCGCCTCCGCCATTCCCGCCCTCCTCCGTCATTCCCGTGAAAACGGGAATCCAGCGTGACCGACAGGTCACACGGGGGCGGGGTAGCGCTGGGGTGCCCGGTGTAGGGCATCCCTTGTGGGTCCCCATCCCGGAGCGCCCGGAATTACCTCCGCCACATCCCGATGAACTGTTGCACTTCGTCTGTGAACTTGTCTACGAAACACGCGAAAATACGTGCGGCAGAAAGCGTGTTTTGCCACCGTTTACCAGCCCCTTGCGTCACTGAGTCGTTGCGCTATGTCCCGTATTCCTGTAGCCTGTTGTATATGCCTTTTGAAACTCTATCGACACGTCGACGTCCCACTAACCGTACCCAGCTCCACTCCACCGTTTGTGCAGACTGCAGTACGCCCACAACCGTCCGTTTCCGGCCTCGCCAGGGGAGGCCCATCTACTGCTCTCCGTGCTTCAAGGCTCGCCGCGCCGGTCTTCCTGGTGCGTCCGATACCCGTGCAAGGGAATTGCCTGCCGCCGACGGACCTGCTACCGGTGATGCCGCGGGGAGCGCACACGTGTTCCCCGGTATCGCGCTGCAAGCGGGCACCAGGGCTGCGATCGCCCGGATGAACATATCCGAGCCAACGCCCATCCAGGAGAAGTCCATCCCCCATCTCCTGGCGGGACGCGACGTGATCGGGCAGGCGCGCACCGGATCGGGGAAGACACTGGCGTTCGCCGCGCCCCTCGTGGAGCGGTGCGACCCATCGCTCCGGCGGGTGCAGGCGCTGGTGCTCGTTCCCACACGGGAACTCGCGATCCAGGTGGCCGGCGTGACGGACTCCCTCGCTGCATCGCGGCGGCTGCGCGTGACGATGCTGTACGGCGGCCGGTCGCTGCTGCCCGAGTCCAAGGCGCTGAAAGACGGCGCTCAGATCGTCATCGGCACGCCGGGCCGCACGCTGGACCACCTGCGGCGAGGCTCGCTCGACCTGCGCTCGGTCTGCTTCCTCGTTCTCGACGAAGCGGACGAGATGCTGGACCGAGGCTTCGCCCACGACGTGGAGGCCATCCTCGGCCAGACGCCCTCTGATCGGCAGACGGCCCTCCTCTCGGCGACCATGCCCGAGTGGGTGGCGAAGACCGCCTCCAAACATCTGCACCACCCCGTAACCGTGGAAGTGGACGCCGGGATGCAGGCGGCGCCCACGGTGGAGCACGTCGTCTACTCCATCGAGAAGAGCGACAAGATAGGCGCTCTGCAGACCCTGCTGGACCAGCGCGACGACGCCCCTATCCTCGTCTTCGGCAAGACCAAGCACGGCGTCAAGAAACTGGCGAAGCAGCTCGACGCGCTCGGCTACCCGGTCGGCGCGCTCCAGGGGAACCTCAGCCAGAATGCGCGCGAGCGCGTGATGATCGACTTCCGCTCCGGCGAAACGCCGATCCTGGTGGCAACGAATGTGGCGGCCCGAGGGCTGGACATCGAGGGTATCGGCCAGGTCATTAACTACGACCTGCCGGACTCCGAGCAGCTCTTCACGCACCGCATCGGACGCACAGGCCGCATGGGCCGCTCCGGCGAGGCGGTAACGTTCATCACCCCGGAAGAAGAGAGCAAGTGGCGCGAGATCCAACGGGGTCTCGGCCGCCGGTTCGAGCGCAAGCCCTGGCGGACGGCCCGCAGGGAGACCGCGGCCTGACCCGCAGGCGTCCGGCGTACCGGGGCTGATATCCTGAACCTCCGCAAGGAGGTCAAAGCCTTGGAGACCGAGCGCATATTCCCCGGCGTCTGGGAGTTCCGTACCGAGTACGGACGCGATACCGCCGAACTCTTCACCGACGGCGCGATGCCCCATGCCGCATGGTTCGTGGCGGGCGACCACCCCGCCATCCTCGACCCCGGCCCCACGTCCATCGCCGAAGAGTTGCTCGACGCCATCCGCAAGCTCGGCCACGACACCGACGCCATCGAGTGGATCGTTCCGTCGCACATCCACATAGACCATGCGGGCGGCAGCGGCTGGCTCGTGCGGGAGCTTCCCCGCGCGAAGGCGGTCTTCCACACGCGCGGCGCACCCTTCATGCGCGACCCCGCCCGTCTCATCGCGGGTACCGCCGACGTGTTCGGCGAGACGTGGAGGGCCGTATTCGGCGACATCCTTCCCGTGCCGGACGAGCGCATGGCCACCGTCGAGGACGGCGATACGCTCGACTTCGGCTGCGGCGCGCCCTACCGTATCGTATTCATGCCGGGGCACTCGCTCGACCACATCGGCGTCTACGACGAGGCGAACGGCGCACTCTATTGCGGTCACGGGCTCGGCAACTACAAGCCGCCCCGCTTCCTCCCCGACCCGCCGATGACGCTCCCGTACTTCGATGTCGACGCCAGCATCGCCTCCATCCGGAAGGCGCGTGAGCTCGCCCCGAAGTACCTGCTGCCCGTCCACTCCGGGTTCCTCGCCTCCAACCCGGCCTTCGCCATCGACGCCGTCGAGCGCATCACCATCGAACTCGGTGAGCTCATCAAGAACGGCATGGCAGCCGGCAGGAGCGAGGCGGAGATGGAAGTCGACATCCGAACCCACCTCTTCGCCGACCCCGCGAAGGCCGACCGCTCCTACATGCCCGTCGTCGTCTCGTACGTGCGGTACTATGAGCGGCAGGCCCGCAGGGCGAAGAACGCCTGAACCGGAGGAAAGCAGATGCCGTCGTTCGATGTCGTATCGAAGGTCGATCTCACGGAAGTGGACAACGCGGTCAACGGCGTAAAGCGCGAAACGCAGCAGCGCTTCGACCTCAAGGGCACGAAGGCGGGCGTCGACCGCTCCGGCGGCGCGCTCACCGTCACCGCCGACAACGACCTCCAACTCCGCCAGGTGCACGACCTCATCCACACGTACTTCGCCCGCCGCGGGGTCGACAGCAACGCCCTCGAGTTCGAGACGCCGCAGAAGGCTACCGGCGACAGTCTGCGCCAGCAGGTGACCATCCGCCAGGGCATCGATGCCGACCTCGGCCGGAAGATCGTCAAAGCTGTGAAGGGGACGAAGATCCGCGTGCAACTGGCGATACAGGGCGACGAGCTGCGCGTCTCCGGCAAGAAGCGCGACGACCTGCAGGAGACCATCGCCTTCATCAAGGAGATGGGGATCGAGCAGCCCCTCCAGTACGTCAACTTCCGCGAGTGACGGACACCGCCACTACGCACGGCGCGGCGTCGTTCTTCTCACGCATGCGCCCGGACCTCGTGGGACACTCTGACTTCCCCGAACGCAGGGCCCTCACCCTAACCCTCTCCCTCAGACGCGTGATTCGAAAATACGCAGAAGAGGCAAGGCCAAGTGGGAGACGACAGACAAAGGCGCCCGGTTCACTGGTAGCACCTATCCACGCCTGGAGGATGCTGCTGTGGACACGGACACCTTTGTCACCACATGTTACGTCATCGTCGACGACCTGCTCAAAGCGCTTTCGTCTCCGGTTCGACAGCATCGCCGGGGCCGCCCCCTCCTCCTCTCGGACAGCGAGTTCATCACGCTCATGCTGCTGGCCCAGTGGCACGGCAGAGGCTCTGAGCGTGCTGCGCTGCGCTGTGCCCAAGAGCGCTTCGCAACCTACTTCCCTCGCATCTCCGGCCTCGGACAGAGCTCGTTCAACAAGCGTGCCCGTTCGCTCTGGCAGACTCTCGCCCGTATCGGCCCCGCAGTGACCGAGCGGATCGTGCGCCTCGACGGAGGAGACAGCGGTGCATACGAGGCGTTGGACTGCACCGCCATCCCCTTGATGTCGCGCAGGCGGGGAGAACGCACACGCCTGTTCGGGCGGGATGAGGCGACGATTGGCCGCGGAGGGGTGGACCAAGGCTGGTACTACGGAGTGAAGTTGTGCATTGCGGTCACGATGCATGGGTGTGCTACGGGCTTCCTGGCGGGACCGGCGAACACGGGGGACCGGTGGATGGCGGAGGGGCTGCTCCGCTGGCGCGCTGCCCCGGACTCAGGGCAGCCTGCGCCGGAGGAGTTGGCGGCAGTGTTGGGACCGACACATCGGCGGGGAGGAGCGCGTACCGGGCCCACAGGCCCGTTGTGGCCACCCGAGGGAGCGGGTGAGCAGCGGGGAGAGGCTTACCTGGCAGACCTGGGGTTTGCGGGTGATCAGTGGGTGTCGCATTGGGCGCGGGAGTACGGGAGCATCGTGTTCACGCCGAGGTCGGCTGCCAAGCCTGCGGGACTGAACAGCAGGAGGCAGCCGGTGGAGACAACGTTCCATCTGCTGATTGATCGGCTGCACCTGCGGTTCCCGAGGGCCCGGACGATGAGCGGGCTCTACGCGCGGATTGCGGCCAAGATAGCCGCACTCAACGTGGGGATCCTGGCCAATCGACTGTGGGGCTATCCCAACGGCACGCTCGTCAATCCCATCGCGTGATTTTGAATCACGCGTCTCAGGAGAGGGAATCAACTCCCGCTAGTCCTCCACCCACGTGAGGATGCGCTCCGGCGTGAGCCGGAGGATCACCGAGTTCTCGTCGAAGACGTCCTCCAGGAAACGCTCGGCCCGCTCACCTATGTAGCGCCGCGCTATGGATAGCGCCGTCTCTTCCACGTCTTCCGTCGTGATGGCAGCCGGCCCTTCCGCCGAAACGTACATGTAAGGCTCGTCGTGCGTGGAAATGGTGATCGCCGTGCGGCTGTCCCGTTCGAGGTTCTTCACACGCCGGGACCTGCTGCTGGTGAAGACGAGGAACGCGCCGTCCACGTACTCGTACCAGATCGGGATGGCGTGCGGCGAACCGTTCGCCCGCAGCGTCACGAACACCGCGACGAGGGGCCGCTGCAGGAATTCGGCCAACTGTTCGGGAGTCAGATCACTCATTGCACTGTGATCGTCTGACCGCCGTCGACCACGAGCGCGTGGCCGGTCACGAACGACGACTCCTCCGACGCGAGGAAGAGCACGCAGTAGGCGACCTCCTCCGGCTGTCCCATCCGGTGCAGCGCAGCCACACGCTGCCCCGCCATCTCCCGCTGGTCCGCGTCGATGGGGCGTGGGCGCGGTGGGTACTCGCGGATGCGGTTCGTGTCGATCGGGCCGGGGCACACGCAGTTGACGCGTATCTCCGGCCCGTAGTCGACAGCCAACTGCCGCGTGAGGTTCACCAGCGCCGCCTTCGTCGCGCTGTAAGAGGGGTAGCGGGGGCTCGCCCGCAGCCCGAAGCTTGACGCGGTGATGACGATGTTGCCGTGCCCCTGTGCCATGAAGTGCGGCAGCGCCGCCCGTACGCCATGGTAGACGCCGTACAGGTTCAGGTTGATGACGTGGTCCCACGCCTCGTCGGACATCTCGTGGATCTTCTGCCGCACGCCGGTGCCCGCGTTCAGGAAGATCACGTCCAGCCCGCCGAAACGGTCGATGGCGGTGCTCACCATCTCCTCGCACACCGCCTTCTGCGACACGTCGCCGAGCAGGAAGTGCGCCTCGCCGCCGTCGGCCTCGATGAGCCGGTCCGTGCGAGGGTCCCCTCGCTCCGCCACGTCGGCGCAGACGACCTTCGCTCCCTCGCGGGCGAACAGCCGGGCCGTCGCCCTGCCGATGCCGCTCTCGGCGCCGGTCACGATCGCCACCTTCCCGCTGAGCCTGCCGAGCCCGGCTCCCATCCGCAAGTGTTCGCCACCGTTGTTCGTCATCGGCGCGCCCTCCTGGGCGACTATTCGGATGCTCCTAGCAAGTAGCCGGTCGTTAGCCCCTTTTCTTTCAACCAGTTTTTTACCTCAGTGTCGCTATCTGAACGAACTCGGTCTATCTCAGCATTTGCTGGAGATTCCCACATCTGCCAATCAAAAAGTCGAGCGACACAAGCTCGAATCTGTTCAAAATGGTTGTCTTGGAGTCTTCTGTAAAACGGTTTGGAGCGTTCATCACTATCATGCAAATTCAGCTGAGCGCAAACAACGTCCTTAAGCAGCCCCGACCAAGTCTTCATGAACCTAGCTCGAATTATCCGTGACAACTTCAGGTGGTGATCAGCAGTTTTCCCTGCGGTCGCATTCCATTGACTCAATCCCACCTCGTCAAGCATATTCATCAGTCTAACCATATTATCAATCTCGAATTCTCGCATGTAAGCGTCGGTCGTCATATTGTCACGCACTGGCTCCCGGTACAAGAAAGACGCAAACAAGGAATTCGTCAATCCATTTAGTGTCAGTGGCCTCTCTTCGCTAGCGCGGTTACTGATGGCGACAAGCCGAGATAGACGGTTGTCCTCTTCTTGAAGAACGGAATTGTATAAGAAGCTTCGGAACCGCTTAGTCGCTTCGCCTTTGGTGAGACTGTCTTCGGCCATGAGATAGTCCAAGAAGCCTGCTTCACTCTTGACGTTTCCATCCTCTAAGTTCTTGTACCGCTCAAAATCCTGACCGAACTGTGAGCCGAGCTTCAAGACCATTATCGACGTATAGAATCGTGTCTGAGCGAATTTTTCGTGCGCGGAAATGTTGGTTTGATTCAATAGTCTCATATCGGGGTGCGTGTAGATCTTGCACTCGAGTGCTCTGTGGTTATTCCAGAGAATCGCGGCAGCTTTATGCTGGCCGTCGAATAACCTAATCTTACCATCGACAATACGCCCTAAGGACGGTTGCAAAACAGGGCTATTCTGGAAATGCCTGAAGAGGTCGAATACTTTATCAAAAATGAGGTAACGGGGCTGCAATCCAATACCCTCGTCATGGTCGTCGTCGCTGCCGATGAGTTCAACTGGAAGTGTGGCGTAGAAATAGTCCCAGCCGGTAATAGGGCATCGACACAATGGGAAATCATAGGAATAGTGGGACGATCCGATTGAAATCGTGGCTTCACTTTGATGTACATTGATGGATTGACCGTAATGCTGAAGCTCTCCCTTGTCTTGGAGATATGCCAGAAGATGACCTAAGGTGAGTTGGTCGCCCTGGGAGAAAAAGTCCTGGAGTTGGAGCTTCGCACGGTAATCAAACAGAGGAAGCGTGCCCTTGTCGTTGTTGTGCCGTCCACACATGGGCGCGATGTTGTTGAGGTTGGTGGGCCCTCCTGAGGAGAAGGCCTTAATGTGGTCAAATTGAACAGAGTCGTCGGAAGCTATCTCGTGCCCTGTAGCAAAACATGTACGGCCGTGCCGTCTAAGGACGACCGCCTTTTCATCATCGGTGAGTTGACGAAGGGTGATAGCCACGGAGGGTCCTCCAGTTTGTTCAATTGGGAGTATCATAGCCATCCCTAGTTCATGCCGCAATGTCCGTTTCACTAGGCAGTTCTAGGTTAGTCATGAGGACAAGGACAAGGCCGATGCGGAGGAGGTGTAGTAAATGGCCTCTGTCAAACCGATCCGCACCGAAGCGGACTACGATGGTGCAGTCGCGCGCATCGGAGAGCTGATGGAGGCGGCACCGGGAACACCTGAAGGTGAGGAGCTCGACCTTCTGGGGGACCTCGTCACCCTTTACGAGTCCAGGCACATGGAGAAGGAGCTGCCCAGCATCGCCGCAGCCATAGAGTTCCGCATGGAGCAGGCTGGACTTACAACCCGCGACCTTGTGCCCTTCATCGGGAGCCGTGCCATGGTCTTGGAAGTGCTGTCGGGCAAGCGAAATATCACGATGTCCATGGCACGGGCGCTCCACAAGCGATTGGCCATATCTGCAGACGTACTCCTCCGCGAGCAAGGTGCCGAGTTCGACCCAGCTCAGAAGAGTCTTGATTCGTACGAGTGAGCGATTGGCTGGGGATGATGGATTCGAACCATCGTTACCTGATCCAGAGTCAGGCGGCCTACCACTAGCCGAATCCCCAGCGGGAGACTTCTATGATAGCAAACCGGCGACGGATTGCGCCCTACAGCGCCTCCAGCGCGGCGCGCAGCCGCGAGACGCTGCGCTCCCTGCCCAGCACCGACAGCGTGTCGAACAGCGGAGGCGCGGCAGTGCGCCCCGTTACCGCGACGCGTATCGCCCTGAACAGCGGCCCTGTTTCGATATCTACCTGGCCGTACCTCTCGATGTAATGCTCAACAGGCATGAAGAACGCAGTGATATCGCTGGTAGTTTCGAACGAATAATTGATAGGCCCCATCAGTTGCGCAAGCGTACGGTAGGCCTTCTCCAGAGTGGGCACGTTCCAAGTCTCTATCTTCTCCGCGACGTCGAGCGCATCTTCGAGTATCTGGTACGCGTGATGCGCGTCAAGACCCTTCGGCACGAGCATCGACGCGTCGTACGTCAGCCGCTCCTCGAAGAAGAACGACAGCATCTCCGGCGCCTCCGACAGCCGCTTCAGCCGCTCGCGTTCCAGCGGAACGATGGTGGAAAGGTACTCGCGGTCCACGGGGCGTGCGCTCGCGGGGAGCCCGCGCTCCGGGTCCTCGAGCCACGGGACGAGGGCGTTCGCGAGTCCAGCGTCGTCCATGCCCCGGATGTAGAGGCCGTTGAACCAGTCCAGCTTCTCGATGTTGAACACCGCCGGATTGGCGACGATGCGCTCCGGTGTGAAGTGCCGGACGAGGTCGTCCTTCGAGAAGACCTCGCTCGACTCGTCGAGCGACCAGCCGAGCAGCGCAAGGAAGTTGACCAGCGCGTCCGGCAGGTAGCCCAGGTCGCGGAACTCCAGCACGGACGCGGCGCCGTGCCGCTTGCTCAGCTTGGAGCGGTCCGGACCGAGGATGAGCGGCAGGTGAACGAGCTCCGGCATCTCGTAACCGAACGCCTCGTACAGCAACTTGTGACGCGGTGCGCTCGGCAGCCACTCTTCAGCCCGCATCACGTGCGTTATCTCCATGAGGTGGTCGTCCACGACGTTGGCCAGGTGGTACGTCGGGTAACCGTCCGACTTCAGCAGGACGAAGTCGTCCAGCAACGAAACGTCGAACGTCACTTCACCGCGAACGAAATCATCGACGGTGATGCTGCCCTCGACCGGCATCTTGAAGCGCACGACCGGGGGGTTCGGGTTCTCGTGGCGTGCCTGCGCGGCCCCTTCCGGCTCGCGGCAGCGGCGGTCGTAGCCGGTTGGCTGGTGCGCCTTCTGCCGCTCCTTCCGCACCGCGTCGAGCCGCTCGGGCGTGCAATAGCACCTGTACGCCTTCCCTTCTGCCAGCAACCGCTCTGCGTGTGCTTTGTAGAGGTCGAGCCGCTCCGACTGCACGTAGGGGCCGTGCGGCGTCTGCAAGCCGGGCCCCTCGTCCCAGTCGAGGCCGAGCCACCTGAGCGCGTCGAGGATCGTCTCGACCGAGCCGGGGACCAGGCGGGCCTGGTCCGTGTCCTCGATGCGCACGATGAACGTGCCGCCGGTGTGGCGGGCGTACAGCCAGTTGAACAGCGCCGACCGGATGTTGCCGACGTGCGGGTCGCCGGTCGGGCTCGGGGCGTACCGGACGCGGACCGTCATGCGTCAGCTCTTCGTGGAAGGCAGGAACGGCGCGAGCTTGTCCATGAGCGAAGAGAGCGTTCGCGTCTGTATCCAGACGTCGCCGCTGCCCGTGAACTTCAGCACCAGCCCTTCGCCGCCGGCGATGAGCGAGCCTAGGCCGCCGACCTTGCCGACCGAGTACTGCACGTTGTCCGTGAAGGCGACGACGTGCCCGGTGTCCACGACGAGCTCGCCGCCCGGTTGGATGGAGAGCTTCTTGATAGCCCCGTACGAGTTGACGTGCACGGTGCCCTGCCCGCCCTCGGTGTATGCGCGCAGGAAGAAGATCTTCTCCCCGCTGAACATGCCCTTCATCCCCTGGAACTTCGCGTCCGTGTACACGTTGTCCGTGCACGCGAGGAAGGAGCTGCCCTGGATGTAGAGGTTCTGCCCCGGCAGCAGGTCATGAGAGATGATGTCACCCGGCGTTGGCGGGGCGAGGCTGATCCAGCCCCCACCCGGCCCCGCGGTGAACGTGTTGAGGAAGAACGACTCGCCGCCCAGCATCCGCTTGAAGCCGCCGAACAGACCACCGCCTCCGCCCATGCCCGTCCGCATGTCCAATCCCTGCTGGGCGGCCATCGCACCGGGCTCCGCCTTGATCGACTCTCCGGGGGAGAGCTCTGCTGTGAGCATCGTAAAACTGGGGTCGAACTCAATCGTCGTCTTCATCCCGACTTGTCCTCCTGGTAGACCTCTGAAGGAGGCGTTTGCCCTGCAGAACCAGTCTATCACCAGTACCTCTGAGAGCCGATGAAGGCCTCGATAGATGCCTCCGCTCCGCTCAGCATGACACACCGCGCCCTTGGCCGAATGAGCTCAGGCCCTCACCGCAGCACTCACCGCCAGGAGAGGGAGTCGGCCTCCGGCTCTGCTTGGCGGGAGTCGGCGCTATACGCTATTCTTGCCTCGTATACGAGCAATGCCACCGCGGAGGAGGCGACCTCATGCTTACCGCAGAGCAGAACGAACGACTTACTCGCGTAGGCCCCGGAACGCCGATGGGGGAACTGATGCGGCGCTACTGGCACCCGATCGCCGCCAGCGTCGAGCTCGACGCCGACAACCCCACGAAGGAAGTCCGTCTGCTGGGCGAAGACCTCGTCCTCTACCGCGACGCGAGCGGGACCATCGGCCTCATCGAACCCTCTTGCGCGCATCGCAAGGCCAACCTCTCCTACGGCATCCCCGAGGAGAACGGTATCCGCTGCGCCTACCACGGCTGGATATTCAACGAGACCGGCCAGTGCGTGGACCAGCCGTCCGAGCCCGAGGGCTCCAAGTTCAAGGAGAAGGTGCGCATCAAGGCATACAACGTGCAGGAGCTTGGCGGCGTCGTCTTCGCCTACATGGGCCCGCAGCCCGCGCCGCTCCTGCCTCGGGTCGACGTGCTGGTCTGGCCCGGCGTGCGCCGCACGCAGTCCATCATGCTGCCGTGCAACTGGCTGCAGTGCCACGAGAACTCGCTGGACCCGCTGCATTTCCAGTGGCTGCACCGCTACTGGGGCGGCTGGGTGATGAACCGCAACAAGCCCCCGGAAGTGCGCGACGCCTGGAATGCACGCATCGGCTCGCGCGGCGCCGACCACCGCAAGATCGGTTTCGAGGTCACGGACTACGGCGTCATCAAGCGCAGGCTCGTCGGGGATGAGACCGAGGAGGACGATCACTGGCAGATGGGGCACCCCATCCTGTTCCCCCACGTCCTGCACATCACCTCCAACCTCCAGTACCGCGTGCCGGTGGACGACACCCACACTCTCCACTTCGTCGTCGACCTGCAGCAGCCCGAACCGGGGCAGGAGCCGCCGGACGTGGTCACCCACGAGGCGGTCCCCGTCTACAACCCGGACGGCACCATCAAGGCGGACTGGGTGCTCGGGCAGGACCAGGCAGCATGGGTCATGCAGGGCCCCATCACCGACCGCACGACCGAGCGGCTCGGCGTCTCCGACGTTGGTCTCATCATGTTCCGCCGCATGCTGGAGGAGCAGATGCAGATCGTCGAGAGCGGCGGGGAGCCCATGAACGTCATACGCAACCCGGACGAGAACGAGATCCTCGTTTACCCGGTCGAGCACTTCGAATACCCCGGCTATGAGGGGGGATTCCGCGGTCCGTTCAAGGACGTCGTCGTCAGGAACACCGTCGAGGCCGAACTCTCCGGCGCAGGCGCGAAGCTGGCGGAGTGGGACGGCATCGCGATAGACGACCCCGCGAAACTGGGTTCGAAGGGGCGGCGCGGCCGGCTCGTCGGCGACGTCATCTAGGACGCGACGCACACACGACGCTGAACACGGGGGCTCGCCACACGGCGAGCCCCTTGGTGTCCACTTGAACCACCCACTTTCGAGCGTTACGCTGCCCGCGTTGACCTTCATGAAAAGGAGGGCCGTATGAAAGTCCAGACCATGCGCTCGTGGAACACGAATGCAGCCAACCTCGAGGATTCGGTGCGGTTCTACCAGGAACTGTTCGGGGCCGAGGTCACGACGCGGCACCAGGTGCGGGGAGTCGACGTCGTGCGGCTCCGCGTCGGCGACTTCGCCATGGGCCTGTTCGACGCGTCGGCCGGCGACAGCCCGGGCGTGCCGCACCACACCTTCGCGATCGACGGCCCGGACGATCCCTCCGACCTGCAGCGCGAGCTCGAAGGGCGCGGGTTCGTCGTGGATCACGTCCGGGAACACCGCGATGGAGCGGGCTACTCGCTCTACGTGGACGACCCTGACGGCAACCACCTGGAGCTGTCCGTCGGGCAGGGCTGACCCATCGTCATGACTCACGCCCCGTCATTCCCGCGAAGGCGGGAATCTCGCCCGGCTGTCGTCGTCCTCGGCAGCATCAACATGGACCTTATCGGGACCGCTCCCCGGCTGCCGTCGCCCGGCGAGACCGTCCTGGGAGAGGGGTTCCGTACGGCCCCTGGCGGCAAGGGAGCGAACCAGGCCGTCGCGGCGGCCCGCATGGGCGCAGCTGCCCGTATGATCGGCCGCGTGGGCGGCGACGTGTTCGCCCCAACGCTCCTGGACAACCTCCGCGCCAGCGGCGTCGACGTGACCGGCGTCGCGCAGGACCCGGACGCCCCATCCGGCGTGGCCATGATCCTGCTCGACGCGTCGCGGCAGAACCGCATCGTCGTGCTCAGCGGCGCGAACATGCGCTGCGACGACACGCAAGTGGACGCCGCGGCGTCGGCGCTGAAAGGCGCAGACGCGCTGATGCTGCAGTGCGAGATACCGGCTGCGGTGTCGCTGAAGGCAGCGCGCATCGCCAGAGAGATGGGCGTGCGGGTTATCTGGGACCCCGCGCCGGTAGATGGCTTCCCGCCGGAGGCGTACGCGCTGGTCGACGTGCTGACACCGAACCAGGCCGAAGCGACTGCGCTGACCGGCATCGACGTCACGGACGTGGCGTCCGCCGAGACTGCAGCCCGCGCCATCGTCCAACGCAGCGTAAGAGAGGTCGTCGTGAAGATGGGCGAGGCTGGGGCGTTCTATCTGTCGGACGAGGGCAGCGACTACGTCCCGCCGTTCGAGGTCGAGGCCGTGGACACGGTTGCGGCGGGCGACGCCTTCGGCGCGGCCATGGCGTGCGTCCTTGCGGAGGGAAAGCCGATAGGCGATGCGGTAAGATTCGCCGCCGCCGCGGGCGCGCTCGCCGTGACCAGACCCGGCGCACAAGAAGCCATGCCTGCAAGGGCAGATATAGAGGCGTTCCTGACCACAGCGTAGGCACACTCCCCTTTCCCTCTGGGAGAGGGCCTGGAGTGAGGGTTGCCTCCTACATGCTCACCTGCCGACAGTGCTAATCTTCCCGTGCGGAGAAAGAGGTGTCGCCATGCAACGAACGAATGGCTCGCTGACCATCCACGCGGGGAGGGTTCTCGACGGGACCGGGGCTGCTGCCGCGACCGACGTCGTCGTGCGGATCGAAGGGCGGCGCATCGCGTCGGTGGGTCCCGCGTCGAGCGCTGGACCATCGAACGGGCAGGTACTCAGCTTCCCTAACGCGACGCTCCTTCCCGGCCTGATCGACTGCCACACGCACACGAACATGCCGGGCGACGGCAGGCGCGGCGAGGACGTCCACGTGAACGACGACGACGCCATCCGCCTGCTGCGCTCGGCGCACAACGTAGGGCGGGCCCTCGAGACCGGCGTGACGACGGTCTGCGACTGCGGGGGTTGGAACCAGACGACGTTCCGCCTCAAGGAAGGCCTGCAGCAGGGAGTGGTCCATGGGTCCCGAGTGCTTGCCTCCGGCCGCCCGATAACGGTCAGCGGCGGCCACTGCTGGTTCATGGGCTCCGAGGCCGACGGCGTGGACGGCGTCCGGCATGCCGCACGCCTGCTCATCAAGGAGGGCGCAGACTTCCTCAAGGTGATGGCGACGGGCGGCAGCACGCTGGGAAGCGATCCCTTTCGCCCGCAGTTCTCCCCCGAGGAGCTGACCACGATCGCGCTGGAAGGGCACCGGCGCGACCGCAAGGTCGTCGCGCACTGCCGCTCGAACGAGGCGATGCGAATGGTGATCGATGCCGAATACGACGCGATCATGCACGGCTGGTTCACCGACGAGCACGGAGCGCGGGTCTTCGACGAGCACCTGGCCGCCGACATCGCGTCGCGTGGGATTTGCGTGAACCCGACGCTGCAGATCACGCGGAGCCGGATACCCATCCTGCAGGAGCGCGTTGACCGTGGGACCGCCACCGAAGAAGAGACCGCGATGCTGGACCGGATGCGCCGCGGCCACGCCACGACCCTCGAGCAGGTGGGCAAGCTGATCGAGCACGGCGTCCAGCTGATGGCGGGGTCAGACTGTGGGTGGGGCGTGTACCCGTTCGGGCGCTTCGACTTGGAGCTGGCCGCGATGGTGGAGGCGGGGCTGACGCCCGCCGGAGCGGTCGCCGCGGCAACGGGCGGTAACGCGAAGGCGCTCGGCGTCGACGACACGGTCGGAACCGTCGCGCCGGGCAGGGAGGCGGACCTGCTCGTTGTCGATGGCAGGCCGGACGAGCAGATCTCCGACATCACGCGCGTGCTCGCCGTCGTCAAGGCTGGGCAGGTCGTCGTCAACAACGCCGCCTGAGGGCGAAGGAGGAGGGATCGCTCCCGTCCTCGGGTTGCGGTGGCGCTGTTGCGCTGTTGCAGATGGACCGGCGCAGAGCCGCTAGGGTCGGAAGAGGGCCATGCACTTGTTGGAGTTGAACACGTAGGTCTCGACGTAGTCGAGGACGTCCGGCTTCCGGTCCAGCTCCGCCATGGCCCCCAGCAGGCAAGCCCAGTTCAGCAGTTCCTGCTGGCCAGCGGCCTCTATCTCGGGTGTGGAGACCCGGCCCCATGCGTCGTAGTCGCCCGCCCGTAGGGACTCGAACATCGCGCGGTCGGACTCGAGGTCCGGCCACAGGAAGTAGTTCTTGTCCGTGAGGAATGCGTGAGACCAGCTTGACGACGCCACCAGGGCGACGCGCCAGGGGCTCTCCTGAAGCGCTCGGGCCAATGCCGCTCCCACCTGCATGCAGCGCCTGGGGGACGGCCCGGGAGGGTCGGGCTCCAGGAACACGCCGTCCCGCTTCTGAGGCAGGGCGCCGCCACGGTTGCTGATGACCTTGCTCCCGTAGCAGTTGACCATGAGCGGCACTACCGGTACGTCGAAACCCTCCCGGTCGTAGTCCAGGTAGAGCATCGTATTCAGGATCGAGTGGGGCAACCCCGGCGTGTGCAGCGGTTTGTAGGCGTAGGCCATGTCCACGCCCTGCTCGATCATCTGGGCAGCGAGCCACCGGGCCGCCTGGGCGTGCCCGCGGTAGCTGAAGACCTTGTCCACCGGCTCGTCCCAGGCGTTGCGGCTGCCGGCTGCATAGCCCCTCGTGAACGGAGTCGACTCTGAATCTTCATACGCCAGGACGCAGAAGGGAGGGATGATGTCGTCCCTGAAGTTCTCGTACTGGTCGTCCCCGATGATCAGGATGAAATCGGGGTTGAACGCCTCGATCTCACTCTTGACCGCCCTGAAGCTGCTCACCAGCCGTTCCCGGTGAGCGGTCGCCGATGCGATGCCCTCGTCTTCCCCATACTCGACGCGCATCGGCTCCGGCCAGTTGGTCGGGGTCTTCATGTGCTCGGGAACGCGCTCGTCATACTTGAGCGTGGTGTGGATGACGAACTTCTTCTCTTCATCGGCCACCAGCATCGGTGGGTAGTGGGTCACTCCTGCGCCCAGGATCTCAGCCATCTCGACCTCCCGGTTCCACCAGTTCCTCGGTTCTTCCAGTGACGCGGCCATTATGGGTATGGGGCGCGGGGGAGGTCAACAACGCGTTGCACCGAGGCCGTGGCGAGAGAGTCAACACGCCTCCCCTAGGCCGTTCCCACGCCCCATGCCCCCTTTTGGTATGCTCGCCCCCGATGCCTCGGAGGGAGGTCCGCAATGACCACGCGCCGATTGCCTACAGAAGAGGAAGTGCTCGGCTACTTCGAATCGCTCAGCAACTGGGGACGCTGGGGCGACGACGACGAACGCGGCACGCTCAACCTCGTCACGCCAGAGAAGCGCAGGCAGGCCGCTGCGCTGGTGAAGGACGGCATCAGCATCGGCTGCTCCCGCCCCGTCAGCACGCAGTACGCGCTCGACCAGCCGATAACGCCCGTCCACTTCATGGTCGACACCGGCGAGGAGTACTGCCTCGGCGACGAGAAGGAGTGGGTGACCCAGAGCTCGGGCGACTACTTCGGCATGGCCATACACGGCCCCGGCCAGACCCACCTGGACGCGCTCTGCCACCAGTTCTGGCAGGGCAGGATGTACAACGGACGCCCCTCCAGCCTCATATCGTCCAGCGGCAAGGCGGCGTTCGGCGCGGTCGACGGCATGAAGGACGGGCTCGTCACGAAGGGCGTGCTGCTCGACCTCGCGAAGATGCGTGACGTGCTCTGGTACGAGCCGGGCGAGGCGGCCTACGTGGATGACCTCGAAGCGGCGGAGAAGGCGCAGGGCGTGCGCGTGGAGGAAGGCGACGCGCTTCTTCTGCGCTTCGGCTGGTCGAAGCGCCGCTACATGCTCGGCCCGGTGCCCCGGGACGGCGGACGCGCCGGCCTGCACGCCTCCTGCCTGCCGTGGCTCCACGAGCGCGGCATCTCCGTACTCGCGTGCGACAGCGCACAGGAGGTGCGCCCGACCGGTTACGACCGCTTCTTCGGCCCCATCCACTCGGTCGGACAGGTCGCGATGGGCCTGTGGCTCGTGGACAACGCGGACTTCGAATCGCTCGCCGAGGCGTGCGCGCAGACGGGGCGCTACGAGTTCATGTTCACCGTCGCGCCGATGAACTTCCCCCTGGCGACCGGTTCGCCCCTGAACCCGATTGCCGTCCTCTAGCGTGAACGCTTCAGCGCGCCGTCCGGGTGTGCGGGCAGGAAGATAGCCCATGGACGCCATCCTCACGGCGCTCGGCTACCTGCTCGACCCCGTCTACTGGTTCGTGCTCCTCAGCGTCGTGTTGCTGGCAGCCCTTGCGAGCGCCATCCCCGGCATGAATGCCTTCCTGGTGATGGCGCTCGCCTTCCCGTTCATCCTCTTCGAGGTCGAGGAGCCGGCCATCGGACTCGTCGCCCTCGCGACCATCAGCGGCGTCAGCAACACGCTCGATTCCGTGCCCGCCATCCTCATCGGACAGCCGAGCGCGGCGACGCAGGTGACGTTCCTGGAGGGGCACCAGCTCGCCCGGCGGGGGCGCGCCGCCCACACGCTGGGCGCGGTCTATGCCGTTTCGGCGCTTGGCGGCATCGTCGGGGCGGTGCTGCTCACGATCGCCATTCCAGTTGCGCGCCCCTTCGTGCTGCGGTTCGGCTTCCCGGAGATCGCGGCCACCGGCATGGTCGGCATCGCCATGGTCATCGTCCTCAGCCGGGGCGTGATGGTGCGCGGCCTCATCTCCGCGCTTGTGGGGATGCTGCTCGGCATCATCGGCTCCATGGGCAGGCTCACGGTGGACCCGTTCGTCAGCATGCCGCTCGTTCCGTTCATCATCGGCCTGTTCGCGCTGCCGGAGCTGGTGGACCTGATGATGAGCCGCCGTCCGGTGGCGGCCGAGGGCGCGAATTTCGGGAGAAGCGAGGTGTTGCGCGGCGTGGGCTACGGCATCTCCCGTTGGAAGATGACGGTGCGGCAGTCCGCATTCGGCGTCTTCCTGGGAGCGATCCCGGGCGTCGGCTCCGCCGTGGTGGACTGGCTGGCCTACGCCTTCGGCATCATCCTCGCGAAGGACCGCTCGGAGTTCGGCAAGGGCTCCCTGGACGGCGTCCTGTTCGCGGAGTCCGCACAGAACGCGAAGGAGGCGGGCGCGGCGTTGCCCACGCTGGCGCTCGGGGTCCCGGGGGCCCCGACCTGGGCGCTCGTCGTGGTGGCCATGATCCCGTACGGCGTCGCACCGGGGCCGGAGATGCTGGGATCGCAGGCGCATATCACCATCCTGCTCGTGATCACGCTGGCGCTGGCGAACCTCATCATCTCCGGCATCGGCGTGGGCGTCACCGGCTTCCTGGCGCGGCTCACCGCCGTTCCGTACCCCATCATCGGAGCGATCGTCATTCCCATCGCTCTGCTTGCCACGTTCGTAGACACGACGAGCTGGCGCGGCATCCAGATCGCGCTCGGCGTCGGGGCGATGGGGCTGGTGATGAAGCGCTACAGCTGGCCGAGGCCGCCCATGATCCTCGGGTTCATCCTCGTGGATGTCATCGAGAAGAACCACTTCAACGGCGTGAGCATCCATGGCTACGCCGGCGCCCTCACGCGTCCGATCACCATCGTGATCCTGCTCATCGCGATCACGGTCGCGGCAGTGCTGCTGCGCTCCGTCTCACGCATGGAGCGCGAGACGGAGATCGCCGTGGATACCGAGAACGCCGAGGGGAGCCCTCGCCGCAGCTGGAAGGAGCGCCTGCTCAATGCCGATGTGCTCATCCCGGTCGCGGTGATGGCAGGCGTGGGCCTGTTGCTGTGGGACCACTTGCACAACCCCGTACAGGACCGCTGGCGCTTCACCACGTACCCGTTCTGGCTGCCGGCGTTCGCCCTGGGCCTGCTGTGCGTCGAGCTGTGGCGTGGCCTCCGGGGCCGGTCACGGATCTCCTCGATCATGGACCTTGGCCTGGTCAGCCGGGGCATGGAGGGCGCGCAGGGGGCGGCGCTGTGGATGCTGGGGCTTTTCGTGCTATTCCTGCTCGTCGGTACGACGGTTGGGCTCAGGTGGGGGGCGCTCGCGTTCGCGCTCGCGGGGCCGGTTGTGCTGCTGCGCGGACACGGGCGGTGGCTCATGGCGCTCATCGCCGCGGCGGGAGTAGGCCTATTCATCAAGGTGTTCCTGGACAATATCCTCTTCATCCTCTACCCCAAACCGTTCCTGCGCGAGTTGTTGTTGGGAGGCTAGCCGGCGCGACGCAACTCCGACAGTGCGTCGGAGAGGTCGTCCGGCAGCGGCGCTTCGAACGTCTTACGCTCCGTTTCATCCGGCGGGAGCGCTATCTCCAACCGCGCCGCGTGCAGGAAGTGCCGGGACACGAACGGGGAGCGCCTGCCGTATACCGCGTCGCCCACGAGCGGGTGTCCGACGGACGCGAGATGCACGCGTATCTGGTGCGTGCGGCCCGTTACCGGATGCGCGTCGACGAGCGTGAACGCGCCGAACGGGCCATCGAAGCGTTCAACGACCTGGTATCGCGTCAGAGCCGCCCGGCCCCCTTCCACCACCGCCATCTTCTTACGCTGCTTCGGATGCCTGCCGATGGGAGCATCGATCTCGCCGCCGGCGTGGCGTATCGTCCCCGTCGTCAACGCGACGTAAGACTTGTGGACGCTGCGCTCCTTCATCTGGCGCGAGAGGCTGCGATGCGCCGCGTCCGTCTTCGCAACGACGATGAGCCCGGACGTGTCCTTGTCCAGCCGGTGCACGATGCCGGGGCGCTCCACGCCGCCGATGCCCGGCAGGTCCGGCACGAGCGCGAGCAAAGCGTTGACGAGCGTTCCGTCCGGGTGTCCCGGCGCCGGGTGCACCGTCAGCCCGGCGGGTTTGTCCACGACGACAAGCTGTTCGTCTTCATAGACGATGCCGACGGGGATGTTCTGCGGTTCAAGCTCGAGCGGTGACGGCGGCGGCACGACGACGACCACCAGGTCGCCGCCGCGGACGATGGCCGACGGCTTGACGGGGCGACCGTTGACGGTGACGCGGCCCTCCCGCGCCAGCGCAGCTGCCCGCGAGCGGCTGAAGTACGCGTCCCGTACCTGCACGAACGTGTCCACCCGGGCGCCGGCGTCGGTCTCGCCGACGGTGAACCGCGCCTCCATGCTGCCAGGCGCGTCACTCATGGCGCAGCCCGGAGTACAGCTCACGGACCTCGGACAGGAACTGCGGCTTGCCCCCGTGGCTGGGATGCCTGACCTTTCGCACGTCCAGGCAGTTCGTCAGACCCTTCACCGCATCGTGAGCGTCATTTCCGACCGCGATCAGGCGCTCCGGCTTCAATGTGGCTATCAGGGCTTCCAGCAGCTCCTTCCCTGCCTCACCTTCCTCCCGGGAATGCTTGCGATTGCTGAACGGCGCGGCCGGCTCATGGGGGTGCAGCGGGAAGACGTTCCAGAGGAAGACGTCTGCCTGAATGTCCCGCAGCGCCTGCCATACCGCAGACGCGGTGGCCTCGGTGATCCGACCTCGGGTTGGCTGCGTGGCCTGTATCCCCCACCGCGCGCAGTGGGCGGGAAGGGTCGCATCGTCGGTAAACGCCAGGCCGGTCCTCCTGCCTCCCTTATGGCCGAGGTCGCGCCCGATCCAGATATCGTCCACTCCTCGCGCTTGGGCTGCCTCGATCACAGCGCGCAGGGTCTCGCTTCGCTGCTGAGGAGCGCCGGGCAGGTCGGCGGACGGACAGGTGTCGGCATAGGGGTTGAACACGTTGTCGAACGTCAGCCCCTGCAACAGCTCGACAAAAGCCTCGGCGGACCCCATTGCTACGTTGTCAGGGCTCAATGACGGGTGACTCCCGTGTCAGTCGGCGTACTCCTCGTCGCCGGGGATGCTCGTGGTCACGAGCGCGGGGCGAGGAGTGGGCCGGGTCAGCAGCAGGACCGCGCCGAAGATGATGATGCCGGTGACGATGGATGCGTCCGCCAGGTTGAAGATGTACCACGGGCCGACGTCGATGAAGTCGGTGACGTGGCCCAGCCTGATGCGGTCGGCCAGGTTGCCGAATGCGCCCGCGAACATGAGGCCAAGGCTCGTCTGCACCCAGATGCCCGGCGTGCCCTGCGAGCGGTAGAAGAGGATGAGCACGACGATGCCGATGGCGGAGGCGATGGTCAGCGTCAGGTTCTGTCCGCCGAACAGCCCGA
>DAOUHP010000074.1:0-33577 GCA_034428575.1 Dehalococcoidia bacterium | reverse complement strand
CAGACGGTCTACATGGACCACGCGGCCACCACGCCGGTGTTGCCGGAGGTGGCGGATGCGATGCGCCCGTTCTTCACCGAGCGCTACGGCAACCCGTCCAGCATCTACGCCCTCGCGCAGGACGCGCGGCAGGCGCTCGACGAGGCGCGCGAGCGTTGCGCACGAGTACTTGGGGCGCGTCCGGGCGAGATCGTCTTCACGAGCGGCGGCACGGAGTCCGACAACGCCGGCATCATGGGCCCGGCGCTCGCGCTCAAGGAGCGGGGGCGGCACGTCGTGACGACGTCCATCGAGCACCACGCCGTGCTCCACGCCACCGAGTTGCTGCAGAGCCTCGGCTGGGAGGCCACGTACGTATCGCCGGGCCGCGACGGCATCGTGCGCCCGGAGGACGTGGCGGACGCCGTGAGGCCGGAGACGTCGGTCGTGAGCGTCATGCTCGCGAACAACGAGATCGGCACGCTGCAGCCGGTGGCGGAGATAGCACGGCTCGTCAAGGAGCGCGCGGCGTCGGAGCGTCGGTCCGTCGCCGTACACACGGACGCCGTGCAGGCCGCGGGCGCGGTTGCGCTCAACGTCGACGACCTCGGCGTCGACCTGCTGTCGCTCTCGGCGCACAAGTTCGGCGGCCCGAAGGGCGTCGGGCTGCTGTACATCCGTCGAGGAACACCGTTCGCGCCGACGCAGGTGGGCGGCGCGCAGGAGCGCGAGCGCCGCGCGGGCACCGAGAACACCGCGGGCGTCGTCGGCATGGGCGTCGCGCTGGAACGAGCGGAACGCGAGCGTTCCGTGAACGCCGCCGCCTGCACGACGCTGCGCGACCGGCTCCTGAGCGGCATCCTCGAGCGCGTGGACCGCGTCGAGGTGAACGGCAACACGGACACACGACTGCCCGGCAACGTCAACCTCTCGTTCCACGGCGTCGAGGCGGAGCCACTGCTGATGGGACTGGACCTGGCGGGCGTCGCGGCGTCGAGCGGTAGCGCCTGCACGGCGGGCTCGCTGGAGCCGTCGCATGTAGTGCTGGCGCTCGGGCGCTCCAACGAGCTGGCGCGCAGTTGCGTGCGGTTCACGCTCGGGCCGGAGAACACGGCGGAAGAGGTGGACTACGTCGTCGAGACGATGGCGCGCCTCGTGCCGAAGCTGCGTGCGCTGTCGAAGGCGGGGTCCCGGTAGCAGGCCGCGATGAAGCTCCCTGAGCCCCTGGAAGAGTTTCTGTATGAACCGCCGGTTGCGCCGACGCTCTGGCCGCGCCGCGTCTTCCACCTGGTGGCGGGCTCCTGCCTTCCGCTCGGCATCCTCTTCCTGCCCCTGGACACGGCGGAGTGGCTGCTCATCGCGGGGAGCCTCAGCGCCGTGGTGCTGGAGGTGCTGCGCGGGCTCGTGGGCAACGTCAACGACTGGATGGTGCGGACGCTGCCGTTCTTCAAGGCAGCCGAGGACCGGCAGGTCACCGGGGCGACGTACATGTGGCTCGCAGCCACGTTCCTCGTCTTCGTATTCGACAAGGAGGTCGCGGTGCTGGCGCTCCTCTTCCTGTCGGTTGGCGACCCGATCGCTGCGCTGATCGGCGTGCGCGACCACCGGACACGGCGGTTCGGGAAGTCGCTCGCGGGCACGACGGCATTCGCGGTCGCGGCGCTGGGCGCGGGGCTGCTCGCCACGCTCCACCCGGACGTTCCGCTCATCTGGTGGATCGTGCCGGGTGCGGTCGTCGCCGCGCTCGCGGAGTTTGCGCCGCTCCCCTTCGACGACAACCTCACGGTGCCGCTGGCTTCCGCAACAGTCATGGCGCTGCTGGCGATGGTGTAGGGACGTGGCGATGCTGGAGATACGAGCACCGCAAGACTTCGATGCTCCCGGCCGTCTAGCCTCACGGTTTGTCAGGCGCTATCAGGACCCCAGGCAGGATGACTTCGCGCCGGATGGCGTAGTCATCGACCTGCGCGAATGTGCGGTCATTGATCCTCCCGCGGCGCTGTGGTGCGTGGTGTATGCATCGCTCGTGCGGTGGAAGGGGATACGATGCCACGTGCAAGCCCCCAACGATCCAACGCTCTGCGCCGAGCTTGCCGCCCAGGGATTCTTCTCCGCCCTCTCCAGCAGCGGCACCGAACTCCACGGCAGCATCGAACCCAGGGGGACGGGCAGGGACTCTATCGTCTTCCCCATCAGCGACATAGCAGGCGCTGTGATGAGCGAGGCTGCAGGCTACGAGATTCAGGGTCGCCTTCAGCAGACCAACGGCATCTCGGCAAACATCCCCGGCCTCGTCGCGGAGATATTCTTCGAACTCATCAACAACGCGCTGGAGCATTCAGAGTCACCCGTTGGGAGATTCGCTACGGTCCAGGTACGCGGCCAGAGCACCGTTCTCTGCACAGTAGCTGACGGTGGCATCGGGATAACAGAGTCTCTGGGCCACAACCCGGCTGTACCTTCTCTGCGGCAAGACCAGGACGCAGTTTTGCTCGCTTTGGAGGAAGGGATCACCGGTACCGACTCGCCAACCAGAGGCATCGGCCTCAACTGGGTCAGCAACGCATCCCATCTCATAGTGCATTCCGGAGATGGTCTCGTTGAAGACGGCAGGGACATTACACCAAGAGGGGTTACCTTCCCAGGTACCCTCGTGTTATCCATATGTGGAGGTGGATGACGGTGCCTCACATAGTGCTTACAGACTTCATCGAGACGCATGTCCTCGGAGCGCGCAGCTCCGTTGGAGCGTTTGCACCTGCGCTACAGGCGGGCTTGGCCACCGAAGGCGGCACGATCGATTTCGATTTCAGAGGTATCCAAGCTGTCTCTCCGTCTGCACTGGACGAGCTGCTGACCTGCATACGCGCTCTGTCGCAGGAGCGCGATATCCAACTGTCTAACATGGCCTCAGGGGCTACCTGGAAATTCGAGGCCATCGCCCGCGCGCATGGCCGGACGCTCGTCGAGAACGGACCGCAGTCGTGGGTGTTCAAGGCTCCTGTTAAGAGCCATGCCTAACCGGCTCATCAACGAGACCTCCCCCTACCTGCTGCAGCACGCGCACAACCCCGTGGACTGGTACGCCTGGGGCGAAGAGGCGTTCGAACGGGCGAGGGCCGAGGACAAGGTTGTCCTTGTCTCCATCGGGTACGCGGCGTGTCACTGGTGCCACGTCATGGAGCGCGAGTCGTTCGAGAACGACGCCACCGCTCGCGTGATGAACGACCTCCTCGTCTGCATCAAGGTAGACCGCGAGGAACGCCCCGACGTGGACGGCATCTACATGAGCGCAGTGCAGCAGTTGCACGGCCACGGCGGTTGGCCGCTCAACGTCTTCCTGCTGCCGGACGGCCGCCCCTTCTACGGCGGCACCTACTTCCCGCCCGCGGACCGCAGCAACATGCCCTCCTGGACGCGGGTCGTCGCCGCGGTGAACGACGCCTACCGCAACCAGCGCGACGCCGTGCTGGAGAACGCGCGCGTCCTGACGGACGCGCTGCGGAACGCGTCCGGCGTTCCGATGGCAGACGAGGACGTGAGCGACGACCTGCTCGCGCAGGCGAGCGGGGGGACCGTCGCCCTGCACGACCCGGAGCACGGCGGCTTCGGGGGCGCACCCAAGTTCCCGCAGTCGATGCCGATGGAATTCCTCCTCGCCCGCCTTGCCCGCTCATCCGACCCTGACGCCCTCGATGCGGTCGAGTCGTCGCTCACGGCAATGCACAACGGCGGCATCTACGACCACCTGGGCGGCGGGTTCGCGCGGTACTCGACAGACCGGTCATGGCTGGTGCCGCACTTCGAGAAAATGCTGTACGACAACGCGCTCCTCACCTCCGTGTACACGCAGGCCTACCAGGTGACAGGGGACCCACGCTACCGAGAGGTTGTCGAGGAGACGATCGACTACCTGCTGCGCGACCTTCGCCACCCGGACGGCGGCTTCTTCTCGTCCCAGGATGCCGACAGCGAGGGCGTGGAAGGCAAGTTCTACGTCTGGACGCCGCAGGAGATCGAGGCCGTGCTCGGCGCCGAGGACGCGCGGCTGTTCCGGCGCTACTACGGCGTGGGCGTGCACCCGAACTTCGAGGGGCGCCACATCCTGCACGTGCGCGACAGTGCGGCCGCCGCCGGGCGCGAGCTTGGCATCGACGCGGGCATGCTCCTCGCACAGTTGCAGCCCATGCGGCGCTCACTCCTGGAGCACCGGGCGGAGCGCGTGCCTCCGGCAACCGACGACAAGGTGCTGACCGCGTGGAACGGGCTGGCCCTGCGCGCGATAGCCGAGGCTGCGTTCGCCCTCGACCGGCCCGACCTGCGCGACGCCGCGGAGCGCAACGCCGAGTTCCTCCTGAACGAGATGCACCGCGACGGTCGGCTGCTCCGCACGTGGAAGGACGGCAGGGCGCACCTCCTCGCCTACCTGGAGGACTACGCGCTGCTCATCAACGGGCTGCTGTCGCTGCACACCGCAACGTTCTCCCACCGCTGGCTCCATGAGGCGCAGGCGCTCACGGACGAGATGCTGGCGCTCTTCTGGGACGACGAGGCCGGAGCGTTCTACGACGTTGGCTCAGACCACGAGGAACTGATCGTGCGTCCACGCGACATCACCGACAACGCGACGCCATGCGGCAGTTCCGCGGCCGCCGAGGCGCTGCTGCGGATGGCCGTAGTCAACGGCGACGAGTCGCTCGCGCAGCGGGCGGGAAGTCTCATCCGGGGCATCGCACCCCTGGCCGCACGCTATCCGCTGGGGTTCGGGAACTGGCTGCGCATCATGGACCGATACCTCGCGCCATCCACCGAGGTCGTGGTCACCGGGGAGCCGGCTGACGAGCGCACGAAGGCCCTGCTCGCGCCGCTGCGCGGGCGGCTGCCGTCCTTCGCGTTCGCCGGACTGGCGAGCGGGGAGCCGATGCCGTTCCACACCCCTCTGCTGGATGGGCGGTCCGGTTTAGACGCACCTACGGCCTACGTCTGTCACGGGTACGTCTGCGACCTGCCCACACGGGACGCGGAGACGCTCGCGGCCCAGCTTGGGGGTCTGTCATAGACCTGGCCTGAGAGGTGATACAGGAGACCCATTACTCCGATATCGGCGGAACGGGTAAAATGCCCGCCGGGTAACAGATGATAGAGCGCAACTTCTGGTTCAGGACCGCCGTCGTCGTCATCGCGTTCAGCGCGATTATCTTCCTCATCGACGCCGCCAGGCGGGTCTGGGACTTCCTCGGCGACCTGCTCCTCGTCTTCTTCCTGGCCTACCTCGTCGGCTCGCTCATCATCCACACGGTGCGCTCGCTCATGCACATACCGGGCATGAAGCGGCCGCTGGCCATCCTCATCGTTTACCTCATCCTCCTCTCCATCGTGGCGGTCATCGGCGCGCTCGTCATCCCCGCCACCATCACCCAGGTCATCGACCTTGCGGAAGTCATACCTGACTACGTCGACCGCATCCCCGAATTCATCAAAGCCGCGGAGGACTACCTCGCCGGGTTCGACATCCAGGTGGACCTCACAACCCTGCTCCAGGTCGAACAGTTGGGAAGCATCGCCGCCGGTCTCCAGGAGAGCATCACGAGCAATGCTGTCGGTCTGCTGGGGAACGTCGTCGCCGTCGTCTTCGCCGTCTCGTTGATAATCGTCATCTCCTTCTACGTCGTCCTGGACGGTGGGCGCCGGCTCAACGAGGCGCTGAAGGTGCTCCCCCGCAACGCCGAACGCGAGACGCGGTACGTCCTGGGAGTGATAGACGAGACGTTCCGCAGCTACCTGAGGGGGATGATGCTCATCTCACTCATCTACGGCGTCGGCACCGCCTCGGTCATGCTCGCGACCGGCCTCCCCGCCGCCCTTCCCGTGGCGCTTGTCTCCAGTCTGCTCCTCGCGGTGCCGTTCATAGGGGACTGGCTTGCGCTCGCCCTGCCGCTCACTATCGCGGCGCTATCGGGCGACTTCGTCAAGCTGATCACGGTGCTGCTCGTGCTGCTGTTCATCCAGCAGGTCATGCTCAACATCCTCAGCCCGCGCATCCTGGGGAGCGCCGTGCGGATGCCCGCCATGCTGGTCGTCGTCGCGGTTGTGCTCGGCGCACGGCTCGCGGGCATCACGGGAGCACTCCTCGGCGTGCCGACGATGGGCGTCATCTACACGCTAGCGGTGCACTACGGCATGGTCATACGCCAGCGGCGGGAGGCCGAGGAACAAGCCCGCATAGTGGAGAGCAGGGCCGAGACCACGAGAGCAGCAGAGTCACGGGCGCAGGCCGAACAGGAAGCGCTGGCGGCGCTGGAAGCCCTGGCTGCAGCGGAAGCGCTCGCCGAGTTGGAGGCCGCGCAGGCCGCCGCCGAGCCCGGAACCCGGGAGGAACCGCAGCACGACTCGCTCCGTGACCCGAGAGAAGAGCCAGAGCAGCCGGACGCTCCCGACGACGTCACCGCCCCTGAAGCCGCCGGGGCTGTGCCGGAGCGAGCGGACGGCCCGGCCGGGGACCAGGCCGGGCCAGGCGGCCAGGAACAAGGCGCCTCCCGGTAGCGGAGCCGTACCCAGCCCTGCGTTATCCTGACGAGCCGTGATGGATGCCGGTGACTTCTTGGTGCTGGACGTAGAAACGTCGGGCGGGTCCATGCAGAACTTCCCGGAGGGGTTCCGGCTGCTCCTGACCGGTACGCGGCAGGACACCCTCTACGGCATGTACACCGCTGAGCCTGCGAGCCTGGCCCAACTCCACGGGCTCGTGGTCAACTTCGACGGCCCCGTCGTCACGTTCAACGGCGCGCGCTTCGACATTCCGATCCTCGACCGCTGGATGCGCGACCTGCTCGGGACGGGCCTCGCCGTGCGGCAACACTACGACCTGATGATCGAGATCGTGCGGGCCGCGGGACGCCGCATCAGCCTGGACCGGCTCTGCTTCTACACGTTCGGCGAGGAGAAGGTCTCTTGGGACCACCGGCAGAACGCCCGCGCCTGGACCGAATACCCCCAGCGCCTGGTCGACTACAACCGTGTCGACCTCGACCTCACGCACGAACTGTTCATGCGCGTGCTGCGCGGCGAACCGCTCTTCCTCGGCGACGCGACGGTGGTGTTGCCTCCGCCGGACTGAGCGTTACCCTGCGACGTTGATGATGATGGTCACGACGATGGCAACGACGATGAGGCCGATGATGATCTTCTTCATCAGGTGCTCCTCCCAAAGAGTCTCCCTCTTGTATCACTCTGCAACGTCTGGATGAAACGAGAAATCCAGCCTGTTACAGCAGAAGAGGCGGTGCGTGTGCACCGCCTCTTCTGCACTGAAGTTGAGATTGCCCAGCCTAGAAGCCGTACATGTCCACGGTGCGCTCGCCCTGCTTGAGACGGGAGATGGTGTTCGCTTCCTTCTCCTCGCGGGCCCGCGCCTTCTCCAGCACTTCGCCGATACGCTCCTGCGGCACCACGACGACACCGTCCCGGTCGCCGACGACGAGGTCGCCGGGGAATACCCATATCTCGCCGATGCGGACGGGGATGTTGATGGCGCCGTAGGCTTCCTTGTTCTTGGAGGTGCCGCGGATGCAGAGTCCCGCGGAGAACACGGGGATGCCCTCGCCGCTGTCGTGCAGCTCCTCCAGGAGAGAGCCGTCTCGCACGCAGCCGTCAATCACCAGGCCCGCCATGCCGACCTGCTTGGCAGCATGCGTCATGATCTCGCCCCAGTAGCCAGCCTCGTGGAAGTGCCCGGTGTCCACCACCATCACTTCTCCGGGTTGCGCGTGGTAGATGCCGCGGTGCAGCCAGAGGTTGTCCTTCGGCGGCGAGAGCACGGTCATAGCCGCGCCGCATATGTACCAGTTCTGAACGACCGGCTTGATGTAGGACGGCAGCGCGCCGATCTGCCCTCCGGCCTCGTGCAGCGTCGCGGTGCCGATGCCTCGTACCGCCTCGATGAGGGCGGCATCCGGGCGGTCTGTTGTCTGCGTCATTGTTCTCCTCCTGACGATCGTTCTGGATTCCCGCTTTCGCGGGAATGACCGGAAGACATGCTAGCGTGCGAGCATCTGCTCGTAGTTTATCCCCATCACCTCAACAACCGACTTGCCGTTCATGACATCGCGGGCCATCGCCTGCTCGCGAGCGACGATGCTCTCCGCCTCCGGAACGACCTCGGCGACCCGGTCCTGCGGCACGACCACGATCCCGCTGTTGTCGGCGATGACGTAGTCGCCGGGCGCGAGACTCACGCCGCCGATCTCGATGGGCTCGTTCGTGGATTCCTCCACGATGCGCCCGCGCGCCGTGAGCGGCACTGCCGCCCGCGCGAACAGCGGGAGCCCCAGTCCCTTCGCCTCGTCGACGTCGCGCGATGCTCCGTCGACGATGACGCCTGCGACGCCCCGCGTCTTCGCCGCGGTCGAGAGGATGCCGCCCCAGCCCGCCACGTCCGTTCTGCCCCGGTGGTCGCAGACGATGATATCGCCCGGGTCCGAGGCCTCGACGGCGGACGTGCCGAGGTGGCGCGTCGTCGTTTCATTGCCCTTCGTCTTCAGTTTGAACGTTACGGCCCGCCCGGCGATCCGCTCGGTCTCATACAGCGGCAGGATGCCTATGACGGTGCCCTTGATGCCCAGCTTGTCCTGCGCGTCTGAGACGGCGCAGGTGTCGAGCTGGCGCAGCCGCTCAACCCACGTGTCAACTGCCATCGCTTCCTCCCCACCCTGACGCGGCGGTTACTCGCCGACGTACGCGGTGAACTGGATCTGCAACTGCATGGCGCCCGCGAGACCCTCGTACTGGATGGTGTGGCGCGTGGGGCGGTTCTCCTCGTCCGGGAACATGGCGATCCACTGCTCGTTGATGAGCGGGCGGATGTCGCGGCTCTTCACGTAGATGTTCATGTGGGCGATGTCGTCCGTGGTCCCACCGGCAGCGGTCACGATGCGGCGCACATGCTCGAACGCCCACTGCGCCTGTTCCGTCAGGTCCTCGGGCGTCTCGTTCGTTTCAGGATTGAGGCCGCTCACGCCGCCGGACGTGACGATGGGCCCGGTCTTGCTCGCCGGGGGGATGGGCTGACCGGTGTGCCAGTTGCCGGGGATGTGGATCACCTTTCTCGCCATGTTTCACCTCTGATCGAAATGAGATTGCTTTCATCGGGCCGTGCGCCGCGGCGCCGGCCGCGCGCCGCAGGCGAGTATAGCAGGCCGGAAAGAGGGTGTGCGGCTCGCGTGGCGTTCCGGCCTCGATGCCGCGCCTCACCAGCCCCGCTCCCACCGGCAGCCGGCGACAGCGAAAGCGCGGCCATCAGATGTCCGCTTTCACGTTTCTGAGGAAGTCCTCAGCGCCGATGCGGAGCAGGCCCCACGCGGAAACGGTTACGAAGTTCGCGCCCAGCCTGATGAACTCGGCGACCCCGGCGGTATCGGCAGGATCGTTTCCGCCCACCCCGACGAACTTGCCGCCGGCCCGGACCCGCGGGATGACCTCGCTCATCACACGGCGGACTTCGGCGGCGCCGGGATTGCCCAGGCTCTGGCCCAGATCGGAAGCCGCCACGTGGAGGACGTCAGCGCCCGCAACCTCGAGTATGTCGTCGAGGTTGTGGACTGCTTCGATGTCTTCGACCATGGGGATCACCAGCAATTGCGAGTTGATCCACGCCGCCGCCTCGTTCCGGGAGACGCCGATACCGTAGTCATGGGCCCGGCCGATGGCCACGCCCCGGTAACCGTCGGGGTGATAACGAGCGGCGCGAGTGATCGCGGCGGCCTGCTCTCCCGTGTTGACGTGGGGGACGATTATCCCCTGGAGGCCGCGGTCGAGGAACCGGAGGATGGTGTGCTCGGAGGGGTCGGGTATGCGTGCGATGGGCGTAATGCCGTAGGACTCGGCAGCGCGAACCATGTGCTCGACCTGGTCCAGATCGGCAGGGCCGTGCTCGCAGTCGATCATGACGAAGTCGTAGCCGAGGGCGCCGAGTATCTCCACGGTGTCGGGAGCGTACCGTGTGACGATGCCCCCGAAGACGACTTCGCCTTCGTTCAGTTTGGCCTTCGTGGTGTTGGTGCGCATGAAGATGCCCTCTTCCGCCTTCGTACTACTTCCATTCCTGGAAGAGAGGAGTTGCTGTCGGCGGGCTACAATGCGGGCAGCGTACTCCCTGAACGGAGGCAAGGAGAAGACCATGAAGGCTCTGGAAGCGATGGCTGAGATCCTGAAGCGGGAGGGTGTCGAGTACCTCTTCTGCTACCCCACGACGGACCTGATCGACACCGTGGCCGCCGTCGGCATCAGGCCCATCGTGTGCCGTCAGGAACGGGTTGGCCTCGGCATGGCGGACGGCCTCAGCCGGGTCAGCAACGGCTCGCAGATCGGCGTGTTCGCGATGCAGGCGGGGCCGGGCGCCGAGAATGCGTTCGCCGGCGTGTCGACGGCATACGCGGACTCGTCGCCGCTCCTCGTGCTGCCGTCCGGGTACCCGCGCGACCGCGAGGGCTGGCCCCGCTATTTCACCGCGGAGCGCGGCTACCGCAACGTGACCAAGTGGCTCGAGACAATCAACGTCCCGGAGCAGACCGAGGACGCCATGCGGCGCGCCTTCTCCCGGCTGCGCAACGGCAGGCCGGGCCCGGTGATGGTCGAGCTGCCAACCGACGTCGCCGAGTTGGACGTGGGCGAGACCGGCTACGAACCGGCCACGTCGACACGCGCCCTCGCGGACCCGAGAGACGTGGAGCGCGCCGCCCGCGCCCTGGCCAACGCCAACGCGCCGGTCATCCTGGCCGGACAGGGCGTCCTCTGGGCCGGGGCCACGGACCAGGTCGTTGAGCTGGCCGAGATGCTGGGGGCGCCCGCAGCCGCAACGCTCCTCGGCAAGAGCGCGTTCCCAGAGACCCACGCGCTCTCCATCGGCACGGCCGCAACGTCGACCTCGCCCATGGTGCGCAGCTTCCTGGACAGGGCCGACGTTATCCTCGCGGTGGGGGCGAGCCTGGCCAAGCATCAGATGAACCTCCCCCTGCCCGACGGCCGGACCATCATCCAGCTCACCAACGACGAGGCGGACCTGAACAGGAACTACGCCGCCGCCCATCCCCTGCTGGCGGACGCCCGGCTGGGGATGCGCCAACTCATAGACGCCGTCCGCGACGCCGGCGGCACGAACGCCGGTCGCCGATCGGCGGTCGAGGCAGAGATAGCGTCGGCGTACGACACATGGGTCGACGCCTGGCGGGGCAAGCTCGAATCGCAGGACGCGCCCATCAACCCGTATCGGGTCGTCTGGGAGCTGAACCGCGTCATCCCCGCGGACGAGGCCATCGTCACCCACGACTCCGGCAGCCCGCGCGACCAGATGGTCCCGTTCTACCGGTCGGCCGGCCCGCGCAGCTACATCGGCTGGGGCAAGTCCCATGCGCTGGGCACGGGCCTCGGTTTCGCGATGGGGGCCAAGCTCGCTGAACCCGACAAGGTCTGCATCAACTGGATGGGCGACGCCGCGTTCGGCATGACGGGCCTCGACTTCGAGACCGCCGTGCGCAACAACATCCCGATCATAACGCTCGTGTCGAACAACTCGACGATGGCCATCGAGACGAGGCGGCTCGTCGGTTCCCACGAGAAGTACGGTACGCGGGACGTTGGCGGCAACTACGCCGACCTGGCCCGCTCCCTGGGCGGCTGGGCGGAGCGCGTCGAGGACCCGGAGGAAGTCGGTCCAGCGATTCTGCGGGCCCGGCGCGCCACGGAGGAGGGCCAGGCGGCGCTGCTGGAGTTCATTACGTCGGCTGAGACGGCCCTGAACCGCTAGACATTCGAGCCGGGCTTGCTGAGGCTAGGACTGACCGGGCTGGAGCCTGGGGCGGGGTGTACAAGGTGGTACCCCCGACAGGTACCGTTTGTCTATCCGCCATCATGGCATCGCCCAGATTCACGCTGCGCCTCATAACGGCCTTGTGCAGCAGTCCGGCCCCGTTCATTGACAGCCGCCTCCATGCGCCAGCTATCGGATGGCGAAGGGGAGCCCTAGTGGCCCAGTTCAGCTAGCGTCTTGTCTCTCTTATCGTGCAATGCAAAGGGAGGGGCTACGTCGATGTCGATCCCGGCTGGGAGATTCCGGCGCCGGCTGGTTGTGCGCCCGGTGCACGGCCCTCCACGAGCTCAAGGCGCAGCCTCAGCCCCAAGGCGTTGGTGACCTTCAAGAGCGTTACGAGGGTGGGGTTACCGCCTTCGGACAACGCAGAGTAGAGGTTGCCGCGGTTTAGACCGGCGTCGCGGGCAAGGGCGCTCATGTTCTGCGTCCGGGCGACGTGCTTGAGGGCGGCGCGAATCACAGCCCCGTCCCCCTGGTCCTCATCCACAGCAGCCCTGAGAAGCCCTCGGACATCCTCCTCGGTCCGTATGTAATCCCCTGCGTCGAACTTGCGATACTCCTCAGACATCAGCTCCTCCATTCCATCGCCATTCTCCTGGCCCGCTCGATGTCCCGACGTTGGCTGTCCTTGTCGCCGCCGCATAGCAGGATGATCAGTTCAGTGCCTCGCGTGGTGAAGTAAACCCGGTATCCAGGCCCGTACTGAATTCTCATCTCCGACACGCCGCTCCCAATGGGTCTCACGTCTCCGAGGTGTCCATCTTCTGCTGCCAGCAACCTGGCGACGATGCGGTCCACCGCCTAGCGGTCCCGCAGCCTGCCCAGCCACCGGTCGAATGTCGCGCTGCGCAGGATGGTGTACATGGTCGTATTGTACGATGTACCGTACAGCACATGAAAGGGATCCGCGAGATAACGGTCAGGTCAGGGGCGTTGGGAGGCATGGGAGACACTTGCTGCCGCCCATGGGGTCCCCCCGCCCAACGCGTCACACTACAGGAATCACGAGTCCTCGGTGCGCCGACCAACTGCCGAGCGACATCTCGAAGAACCGGCCGCGCGCGGCCCGCATCCCGCTGGAGTACTCGCAGAGCGCATCGGGTCTGGGGCCAGACCGTGGATGCCTGGATGTACGACGGCGCCCGCCCGTCCGACCGCAACCTTGCCGCCCTGTCGGAGGCCCTCTCGCCGGAGGGCGACCAGCCCGGACAGGTCCGGCTGCTCTCCGATCTGAGGCGGCTCTACTGGGTCAGCGACATCGTGGAAGTCCTGGCTGGGATCCTCGATCCCGGAGTGACCGAGGAGATCATCGTGCGGCTCCGCGCCTATGCCGGGATGGCGGAAGCGCCTGAACATCGTTGGGGCCCGTTGGGGAGTCCATTCAGTCTTCCCAGGGGGCGCTTGGCATGCCGATGCCTAACTCAGCACCCGCTCAACGCACCCACCAAAATCGTCACGGAAGCGGCTGAGCGCCACGGCCGAGACCCGTCAACGCTGCTGAACTGTAAGACGCTCTACGCCAACGTCAACGAGGACAAAGATTTCGCTCGACGTGAGCTCGAAGAGCACTTTCACGCCTTTCGCTACCAGAGCCTGCAGGAGCTCAAGGAAAGCGTCCCTCGGGGTTCCTTGAGACACGCTAAGGCAGCTTGTGAGGACTCGATAGGGAGTTGACCGTTCAAGGTAGGGGTACCCCTGAGCCTCCGGCTGAAGTAGGATTGGGGCATTCCGGGTGAATGCAGAGGCGATGCCATGGAGCTAGGGGCGCGGCGTATCGGCTTGAGGCCGTTCCGACAGTTCGGTTCCATCGCGAGCGGGCGATTCGGCATCTACGTACCTGCCGTGATCACCATAGGCCTGATTCTGATCATGCTGGCAATGATTGCTGTCATTGCCTTTCAACACCGGGAGGGTGCAGGCGCAACTGATCGCAGCTTCACCTTCGACAATTTCGTTAGTGTGTATACGGACGCTTTCGTCTACAAGACCATTCTCAACACGGTTGGGTTCTCCATCGGGACGACTATCGTCGCGTTGCTGTTTGGTGTGCCCATCGCGTGGCTTTCGGAGCGTACAGACCTTCCCGGCCGGAGATTCGTCTTCCCGGTGATGACACTCACAGTTGTCATTCCGTCGTTCTTCACAGCGATGGGGTGGCAATTCCTGTTCGGCAACAGGATCGGGATTATGAACAAGTGGTTGCAGCAGTTGACCCCCATCGAGCAGTCGCCGTTCAACGTAAACACGATCATTGGCATGGGCTGGGTCGAAGGGGTTACTCTGTCGGCTCTGGCCTACATTATGATTGCCGGCGTATTCAGGGCGATGGATCCGTCTCTTGAGGAGAGCGCCCAGGTCCATGGGCTGCGGTTCTGGGCGAAGCTGCGGCATGTTACCCTGCCATTGCTGTGGCCGGGGATACTGGCGGCGTCGCTCTACGTCTTTGCCATCGGGTTCGCTGCATTCGATATCCCGGCCATCATCGGGCTTTCTGGGCGCATATTCACTTTCAGCACGTTCATCTATACCGAGGTCAACGACCCTAACGGGCAGGCCCCCAATTATGGCCTGATCGGTGCGGCAAGCGTCATCCTGCTGGTCGCTGCGCTGTTCATGAGCTGGTGGTATCTGAGGGTCATCAGCAAGTCGAGTCGTTATGCTGTCGTCACTGGCCGCTCCTACCACCCCCGCCTCACGCAATTGGGGCGAAAATGGATACTGGGATGGGGTTTCATTGCATTGACGTTCGCGCTCGCTCTAGGACTGCCCCTGCTGTCTCTGATGTGGGCTGCGGTGACACCGTACATTCAGCTGCCGTCGGCTGCCGCCCTCGACAGGGTGTCGCTGGACAACTTCCGAGAGATCCCGTGGAACGGATTCAGAAAGGCAGTCATCAACACGGTTGTGCTCGCTGTTGTGGCGCCGACGCTGACGGCCATTGCAGCGCTCGCAATCTCATGGATCGTCATCAAGAGTAGCAGCCGATTCGGCCCCACCATGGACGTGCTGGCGTTTCTGCCCCACGTTGTGCCCAGTCTCATCTTTGCGGTCGGCGCACTGCTTCTCACTCTCTTCTGGGTACCGCATTGGACGGGCCTCTACGGCAGCCTGAACCTCATCCTCATCGTCTACGTAATCACGAGGGTCAGTTTCCCGACTCGGATCTATAACAGCTCTCTGTTGCAGATCCACCAGGAACTGGAAGAGGTTGGATACGTTTTCGGGCTCCGTAAACTACGCGTGCTCTGGCACGTCCTGGTGCCATTGCTACGCCCCGTGCTCGTTTACACATGGCTGTGGATGGCCCTTCTCACCGTTAGGGAACTCGCTGTTGCGGCCTTCCTCGCATCGCCTGAGAACGTGACGGTCCCTGCGTTCATCTGGAGCATCTGGGCATCCAGTGAGTTCAATGTGTCCGCCGCGTTGTCATTGCTCTTCGTACTGTCTATCGTGCCGGTCGTGATCGTCTATTTCATCGCAACGCGGAGACTCATGAATGCGGGCGCATGAGCCGATCACAGCGAACATGAGAGCGTGCGCACAGAGCGTCTCGGAGGCTGGAAGGAATCCAACTGGAGGGAGCGACCCGTGGATACTCCATCTTTGATCGGACAGAGCCTTGCCAGGTTCGACGGGGCGGACAAGGTTGTGGGCGCGGCTCTCTACTCTGCTGATGTGCTGCGGCCTGGCTGCCTCTGGGGTGGATTCGTCAGGAGCATCTATCCCCATGCCCGCATCGTGAGCATCAAGACCGATGAAGCTGCAGCCTTGCCCGGGGTCAGGGCCATCGTAACGTCGACCGATCTTCCGGACCGCCTCATCGGCCATCACACTCTGAAGGACAAGCCCCCTCTGGCACGGGGAGTTGTAAGGTACGTGGGTGAGCGAGTCGTTGGTGTCGCCGCGATCGACAAGGACGCGCTAGAGGAAGCCCTCCGGCTGATTACGATTGACTACGAAGAGTTGCCCGCAGTCTTCGACGTTGAAGGAGCGTTGGCGCCCGACGCTCCGGTCCTGCACCCCTCCTACTCCGACTATCGCAGCAGCTTTGACCGCGAGGACGCAGGGGACGCAAACTTCGAGACGGTGGTCAACTCATCGCCGGACTCCGTATTGCCTTTCATGCCGGGCACTGTCTATGGCCCTCGGAATATGGGGCCGTCGGTGAAGAACGTGCAGTCCATCTGGCGCATCGACAAGGGAGACGTGGACGCGGGGTTCGAGGAAGCCGACTTCATATTCGAGAACACGTACACCACGCCCATGATCTTCCAGGCCTACCTCGAGCCTGGGGCGACGGTTGTAGAGATAGGAGACAGCGGAGCAGTTGACGTCTGGACGAGTCACCAGTCCCGGTTTCGTGTCCAGCGAGACCTCGCAGAGTTCACTGGAGTGCCGGTGGAACAGATCTCGGTCAACACCACCCACGTGGGAGGGTCTTTCGGTGGCAAGATGGTGTTCGAAGATGTCGTCTGCGCCTACTACCTGGCAAGGGCCGCCGGAACACCTGTCAGGGTCGTCTCCTCCTACAGCGAGGCGATGGTGGACGGTGCGCCGCGCCACGCGGCCACAGTCGTCGAACGGGTAGGTGTAAAGAGAGACGGAACGCTGTGGGCGTGGCACGGCAAGGTCTACTACAACGGAGGAGCCTATACGGCGCGCACGCCCCTCAACTCGAATATGAACGGCACGTTGCGAATCGCTGGTTCGTACCGGACACCAAACGTCCGCATCGAGAGTTTCGTTGTGTACACGAACCAAGTGCCCGGGGGCTACTACAGGTCACCGGGAGAGATACAGTGTCTGACTGCCGCAGAGAATATGGCGGACGAGATAGCACGGACGCTCGACCTGGACCCGCTGGAATTCAGACTGCGGAATGTGGTGCGCGACGGCGACATGCTCCCATCGAACCAGGACCTAGAGGACCCAAGAGCGGTGGATGTGCTTCGCGGGCTCAGGGAGCACAGTGGCTGGGGAACATTTGCACCGGTCCCGCCCTCCGACGCTCCGGAGCTTGCCGTAGGTCGAGGCATCGCCTGCGGACACCGTCACATCGGAGCGGGCGAGACCCACATGCGCCTGCGCCTGGAGCCGGATGGCTCGTTTCTGCTGACGACCGCCGTGGCCGACACCGGGACGGGCGCGCACACCATGCACCGGCAGGTAGTCTCCGAGATACTGGGTGTGGACCCCGCGCTCGTCAGAGTCCGAGTCAGTGGGACAGACGGCCCTTTCGACGAAGGCATCCGCGCCAGCCGCGGAGCGCATGTAGAGGGCAATGCAGCCGCCACGACCGCCGATGAGTTCATCAAGCTCGTCCTTAGCGAAGCGGCCAGGTACTGGGAGATCCCCGAGGACGGGATCGAATGGCGGGCCGGGCGCCTGTACGCGCGCGCGAGTGATAGCGAGTTGGCCTTGAGCGAACTGGCCGAGAGCCGGGCAGGTGAGCCTCTTGAGGCCGAAGGTCGTTTTCGAGGGCCCATCTCGAATGTTTACGACTTCCAGGCGATGGTTGCCGACGTGGCGGTCGACAAGGAGACCGGAGAGGTGCGGGTCCTCCATCTCTACTACACCCATGACACCACGACAATCATCAACCCCACGCTGCACGACGGCCAGCTCTATGGCGCCATATCCCAAGGGCTCGGTCATACGCTCATGGAAGAGCTCGCAGTTGACCAGGGGGTCATCGTGGACCCGCAGTTGGCGGACTACAAGATCCCCAACATCAGGGACATTCCGCCTCTGACGCTCCATCACGTTCCGGCAGCTGTCGGCCCGGGTGTGTTCAACGCCAAGGGAGTCTCGGAGCTTGGCATCGGCGTCGTAGCACCGGCGATCATCAACGCTGTCTGCGACGCCGTTGGAGTTCGCATCAGAAGTCTGCCGCTGACCAGCGAAAAGGTTCACCGCGCTCTCGAATCCGCGGAATAGGACCCGCAAGAGGGCTCGCCGACCGTCCGGTCACGTGTCATGAAGCTGGCGGTGGCCGAGGAGCTAGTCCGTGTCCCCTCGCACGGTTTCGTCGGAATCGTCGAAGCAGAGGACCTGATTGTGGTCGATAACTGCGAACGCGTCACCGCCGAGGCGTACCGACGGGACCGTGTTCACTCGGAGCGTTTCACCTGACGACTTGACGACGTAGATACGGCGGTCGCCCAGGAATGTCTCACTCGCCACGCGGACGGGGACCACGGTCCGGTTGTCGCTCGAGTCAGGCCTTGATTCAGTCACATCGATTGCCTCGGGTCGGATGCCGAGGGTTATGGAGCTTCCGGGGGCAACCCCTCCTTGGCAGCCGACCCGCAGGATGCCCATCGATGTCTTGACCGTGTCAGCGTCGACGACCTCCCCGTGAACCCAGTTCATCTCGCCAAAGAACTGCGCCACCCGAGGATTGGTGGGATTACGATACAGGTCCTCGGGCGGGCCCACTTGCAGGATGTTACCGTTGTGTACCACTGCGATGCGGTCGGCGATATCCATTGCTTCGTCCTGGTCGTGAGTCACGTAGGCGACGGTCAGACCGATTTCATCCACCAACGCCCTGATATCGCTGCGAACCTGCTCCCGGAGGCGGGCGTCGAGGTTACTGAGGGGTTCGTCCATAAGGAGCACCTGCGGTTCCACGGCCAGCGCTCGCGCCAGCGCAACTCGCTGCTGCTGGCCGCCGCTCAGTTGGGGCGCCGGCCGGTCGGCGAGTCCATCCATACCAACCAACGCCAGTGCACGTCGCACGCGCTCCTTTACTTGCTCCTTCGGTACACGCATCGTCCCCCGCGTCAGCGGCAGGGCGATGTTCTCGTAGACGGTCAAATGCGGCCAGATCGCGTATGACTGAAAGACCATTCCCAAGTGCCGGTCCTCGGATGGCACTACGGTGTCGCTCGCCCCGGAGAAGACAAGCCGATCGCCGATCCAGAGATCGCCCGAGTCCGGTTTCTCGAGGCCTGCGATGCAGCGGAGCAGGGTTGTCTTGCCGGACCCGCTTGGACCGAGCAAGACGAAGAACTCACCGTCCTCGACGTCGATATCCACGCCGTTGAGCGCGGTGACTCCTTCGTTCCCCTTGGTGCGGTACGTCTTTGTGAGATTGCGTCCGGTGATCAATGCCGCCCCTCTCCTGCTCCGCCCTATCCTCTTGCGGTGATTGCCTGGGAACGGACTCCGAATACGCGCTCCAGTGCCCGGCGAGTGAACACCACGGCCATGTCGCGTTTGTATTCGGCCGAGCCTCTCATATCCTCGATCGGGTCTGCGAGGTCGTATACAACCTCTGCTGCGTCCCGCAGCGCCTTTGGCGTGGGCTCTTTGCCTATCAGTTCGGCTTCCACGGCCGAAGCCCGAAATGGCGCCGGTCCCGCCGCTCCCAGTGCCACACGTACGTCTTCGATCATGCCGTCTCGTACTCGTCCAATAGCTGCTATAGACACGGTAGCGTAGTCATCCTCGCTGCGTGGAAGGAACTTGGCGTAGATCCAATTGCTCTGCGCCGACGGCACTGGGACCGTAACCTCCTTAGCGATCTCATCGGGCTCCAGAGAGGTTTCGAATGGTCCGGTCCAGACATCTTCAGCCCGGATAACACGCTCGCCACGAACTGAGATAACCGTGACTGTTGCGCCGAGCACTATCAGGGCAGGCGGCGGGTCCATGGATGGGTCTGCCTCGGCTATGCCACCTCCGACGGTAGCCATGTTACGGATACGAATTGTCGCGACCCGGCGGTAAGCCTCCGCCAGCAAGGGGACGCTTTCCCTCGCTAGCGGTGAAATCTCGATGGCGCGCTGGGTCGTCAGCGCCCGAATGCTCAGGGCTCCGCCGATCAACTGGACCTCGGTCGATCCAGCCGTGTCCCTAAGGCTGATCACATGAGCAGGTTGGATGAGGCCTTGCTTGAGGAGGACGGTGAGCGCCGTGCCGCCGGACAGCAGCATCGCGTCTTCGCCGTATTGAGCAAAGAGGGTCGCTGCCTCCTCAATCGTGCGTGGGCGGTGGAAGTCGAAATGGTGCATCGTCTACTGTTCGACCGATTTGATAGATTCGATTATCTGGTAGTAGCCCGTACACCGGCACAGGTTGCCCATCATCCACTCCCGGATCTCCTCTTCCGTGGGATTCGGGTTGCCGTCGAGCAGGGCTTTCGCCGCCAGGACCTGCCCCGGTGTGCAGATGCCGCACTGATACCCACCATGCTCGATGAATGCACTCTGTACGGGGTGCAAGGCGTCGTGTTCTGCGACTCCCTCGATGGTGACCAGGTCGGCGCCGTCCACCAGCACAGCCAAGGTGATGCATGAGGAAACCAACTCTCCGTTGAGCAGCACCGTGCAGAGGCCGCACACGCCCATTCCGCAGCCCTCCTTGGTACCTGTCAACTGGAGGTCGTAGCGAATGAGGTCGACCAAGAGCCGGTTCTGAGGGACCCGAACCTGCACTTCCCGGCCATTCAATTTGAAAGACAGGGGTTCTTCCATACTCATCTCGCCTCGGGTATTCCACGTTCTTGTAAGGGTCGCGTGGTCAATGGATCTGACGACGGCTTCGTCGATAATTCGCCGGGAGATCGGCCAGTCAGGTACTCCATTCTGTGACCCCCCTGAACGGTTCGTCTTCCCTCTCTCTCATTGAGCGACGGGCAGTACGAACGAGGCTCTATTAGCACACGGTGCACTTCGTGTCAACAAGAGACCGCGACAGCGCACGTGCCCCTGTTGCGGCAGGCCGCGATTGGCGACGACGATGGCACTGTGGACGGTAGGTTCGTTATGGATTCGTTGACGTCTTGGTTGCTTCTTGCTAGTATCGGCGCCCTCAGCATGGTACGAGGGAGGATTACCTTGTCAACTCAAAGAACGAGATTCGAAATTCCGCTCAGGACGTGGTTGCGGAACCGCGCTGCATTCGTGCTCGTAGCTGGGGCGATGATTGCATTGCTGGCTGCCTGCGGCGCCGACCCAACGGCAACGCCTGTCCCTACCGCCACCCCTGCCCCAGTGGCCACTCCAACGCCCAGTTCTCCCTTCACTCCTGCCATGCAGCAGCTCATCAAGGATGCGGACGCCGAGGGCACGCTGAACTGTGTTGAATCCAGCTTCTGCGATACCGACTTCCTCGGGGCTGTCGAACAGGGCATGGAGGCTATGTACGGCATCGACATCAGCATCGAGGCCGGCGCTGGCAGCTTCATGGGCGCCATGATCACACGCATCCTCGAGGAGCGTGCGGCCGGACAACCTCCCGTGTCTGACGTTCTCTACGTCAGCGGCGGTGAACCGTTCTACACCTTGTCCTCGGGCGGCGGAACCATCCCTGATATCCCTTGGAAGTCCTACGACCCCACCATCACCGACGAAGAGATTACCAGGGATGGCAGCGGCATCCATCTCTTCGCAGATTCCGTCGGCATCGTCTACAACACGGACCTCTACAGCGCCGATGAGATACCACAGGCCATTGAAGACCTCCTCGATCCCAAGTTCGACGGCCTCATCGCTACTACTCCCTACGGTACCGGCTGGGGCGAGTGGGGCATGATTGTTGGTCCTGACAGGGCTACCGAGGTCGCGACTGCCCTGGCGCCCATGGTCGGCGGCTTCACCGGAAGCACTGACTTCGGCCCCATCATCACCGGACAACTACCCATCTTCGTGTTCACGGGTAGCTCTAACCTGGCGCTCAAGGAGAAAGAGAAGGGCGCTCCAATCGACGTGTTCAGGCCCTTCTACGCCTACTTCGTCAGTGCGGTAACACCCATCAACGGAACACCCAGCCAGAACCTCGCTACACTGTTCACCCTGTTCCTCCACACCCCTGAGGGCCAGGAAATTCTTTGGGAGTACCGGCGCCAGGACTCCCCCTACATAGAGGGCACCAACGTCAACGAAGAATTGGTCGCCGCTCGCGCTTCAGGCGCGCCGATTACACTCCAGACTCTGGACCAGCTTGAGGAGTTTGAAGGTGGCATCCAAGGCTACGTAGACCTTCGTGCCGTGGTAAACGAGTTGATGAAGACAGGTGGCGGCTAGGCCGTCGCTCACCTGTGGTGGCATTGAGTGAACATAGCCCACGGCGCATGCGCCGTGGGCTATGTTCATTCTGGCAGGGAAGATTACTCGAGCAGGAGCAGCAGTGATGGCAAAACCGAGGATCGCAGTCTTCTCAGGGCCACGGTCCACGATCGCAAACACGCCCACGGCCGTCACCAGCAATAAGGGCCGGCTCGATGGGGAGCAGATGGCGGATGGCTATGACCACCTTGTCCCCCAACTGCTGTACGAGCCCGTCACAGTCAAGATCCGTAAGTACACTGCCCACCCGTTGGAAGAGGACAGCAAGGATGTCTACCACGAGGACGGCCGGGACTATTATGAAGCCGAGCTACGCCCTGAGGACGGACCTTTCCTGCTACCTTACATGGCGCGACGGGCCGACGGGTCGGCGACAGGCGCGCCCTTCGAAGAGCGCGACTTGACCGATGCCGGGCTGGCATACGGCGGCCGTCAGTTCTTCTACCCGGATGCCTCTCGCATGTTCCAGGAGATCGATAGATCGATCGCCGGGAGAGACGAGGCTGGAACCGGCAACAGCCTCGGCCGCATGGCTGATTTCGATTTCGTTCGTGCTCTGCCGCCAGCTGGGTACGTTAGCCGTGGCGAGGTGCCAGGTGTAGATTTCTTCCCCTACAGACCGCGTTCGCTTGCTCATTCCCCAACGCGTGCATCGCTCGCCAGGGTCACCAACGTGGTCCAGGGGACGCTGGCCTCCGGTAAGTACGCTGGAGCTATCTGGCTCGAGGGGAGCCCGACGCTGGAGGAAACCATCTACTGGCTTAGCCTCCTCATCGAGACCGACCTGCCCATTGTCGGCTGCGCCGCGCAGCGTCCCCATGGTCAGTTGGGCAGCGACGGCGACCGCAACATCGTGGACGCCGTGTCATATATCGTGTCGGAGAAAGGGATCGGAGCCGGTGCTGTCGGCATCATCGACCAGCAGGTGTTCGCGGCCCGAGAGTTCAAGAAAGGCGACGCCAGGCCCGGGGGCTATAAGGCAGTGGGCGGTCATGGCGGCGTGCTGGGAAGCGTAGGTCCACCGGTTACTCTCTGGTACAAGCCCGCATACAAGCATGGTGCGGGATCGGATATGGCGCTTGGACGCCTGCCGCGTCAGATTGGTGGAGTGGAGTTGAAAGACTCCGACGGCCACTTGCTCCCATCTGCCATTCCCAGCATCCATATCGTCAAGTACGGCCAATACATGGCTGAGGACGTCTCAGGAGATCCCGACACCGAGGTAGATATCCTCGCGCGGATAGAGAAGGGACTTGCTGACGAGGAGAGCGGCGCTGACTCGACCGCGAAACTACACGGCTTCATCCTCGAGGGTTCCAACTCCTATGCCGCCGCCTCAGAGTCGCAGGAGGCCGCACTGGAGATCGCTGTGTTCAGTGGTATGCCCGTGGTGCGGGTGAGCAGGGCTGACCCAGGTGGGCGGGTGGTTACCGGACGCGCTGGAATGACGGTAGAAGGCAGCAACCTGGATGCCAACAAGGCGCGGATCCTCCTGATGGCAGCGATGCTGAGACTCGGTCGGCTGCCCAGGGCGCAAGACCCGCGGCGCCCTACTGCCGACGAGCGCAAACTGTCGCTGCGAAGGATCGCAGAGTACCAGGAACTGTTCGAGACGCACTAAGGCAGGTCGCGCAGACCATGACGGACGCGAATCAGGGGGAGGCCGGGGCACGCCTGACTGCTTACTGTACGCCCGCCTCGAGGGGTGGCTTGGGGTTCCCCTCCAGCACGGGAAACTCAAGTCCGCAGTGAGGACAGGCTGCTAATGCGGCAGGAGTGTTGCGGTAGTCCAGTCGATCAACGTAGAAGTCGCTCCGGCATTGGGGACAGACCAGGAAACTCACTAATAGCACATCGGCTCCTCTCGGTGGGCAGGCTTGCAGGACCTTGCAGGGCTAGGGCAGGTAGTCCTCCAGCCGAATCGAGTCCATCACTTCAGCAGGGATGAACGAGCGCTGTGCATAGACTTCCGGCGGCGCCGGCTTGGTGCAGTCGATGCCAACCCGCGTGACGCACGAGTCACCGTCGCTGGTTGGGTCCAGCGGCGCGGAGTAGAGCTTCGGGACGACGATGAGGTCTCGGGACCATTCAGACCTCGTGTCGATGGCCCACAGGACCTCCTGAGGATCGAAGATGTTGATGTCCTCATCGAACACGAGCACGTGCTTGATGGCATCAGGCATGGCGATTGCGGCCGCGATTGCGGCCCTGGGCTGCCACTCCTGCGTCTTGCGTATCTGGATATACATGTGATGAGGAGCCGTTGGCGGGCGGTAGACATTGAGGAGGTGCGGGATCACGCGGTTGACCACATCGAACACCGCACCCTCCCTGCGCAGCATTCCTATCCCGTCGTCCGCCGAGCCTGTGATGATTGAGAACCAATAGGGGTTCTCGCGGTGCGTGATTGCAGTCACCTGCATGATGGGGTTTAGTCGTTGCGGGCCGAAGTAACCGGTGTACTCGGCGAAGGGCCCTTCCGGCTTTCTCACGCCCCGAGGCACGATGCCCTCTATGATGAACTCCGCGTCTGCAGGCACGAGGAAATCGTCGCCCAACGACTCGGATGGCACGAGCCGCAGCGGTTCGCCTGTCGCTCCGCCGGCAGCTTCCCAGTGACTCTCCGGGTAACTGATCCTGGCTTCGGCCCCCAAGTAGACAACGGGATGGTGTCCCACCCAGAATGCTACTCGCGTATCCTGGCCGAGCGCCTCGTTCTTGGCGATGTTCACTCCGTTGTGGCTGGAAGCCAACGGATAGATCCGGATCTCGCCATCGTCCCGAATCCACCCCCGCTGGAGTGCGCAGTTGTCTATGCCACTGTCCGGGTCGTATGTCGTCAGGAAGCCTGCGGAGAGATACGGTCCGGGGTCCCAGCCTCCGTGGACCAATGCAGGCAACAATTTGAGGACGTCTATGGCGGCGCTTCCGCTCCTCACCACCTGCTTTACTGGAGCTTCCGAGGATGACACCACCACGGGCTTGATCCGGCGGTTGCGCCTCTCGTACACGTCGCGGCTGACGCCGTGGTATGTAGAACCGACCGCAGCAGCAGAGCGCGTTCGTGACGCGAACATGTTGATGAGCGATGGGAACGGCGATAGCTCGCCGCTTGCGTTGCGGACCTTATCGAAGATGAGCAGCGGAGACTCGGCGAAGGCCTTCTGCGCCTTGATCGCGAGCGCCGACGCTTCCCAGCGGGCATTCACTTCGTTGCCCACCCGAACGATGTCTTCTGGGTGAGCAACAGCATATTCGTCGAGGAACGTGTGAAAGTCCGTCGCAGACCTCCGAACGCCTGTATTCTGCGCTACTGCTTCAGTCTTCCGAGCGGCTGGGCAGCTCGAACTAGTCGAGGTGGAAGTACTCCGCCGCGTTACTCACCGTGATGAGGTGCTTCTCCTCCTCGGAAAGCCCTACGCAGCATTCTTCGATAACCCGCTGGGAGTTCGGCCAGTCCGATTCGAGATGAGGGAAGTCGCTGGCCCACATCGCACGACCGAGGCCGCCCTCCAACTGCGCGATCCGCACGCCGACCGGGTTCCGGTTGAAGCCCCACCAGATATGTTCGCGCGCGATGTCGCTGGGCAGTTGCTGCAGGCGCGGCAGCCCGAGCACGCGTTCTGCCCAGAATTGCTGGCGACCGGATTCATTGTCCAGGGTTTCCATCCAGTGAGGGATCCAACCGAGCTGGACTTCAGCGATGTAGAGGCTCGCGTCAGGGACCCTGTCGAAGACGCCGGACCAGATCAGTTGGACGGCTTGGATAGCGCCCCGGAACCCGTACTTGTTGAAGCGGTCCACGATGTCGGGCACGTTCATCTCCGGGTCGGGCCGCTTGGGGTATACGTAGGCAGGCGCCGGTGGGGGGGGCGCGCCGCGCTGAGGAAAACCAAACCCGACATGGACGGTGAGGGCCATTCCGAGGTCCACCGCCCGAGCGTAAAAGGCATCGTCCTCAGGGACAGGCTGTGGTTCTCCACTGGGGAAGCTGTTCATCGCAACAGCCTTGAGTCCAAGTTTCGCGCAGTGTTCGAGTTCGGCGATCGTTGCATCGAGGCTCTTGACAACAGGGATGGTGCCCACACCTATCAGGCGGTCCGGGTCCACGGCGCAGTATTCTTCGGCGAGCCAGTCGTTGTATGCGCGGACGAGTGCCATGTAGGCACGGTCATTGCGGATGCCTCGCCAGAATGGAGGGCCGACCGCACCCGGAAACAGCACTTCGGCGTCGACGCCATCCTGGTCCTGTTCGGTGAGCCGCTGCTCCGGTGAGCCCGTCCCGGGAGACGTTTCGTAGTTCTCACCGGGTTCCGGGTCGAACGGGCGGCGCTCTTCATAGGGCTTGCCGCACGAGATGTTGGAGATCAGCCGTTCGAGCGGTTTTCCCTCTTGAAATACCGCGAGCGTGCCGTCGCTCAGCGTGACTACCTGGGGCATGTGCCCCTGGTATTCCTGCGGAACGCGCGGCGTGTATCGGTCTGGACGTATCTCAAGATGGGAATCTGCCGAAATACATCGGTATTCCATGCTGTGAACCTCCCGCGGGCGGTTCGCTCCTGGCCTCGCTGGTTAAACAGTGGGTGGCAGAGCAAAGCTATAAGCCGCATAGGCGGTGATAGCACACGGGGCATTTCGTGTCAACTCGCAATCTTGACAGTGCACTGTTCCTGTGATAGAGAGTCGGCTGGTTTTGCCCGTCCCCAAGTGGAGTTGTTCCTTGACCACAACCGCCGACGATTACAACAGCGTGGACTTTAGGTTCGGGGCAGGGATGCCCGGGAGCGTTGGGGACACGTTGCCGGCGAAAGTGGGCGAACCCGCCCCGGACTTCCATGCTGTCGGCCTTGACGGTGTGGAGGTGCACCTTAATGAGTTGCGCGGTAGCCATATCGTCTTGATGAGCGGCGCTATCACCAGTCCCATGTGCGCGTATGAGGCGCCTGGTCTGAACCTCCTGCAGCGGAAGTTCGCCGACAAGGACATCAGGTTCTTTCTCCTGTATACGCGCGAGTCGCATCCCGCAGAGAACTACCCCGACCACACTTCATTCCAGCAGAAGTCGGCCCATGCTCGGGACCTCCAACTGCTCGAACAGGTCGAAGTGCCAATCTTGGTCGACACCGTGGATGGCGCGATCCACCGCCGCTACGGACCTTGGCCGGCTTCCCTTTTTGTGATCGACAAGCAAGGACGCCTCGTATACCGAGCGAACATGGCCAATACCCCCGAACTGGAGCAGTTCCTGGACGATCTTGTTGCGGCAGATGAGCACGCGGCTGCCGGGGAACTGCTGCACGAACTCTACTCCGAGCGCCTGGTGCCGCACTTGGCGGACAGGGAAACGCACCACCGCGTGTATGAGCGCGCCGGCCCGCAGGCCTTCGAGGACGATTGGCGCCGTGTCCCTTCGCGGCGCAACAAGTGGCCGTAGTGAGCAGTCACTTCGGTAACCATCGCGGTCATGTGCTTCGCAGCCGCCGGTGCGGGACCGGTGGTCGCCTCGGGCCCTGCCTGCGTTTGGCCAACCCTCCTTGGGAGGGAGAGCAACCCTGGGGACGAGGCCCGGTTGGGCAAGCATTGTTGCGTTGCCCCGCTTCACGCAGCCCTATTGACCTACCAGCCGAGCGCGCATAGATTCTCGTCAGGCGCAGAGGAGTTGAATCAGCGGAATTCGCACACGCAACCTAACTCGCGGCCTCACAGGAGGGACGCATGCCATTTGCCGATCTGAGGGAATACGTAGCTGCCGTTGAAGACCTGGGTGATCTCAAGGTGATTAAGGGAGCAGACCCGCATCTGGAAATGGGTACGATCACCGAACTGAACACAGAGATGAAGGGGCCTGCACTCTTGTTCGAGAACATTGTCGGGTACTCGGACGATTTCAGGATGCTCACTTGCCCGTTCGACGTGAGCCAACGAGCGTTATTGGCGATAGACCTCCCTCCGGACTTGGACATGGAGCGGGGACTCGCCGTGTACGAGGAAAAGATGGCGGGCGTACACCCTGTACCTCCGGTTGAGGTGCCAACCGGCCCTGTGTACGAAAACGTCTTCTTTGACGACGACGTGGATGTCACGAAACTGCCTGCGCCGTTCTGGCACGAGCACGACGGCGGGCATTACCTGGGCACGGGGTGCATCGTCTTCCTGCGTGATCCGGACAGCGGGAACGTGCACTTCGGCACGTACCGCGTCATGGCCCATGACGAGAAGACGGTAGGGTTGTACATCACTCCCAATAAGACCGGCAACGTGATTCGCAAGAAGTACTGGGATAAAGGGGAGAGCTGTCCTGTTGTGGTCTCCCTGGGCAACGACCCGGTGTTGTTCCTGGCTTCGAGCTACTTCCTCGGCCAGCATGCGATGTCCAAGTTCGATCTGGCGGGTTATGTCCGGGGCGAACCCGTGGAGGTTGTTATTGACAAACTGACGGGCTTGCCGATCCCGGCTACGTCGGAGGTCGTGTTGGTCGGCGAGGTCCCTCCTCCCGAGGAGGAGACGAGAGACGAAGGACCGTTCGGCGAGTGGACCGGCTACTATGCCTCCGGGACCCGGCCCGATACCGTGATCAGGGTCAAGGGGCTCTATCATCGCAACAACCCCATGATTCTTGGGGTGCCGCCGCTGAAGGGGCACGGCATCACCAAGGCCCACTTCGGCTTTCCGACCCACGCGATCAACGACAAGCAGGCGCTGATCCGGGCCGGCGTCCCTGAGGTGCTCAATGTGGTTCGGATGTCGATACCGGGCATGATTGTCGTCCAGATCCGTCAACGGTTCCCGGGTCATGTGACGAGGGCAGGCCTGGCTGCGTCTGGAGAGTATATGGGCCGGTTCGTCGTGGTCGTTGATGAGGACATCAACGCCTGGGACCCGATGGACGTGCTGTGGGCCATCGGCACACGGTGTGACCCGGCGACATCCATCACTGTGCTCCAGGCATGCCAGTCAAGCGCGTTGGACCCGCGGATCCCACCCGACCAGAAGGAGCGAGGGGACTACACGGCCTCTCAGGCCATCATCGACGCCTGCAAGCCCTACTCCTGGAAGAGTGAGTTCCCTCTCACGAACATCGCAAGCAAGGAAGAGCGTGCCCGGGTGGCAGAGAAGTGGGCGCACCTGTTCGCGGTGCAATGATTCGTCGCGCTTTTGGACAGGGGAATCAGGTGGGCAACGCTTGAAGCGCACTGCCCTGGAGGGCCAGAGCAGCGTCCACGAGAGCAGCAGCAGGCTGACGATGCCAAGAAGAGTTGGGGGACCTGCCCCGGTGCGGGCAACGCATCGGGGTAGTCGTGATCGGGCCGTGGCCCGATTGGTATCGGTTGAACCCGCCGAGCTTCAATGGTCACCGAACGCCTCTGTTCTTGTGGTAACCCAAGTGGTAACCAGCTATCGAACAGCCACGTTTTACTCGTAAAGCAGGCTGGTTATGGTACCCCCGACAGGACTCGAACCTGCAACGCCCGGGTTAAAAGCCCGGCGCTCTGCCATTGAGCTACGGGGGCATCCCTTACAGGCTACCGCAAACCCCGCCGTTATTCCCTCCACCTTGGAGGAAGACGGGCCCCTCCACTTGCCCTAGAAGAAGCCAAGCCGCTCAAGCGGCCAGTAGGCGAACCAGAGTTCGCCCACGATGTTCTCCTCCGGCACGAACCCCCACCGGCGGGAGTCGTCGCTCTGCGCACGGTTGTCGCCCAGCACGTAGTAGTGGCCCTCAGGCACCGCGCGCTCGATGATCGTCTCCCGGGACTCGTGCTCCACGTACGGCTCAGCAACCGGGACACCGTTGCGATAGACCTCGCCGCGCTCGATCTCGATCATGTCGCCGGGCTTGCCGATGATGCGCTTGACGAAGTACTGCCGCTCGTCCATCGGCCAGCGGAACACGATCACGTCGCCGTAGTCCGGCCCGCCGAAGGGACGCCACACTTCGCCCGGCGCCGCGCCCACACCCGGCACCCACCGGGCGGCGTGCTCCGCGTCCACCGCCTCGTAGGCGAGCTTGTTCACGAATACCCCGTCCAGGCTCTCCAGAAGCGGCTGCATGCTGGGCCCTTCCACCCGGTAGTTCTGAATGGCCCCCTGCAACAACAGCATGAAGAACGCGGCGAGCGCGATGGTCTGGATAGTTTCACGCAGGATTGAGCGCATGTCGAGGGAACGGACGCGCCAGCCTGCGCGTACTCTCCAGTATACGGACTGCAGCAGTATAGGGATTGCCCCGCCTGTCTGCTCCGGCGAAACTGCCGCGTCAACAGGAGCGTTATCCTGACCGGGCCCGCCGCCCGGCAACCAACCCGGCGGAACAGGAGGAGAAGGATGCCCTCATTCCCAGTCTCTTACGCAACGAAGACCGCCCTGCTGTTGAGCATGGCCATGCTGGCCGTGGCGCTGTTCGCCGGATGCTCCGACAACGCCGACACGGACGCCGACGACCCCGTGGCGACCGACATGCGCGGCGGCAACAGCACGATCGTCTATGACACGAACAGCGGCATCCACGCCTCCGGGGTCGGCGTCGTCTCCGGCGAACCGGACATCGCCGTCATCTCGCTCGGGGTCGAGGCGCTGCGGGACACCGTCAGCGAGGCGCGAGGCGATGCGGCCCGCGCCCTCGCAGCCATCGTCGAGGAACTGCGCGCGGCGGGCGTCGCCGAGGACGACATCCGAACGGCGCACTTCTCCATCAACCCGCGCTACCAGTACGTGCGCGACGGCGAACAGGAGTTGCTCGGCTTCCAGGTGACGAACACGCTGAACGTCACGCTGCGCGACCTGAACGCCACCGGCGACGTCGTCGATCGTGCCGTAACCGCGGGCGGCGACCTCACCCGCGTGCAGAGCGTCAGCTTCCAGATAGAGGACACCAGCGCGCTGGAAGAGCAGGCGCGGGTCCTGGCCATCGAGGACGCGCTTGCGAAAGCCGATCTCTACGCCGAGCAGTTGGAGGTCGTCCGCGGCCCGCTCGTCTCCGTAGCCGAGAGCAACTTCGACCAGTTCCCGGTCGCCGAGGCGCGGTTCGCGATGGCGGCGATGGACTCGGCCGGCCCGCCGACGCAGTTCTTCGGCGGCGAGCTCGAGGTGAGCGTACGCGTGCAGGCCGTGTTCGCTATCGAATAGCAATCACCCTCCGCGGCGATACGCCCTATTCCTCCAGGGGCGTATCGTCGCGGTTCGCCCACTCCCCCATCGAACCGTCGTACATGCACACCGACTCGTGGCCGATCAGCGTGAGGGCCAGCATCGCGTGCGACGCACGCACACCGCCCTGTCAGTAGACATGCACCGTCTTCTCCGGCGTGATCCCCAACCCCCGCGCTATCTCCTCGATCTCCTCGGCGGACTTGAACGTGTCGTCCTCCGCCACCAGGTGCACCCACTCCAGGAATGCCGCCCCCGGAACGTGCCCTACCCGCGCGTTGCCGCGCGAGTTCGCCCCCGTGTACTCGTCCTCCGTCCGCACGTCCCAGATCACCGTGTCCTCCGCGCCGATGGCCGACTTGAGCTTGTCGACGTCGGATGCGATGGCCCGGTTGGGAGGTTGCGGGGTGAACGTCACGCCTCCGCCGGCGACGCGGGAGGGACCCGCCTCGACGTCGCGTCCCTCGGCCGTCCACTTCGTCCAACCGCCGTTCAGCACTCGCACGTTCGTGTGGCCGTAGTAGCTGAGCACCCACCAGAGCCGCGACGCGTCCCGGCTGTGGAACCGGTCGTACCCGACGACGAGCGTATCGTCGCCGACACCGACCGACTCGAACCACGCCTTCGCCTCGTCCGGCGGCGCGACCAGCCTCTTCTGCTCCGAGCCCTTCACCTGCCACGTGGGTGAGAGCGCCGCGCCGGGGATGTGTCCGGTCTCGAAATCGCTGCCGTCCTGCGCCATCTCGATGACGCGGACGTTCGGGTCCGTCAGGTGCTCCGCGAGCCATTCCGTCTCGACGAGCAGGTCGGTCCGGGGATAGTCAGCCATAGCCCACCTCCGCGCAGAAGATTACGAGGCATGACGCGTGTCGGCAAGCGGCGCCGGGGCACCTCTCGACAAGGAACGGGGACCGTGAGGAGAGGCTACCCCTACCCGTCCGTGCGGTAGACGTACCGGTCGTCCCACAACCCGTAGAGCGTGGGCGTCACGTTGCCGAAGACGTCGCGGACCGCGATCATCCGCTCGGACAGCGCCGTGTAGATGACCGGCGTCTGCTCAGCCGCTATCTCCTGAGCGCGGCGATACATCCGCACACGCTCGTCGTGGTCCAGCTCCTGGCTAGCCGCCGTGTACAGTTCGTCGATCTCCGCTTCCCACGCCGTCGCGGGTTCCGGCTGGTTCGGGTACCACAGGTGGAAGTCCGCGTCGCTGTGCCAGAACGTGATAGCGCCGTAGGGGTCGGGTCCGCCGGTGAATCCGATGACGACCGCCTCCCAGTCGTACGTGGATACCAGCTGGCCCACGATCACTCCGAAGTCGATGACCTGGAGGTCCACGCTGAGTCCGATGCTCTCCATCCCTTCCTCGATGATGCGGGTGGCGTGCTCCCGAACGGTGTTGCCCTCGTTCGTCACCAGTGTGAACGCGATGGGGTTGCCCGTGTCGTCTTCGCGCACGCCGTCGCCGTCGGTGTCCGTCCAGCCGAGGTCGTCGAGCAGCTCATTCGCCGCGTCGAGGTCGTACTCGTACCGCTTCACGTCAGGGTTGTGGAAGTCCCCCGTGGCGGGGCTGATGGACGACCACTGCGGGTAGCCGAGACCGCCGAGCGCCTCCTCAACGACCCGCTCCTTGTCAACGCTGTGCGCGACCGCCTGCCGGAACTCGAGCGTGTCAAACCATGCCCGCGCCTCGGGCCGCATGTACGCCACGCCGTCCGGGTTCGTGCCGGGGTGTACGTTGAACGTGAGGAACGTCGTGCCGAAGCCGGGACCGCGCCGGTGGATGGTGAAGCCGCCCTCCTCCTGAAGCGGCTCCAGCACGGGGTACTCCTCCCCCAGGACGCCATGCGCGTCCGTCCGGCCCGCCTGGAAGAGCGCCAACTCCTCCTCCAGGTTGTCGACAACGAGGTAGACGATCTCGTCGATGTACGGGAGGCTGTTCCCCGCGCTGTCCCGCTTCCAGTAGTCCGGGTTCCGCCGCAGCGTGACCCGCTCGCCGGGTGTGTAGCTCGCGATGGTGAACGGCCCGGTGCCGACGACCTCCGACGGGTCGGATTCGACGTCCCACACCTCCTGGAATGTGCCCGCGTCCACGTACGGTCCGAGGATGTGCCTCGGGTAGATGGCGCTGCCCATCGAGCGCAGGAACGGGGCGTACGAGACGGGCAACACGAACCGCACCGTGTAGTCGTCCAGTGCGGTCACAGTCATGCGCCCGTCCTTCCGTTCGCCGGTTGTCTCGTCGGTGTAGACGAAGATGAACGTCTCCCGGCTGGTGGTGGGAATGTCGTCGTTGTAGATGATGCGATTGAACGTGAAGTCCACGTCGTGCGCGGTGAACGGCTCGCCGTCGTGCCAGGTGACGTCGCGACGCAGGTGGAACGTCCACTCACGGCCGTCGTCTGAGTGCTCCCACGATTCCGCGAGCAGCGGCTCGATAGCGTCATCCAGCCACGAGGTCTCGGTCAGCCCCTCGAACACGTAGCTGAGGTAGCCGGACGAACTGGCGTCGTTC
>DAOUHP010000073.1:0-17018 GCA_034428575.1 Dehalococcoidia bacterium | reverse complement strand
CCCTTGAAGAAGTTGCCGTCGCACGTCGCGCAGTAGGAGACGCCCTTCCCCCAGTACTCCACCTCGCCCGGCACGCCCAACTGGTTGTGCTCGCCGCCGGTGGCGACGATGACCGCCCTGCCCGTGTACTCGCCGTCCTCGCAGACGACGCGCTTCACGTCGCCCGCCACGTCGAGGCTGACGACGGTGTCGTACTCGAACTCGACGCCGAAGCGCCCGGCCTGCTTCTCGTAGAGCATCGCAAGCTCCGGGCCGTCGATAGGCTCCGGGAAGCCAGGGTAGTTCTCGATCTCGCCGGTGAGCAGGATCTGGCCGCCCACGGCCTTCTTCTCGATGATGAGCGTCTTGAGCATCGCGCGCACCGAGTAGATGGATGCGGCGAGGCCGGCTGCGCCTCCGCCGATGATGATGACGTCGTATTGCGGTTCGTTGGACATGACCTCCGTATCCTCCCTTCTGCCCTTCCCGGTCTAGACGCGGTAGCGGTAGCCTCCCGCAAGCTGGTCGCGGTTCAGACGACGGTTCAGGTGCAGGCCCTCCAGCACGAACTCGGCCGCAGACGCCGCCTCCGGCCCGCTGTTGCCCGTGCCAAGCTTGCTCAGCGCTCCCGCGAACCCCTCCAACTGACCCATCTCCTCCAGGTAGACGCTGGACGGCAGGTCCGCGCCCGTGTCGAACGTCTGCCCGGCCTCGAACGCCACAACGAGCTCGTCGAGTTCGTGCGGCTCGAAGTGGCGGTCGAACACGTTGAGGAGCGCCCGCTTGATGAGCTCGTCGACGATCTTGGCCTCGCGCCCTTCCTCCATCGTCTCCAGCTCGACCTTGCCGAGCGTCGACGCGATGATGAACGCGAAGTCCGTTATGCGCGGCACCGCCTGCCCCTCCCCCTGGGAGATGGCGCGCCGCAGCGCGTTGGCGGCGACCGTCTCGTAGTTGGCGATGGAGACGCGCACGCTCACGCCGGAGCGCTGGTTGATCTCCGGGTGCCGCCGCGCGAGCGCAGTGAACTCCGCGATGAGCTCCTTGATGTACTCCGGCACGATGATGGGTTCCTGCGCGCCCGGAAACTCGTTCCGCTCCACGTCCATGATGGAGATCTCCTGCGCGATCTCCCTTGGGTAGTGGGTGCGGATCTGGGCGCCGTAGCGGTCCTTGAGCGGCGTGATGATGCGCCCGCGGTTCGTGTAGTCCTCCGGGTTGGCGCTCGCGACCACGAGCACGTCCAGCGAGAGCCGCACGAGGTAGCCCTTGATCTGGACGTCGCGCTCCTCCATCAGGTTGAAGAGCCCCACCTGGATGCGCTCCGCGAGGTCCGGCAGCTCGTTGATGCAGAAGATGCCCCGGTTGGTGCGCGGGATGAGCCCGTAGTGGATGGCAAGCTCGTCCGAGAGGTAGCGGCCCTCAGCGATGCGGATCGGGTCGACGTCGCCCACGAGGTCCGCGATCGAGATGTCGGGCGTCGCGAGCTTCTCGCCGTAGCGCCGGTCTCGGCCGACCCAGTCGATGGGCGTGTCGTCGCCCTGCTCCGCGATGAGCTCGATGGCGTAGCGCGAGATGGGAGCAAGCGGGTCGTCGTTCACCTCGCTGCCTCGCACGATGGGGATCTCGTCGTCGAGCAGCTCCACGAGGGCGCGGATCATGCGCGACTTCGCCTGCCCGCGTTCGCCGAGCAGGATGAGGTCCTGCCCTGCGAGGATGGCGTTCTCCACTTGCGGGATAACCGTGTCCTCGTAGCCCACGATGCCGGGGAAGACCGGTTCGCTGTTGCGCAGGCGGCTCATGAGGTTGCGGCGCAACTCGTCACGGACGGACGTAACGGCGTAGCCGCTCTGGCGCAGCGCGCCGAGCGTCGTCGCTCGTCCGTTCGCCGACTGGTCCTTCGAGGAGGGTTTCCTGGTCGTGGGCTTCTTTCGCGATGTGGTCATGGGCGCTCCTGACGGGGATCGCGCCGGGCGTCCGGCACCTATTCTCATTCTACACAAGCCGAGGCGGGCGGGCGGAGGAGCCCTTACCCCAGCCCTCTCCCGCAATCGGGAGAGGGAGCAGGCGGGGTCCCACGGAATCAGACAGGGAGTCGGAACAAGAATGTCAACGGGCCTGCAATCTGACATCCTTGTTCACGGTTTCAGGAGTGAACGGCGTTCCTGGTTTGACATCCTTGATGCGTTGTTGACAGGCGTTTTCGTGGCCGTGGCCTGCTTCCCACGAACAAGGCAACAACAATCTCATCGAAATCAAAGTTCGTGTCCCCGACTCATAGATGCCGTCTATAACTGCACCGCGAGCTATACGTTTCGTCTATGGGTGAGGCCGGCAGGCCGGTCATACGACCAGCGTAGCGGATGCGGGGGCTATGGGGTAAGAGGCGGATGGCAGACGTTGGACGGTAGCCTACCCGCCGCCGCTCGGCGGGAACGGGTCCTGCTCGCTCGCGAACGCCTGCGACTCCACAATGGAGATGCCGCGGCTCGTCTTGTCGCCCCAGAGGCTCTTGAGATACGTGAGCACTGCGACGATCTCGTCGTGGCTGAGCCTGTCCCCGAATGCCGGCATGGCGCTCTTGAAGGTCGCGTAGTTCGGGTCCTCCAGCGCCTTGCCGCCCTCGTTGACGATGCGGTACAGGAGGCCGTCGCCGTGATGCCAGGTGTGGCCGTCGCCATTGAGCGGCGGCGGGGGCAGCGTGCCGTCGTCCTTGGTGATGTGCCAGTCCGGCTGACCCTCCCCTCCGACGCCATGGCAGGTCGCGCAGTTCGCCGCGAACAGTTGCTGTCCTTCCGACACGACTTCGGGGTCGAAGCCGTGCCCCGGTGAGGTGCAGGAGGTCAGCAGGACGAGAGCGAGCGACAACAGGGTAAGCGCGGCGGCGTGCCCGTAGACACCCACGGAATGCAGTCGTAGGGAACGGATGATTGGCAAGACTCTTCTCTCTCAAGCGGTTACCAGCGCAACGGAAGGCTAGACGTTCGAGACCATGTATTCCTGGCCGGCGTCCTCGATGGCGGTGTCCTTCGGGAGCACGATGTCCAGCGATCGGACGCGGAAGGCGCCGCCGTTGCGCGCCTCCGGCGGCTCCTGGCCTTCCATCAGCTGGCGCACGGAGCGGATCAGCCGTCGCCGCACCTGGATGATGGCGGTGTCGCTGCTCACGAGATGCTCGCGCGTGCGGTCGGACACCGGCCCGCCGTGCTGCACCTCCGTCACCGCGAAGTCCTGCGCCGGTATCGACTTGATGCCGGTGAACGAGTAGTGACGCTGCGCCGCGCGGTCCTGCAGGTAGTCGTTGAACTTGTTCTCCTTCGTGCGGTACGCGCCGGGGACCATCTCCGGGAAGAGGATGCCCTTGTCGCGGTAGATGGAGAGCTCCTCCGGGGTCAGCGGACGATCGGCGTGCCATCGCACGCGGAACGCGACGGCGTGCTCATCGTCCACCGGGATCTTCACCTGGCAGAGGACGGAGTCGTCGGGACGCGCCGCGATCATGGTGTAGAAGGGGAGCATCCACTGGTTCACACGCCAGTAGTAGTTCTCGCCCGCGTCGCGCCGTGCCGTCAGCATCACGCCGTACTCGGTATCCGTCACGGTCCACACGGGCGCCTTGTCGGTTGCGGTCAGGTCCTCAATGCCGTTTGCGCGGCCGTCTATAACGGTTCCGCTCTTGACGTAGCTGTGCAGGAAGCCGAGATGGCTGGAATCTATGTCGGCCTCCATCGACTGCAGGTAGTTGCACTCGAGGAACATCTTGGAGACGTAGCGCTGATCGTTGGGAACGCGCGTCCACTCCATCTCCGGGAACTCCGGCACGCCGTTGTCCCGCGGGCCCAGGTAGGCCCAGACCACGCCGCCACGCTCGACCGCCGGGTACGCGCGGGCGCGTATCTTCTCCTTGAAGGTCGCACCTTCCGGCGCGTTCGGCACGTCCACGCAGACGCCGTCGACGTCGTACTTCCAGCCATGGTAGACGCAGCGCAGGCCGGACTCCTCGTTCCGCCCGTAGAAGAGATCCGCGCCACGGTGGGCGCACCACGGCTCCAGCACGCCGATGCGGTTCCTGCTGTCCTTGAAGGCGACGAGGTCTTCGCCGAGTATGCGCACGCGGACGGGGGCGCAGTCGGGAGCCGGCAGTTCCTCCGCGAGCAGGATTGGCGTCCAGAAGCGGCGCGCGAATTCGCCCATCGGTGTGCCGGGCCCTACCTTCGTGATCAGTTCGTTCTCTTCCGTGCTGAGCATCGCTGCCCTCCGGCGGTCTCGAATGACTCAGGGCGCATTCTACCGCGCGGCGCAAGGCTGCACGGGATAAGCAGAGCGAGAGCAACGAAGATGGTGGCTACGATGAGGTCAGGCCCGGAGGGCGAGCGTGAATATGGCGCCGATCATCGCGACGCCGACGGTGGCGATGACGACGATGAGCGTGTTGAACTTCGAGTTCATCTCATGGCGCAGAGCATCGATCCGGCCATCGATGTCTGTGCGCAAGGCGTCAACCTTCGCATCCAGGCCCCTGACGGCTCCCATCAGGTCGCCCAGCCGCTGATCGAGCTGCTCGTAAGCGCCTTCCAGTCTGCTGACGCGTTCTTCCATCGTCGCCATGCCGCGATTGTAGCACACGTACCGTGTCACCGTCTCTGCAGCGCACGGGCAGGGCATCCCCGTGCGGCGCATGATACGCTCACCTCAACCCCCCAAACGACAAGGAGGCGCGCCATGGGAGAACTGGATCTGCTGCGCGTGGACCACATCGGCAGCCTGCGCAGGCCGCAACCGCTGCTCGACCTGCGGGCCCGCGTCGACGACGGCGGGGCAACGCCCGAAGAACTGGAGGCGCTCGAGGACCAGTTGATACGGGAGGTCATCGCCGAACAGGAGCGCATCGGCTTTCCTATCGTGACCGACGGGGAGTTCCGCCGCAGCAACTTCCAGGACAGCTTCGGGGCGTCCGTCTCCGGCTACGAGACGCCCGAGAGCCGGGAAGAGTACCGGCGCTGGCAGCAGGGCAACCGCTCCGACCAGCAGCAGCGCGTCGAGTCCGGCCCGCAGGTCGCAGGGCCGCCTGTCACGACGCGCGGTCCAGCGATAGAGCGGCTGACGCTCGCGCGCAACCTCCCGCTGGAGGAGTACCTGTTCGCCGCGAGCGCCGCGCATGCCTCCGCCAAGGTGACGCTCATCGGGCCCGACCGCGTGGCGCAGCGCTTCGACTGGCAGGCGTCGGAGGGCGTCTACGCGGACCTGGACGACTTCAGGAAGCACGTCGCCGAGATACAGCACGAAATGGTGCGGCAACTCGTCGAAGCGGGGTGCCCGTACGTCCACATCGACGCACCGGGCTACACGGCCTACGTGGACGAGCCGTCGCTGGCGGCGATGCGCTCCCGCGGCGAGGACCCGGAGGAGAACCTGACACGCTCCATCGCGGCGGACAACCGCGTCATCGAGGGCGTCGAAGCCACGTGCGGCATCCACCTCTGCCGGGGCAACTCACGCGCCATCGACCCCGTCACCGGCAGGATGGTCGCGCAGTGGCACCGCGAGGGGCACTACGATTCCATCGCAGAGCAGCTCTTCACCCAGCTCAACCACAAGCGCCTGATGCTGGAGTACGACAGCGAACGCGCCGGGAGTTTCGAGCCGTTGCGCTTCGTCCCGAAGGACAGGATCGTGGTGCTCGGGCTCGTCACGACCAAGAGCACGGACGTGGAGACGATGGACGACCTGAAGCGGCGCATAGACGAGGCGGCACGTTACATCGACGGCGACCAACTCGCGCTCAGCCCCCAGTGCGGGTTCGCCAGCGGCGGAGGCGGCGAGACAGTGCCCGAGGACGTGCAGTGGCGCAAGCTGGACATCATCCTGGAGACCGCCGCTCGCGTGTGGGGCTAGCTCCCGAAGACGCCCGTCTCCTCCTGGTGGGGAGCGTCCATCGCTTCCTCACGGTAGAGGTTGAGCGCCTGGAGCACGGGGCTGTCGTTGTAGGAGAAGAGGACGGCCTCCTCGTCCGCGGTGTGCTCGTGGAAGTGCCACGACGGTACGACGAACGTGTCCTTGGGCCCCCAGTCGAAGCGCGTCCCGGCGATGATGCTGCTGCCGCTGCCCTGGATGACGTGGTAGATCGTCCCTCCCACGTGCCTGTGCGCTTGCGTGCGCTGACCAGCGCGTAACAGCGTGGCGAAGCACGCAATGGTCGGCATCGCGGGGCCGCCGTTCAGCGGGTTCGTGTACTCGACCGTGACGCCGTCGTACGGGCTGCCGTCCGTGTCCTCGGCCAGCGCCTTCAAGGCAGCGTAGGTGCGCTCGAACTTGTAGTTGATGATGGGCGAGTTCGGCGAGTCCTGCTGCTCCCACGTCGGCCTGAGGCTCCCCGCGCCGAACAGCCGGAGCGACAGGTCGTCCGGCTTCGTGAGCGGCTGCGCGTTGTTGGGATGCTGCTCGTAGAAGTTCGCGTCGAGCGACTGCACGAATGGCACGTCCAGGCCGTCCAGCCACACCATCGGCGCGTCGCCCTCGTTTCCGTGGTCGTGCCACGTCCAACTCGGGGTTGTCACGAAGTCGCCGGGGTCCATGTAGCTCTTCTCCCCGTTGACGGCGGTGTACGCCCCCTGCCCCTCGATGACCAGTCGCAGCGCCGACGGCGAGTGCCGGTGCGAAGGGGCAATCTCGCCCGGTTTGATGATCTGCAGGTTCGCGTACAGCGACGACGTAGCCGCCTGCTTGTCGATGCCCGGGTTGGTGAACACGAAGACACGGCGCTCCGCGAGCTCCATCGGCACGATGTCGGCAGCGCGGTAGAGCAGGTCGCGGTAGTCCAGGTAGCGCCAGATGAAGGGCTGCACGGTCGGCCTGCCGCGCTGCGCGTTCAACTCCCACAGCGGCATCGCGTTGCGGCTGCGTACCTCCTGCAACAGCAGGTCCATCTCCTCGATGCGGCTCTCACTTGCGCTCGTCATGGCTCACCTCCGCCGGTAGCCGTAACGGTACGCCTGGGCGCGGACGGGGTCAAACGGGCGACAGCCCCTCCGGAATGTCGCGGCGCGCCAACACGTAGACGTTGATCGCAATCGCGCACACCACCGTGATCAGCGCCACGGCCGCCAGCATAACGAACACCCACTCGACTCCCGGGCCGTCCGCCAGCAATCCGCCGCCAACGCCCGCAAACGCTCCCACACCGAAGCCCGTGAACGAGGTGAGACCGTACATGCGCCCCTGCAACCGCTCTGCCGCGTAGTCCGAGATCATCGCGACAGCAGTGGGCTGCGCCATGAAGTTGAAGAAAACGAACGCCGACGCTCCGATGAGCAAGACCCAGCCGTTCCCCGCAGCCATGACGAGGAGCGGGGGTATGGTCAGTGCCGCCGCTGGCACCAGCAGCCGCTCGCGCCGGAAGCGCTCGCCGATCTCGCCGCCCGCGTACTGCCCTGCGACACCGAACAGGAGCGCTATCGTCGCCGCCGCGCCGCCGACCACCACCGGCTCGAAGCCGAACACGTCGAACCCCAGGTTGTCGCTCAAGTGCAGCGGCAGGAAGAGCGTCAGTCCGCGGAAGATGAACCCGAAGCACGCGTTGATGACGAACATCAACACGAGCGGCACCAGCAGGGTCTGCGCACGCAGGCGAGGGCGCGGACGTTGAGCTCCCGGGGCCTCACCATCCGGCTGGGAACGGAATGCCGTAATGGAGACTGCGAGCGACAGGGCCGCGAATACGAGGAATGCGCCTCGCCAGTTCCATGCTCCCGCGATGCCGGCCGCGATCAACGGGGCCAGCGCCGTTCCCATGTTGCCACCCGCGCCGTGGATGCCCAACGCCCGCGCACGGCTCCGAACGCCCCGGCTGATGAGCGACAGCCCGGCAGGGTGATACAGCCCGCCAAGAATGCCCATCAGCACGAGCGCGGCGCCGAGCACCCAGACGCCGGGGGACACCGCCGCCAGCAGCGCCGCGACCCCTGCTCCGGCCATCGAGAGTGCAACGGTGCGCTGCGAGCCGAGGCGGTCGGCCATCGCCCCGGCGGGCAGCGCCGAGAACGCGTAGGCCAGCGACGAGGCTGCACCGAGGGCGCCGAGCGCGGCTACCGTAACGCCAAACTCCAGCGCAACGACGATGAGCACCGCGCCGTACACCAACTCGACGGCATGGTTCAGCCCGTGCGCGACGCCGGTGGACGCGACGATGCGACGCTCCTCCGGCGTCATGTGGCCTGCGGTGTCGGTGAATGTCGCCATCCGCGCAGTATGCCACGAGGCTGGCTGTAGCTACACCCGTCGCCTGCAGCAAGTCCCGTGTAACCGGGTGCATCCGTTGACGTACGGTGCATCGGAGTGATAGCGTCCGCCCGCTGCGTAGGATGCGCCGATAGCGCGGCATTTTCCGCGGTAGGTCGCGGAAATCGAAGTGGGAGGAACACCATGGGCACAAGGCCTATCGTTACTATCCGCATCAGGACCCTCCTGATCGTGGGATTGATGCTCACCATAGCCGCCGCGCTCTGGCTTGCGTTCAATCCGTTCGCACCGACCAGGGACGCGTCCGCCTCCGTGCCTGGGCAGGCCGCAGCGACGGGCGAAGCGGTCTCCTTCCGGGTCTTCCCTCCCATCGTGCGGATACCGGACGAGCGCCAACGCGACCACGGCGTGTGGTTCCTCGGCTCCGGCCTGAAGCCGGAGCAGCCCATACGCATCAGCATCGCCTGGGGTCTCGACGGCCTCGAGAGCCGCGTGACCGCCGTGCTCTTCGGCGCACGCGACCTGTGGCGCGAGTACGAGGAGTTGCCCGCGGCCAACGCCGCCGGTGCTTTCGCCTGGGGACTGGACGCAGGGTTCGACCCGCGTGAAGGCGAGGACTTCATCTTCTACGGACGGTTCGACCCGGTGACCGTCAGCCTCTGGGACGACGAGACCGGCGAATTGCTCGCAACAACACCACTGGTAGTGTGCGGCGGCGACCGGGAAGAGCCCTGGTGCGACGCGGCGCAGGACCTCCTGCCGCTGGGCGACCCCAACGGCCCCGCAGGCTACCTGTCGCCCGAATAAGCCGCGCAGAACTCGCGCGATCAGTTCCGATTCGTGAACGGGAGGATGAGCAACATGCGCAGGCGAACGAACAACAAACGCTTCCTGGCCATCGTACTGATGGCGCTGGCAACGCTCACGGTACTGGTGGGCTGCGGGAGCGACCCGACTCCAACCCCCACGTCCCCACCACCGGAGCCCGCAGCAACGCCAACACCGGTGCCGCCGGGCGTTACCCCGCCCCCGGAGCCGGCTCCGGCTGACCCGACGCCCACCCCTGACGTCTCCTTTGAGGCACAGTGGAACCAGCTCATCGCCGACTGTCAGGCGGAGGGCGAACTCGTCGTCGCCATGGGCGGCAGCGACTCGGCGGTCGGGCGTCCGATGCTCCAGTGGTTCTCGGACAACTACGGCGTCAACGTTGTTGCAAGCACGGGCAGCGGCAGCAGGAACGCAGACCGCATCGTCGCGGAGCGCTCACGCGGCAGGTACACCGTGGACATCAGCCAGGTGGGCACCAGCTCGCTGGAACGGTTGCGCCAGGCGGAGGCGCTCACGCCCATTGAGCCGCTCATCATCGATCCCACCATCCTCAACCGCACTCCGGAGCACTGGTACCTGTACGACAAGGTCTACTGGACCGACCGGGACAACCAGTACTCGCTCGCAGACACACTGCGGTCGTCCAACCTGATAGACGTCTTCTACAACACGGACCTGGTGAGCCCTGAGGAAGCAGCCGCCATCACCTCCTACGAAGACCTGCTGGACCCGAAGTGGGCAGGCAAGATGGCCACGGTCGGCCAGGCAGGCTCCGGCGCAGCCACGACGCGCACGAGGCTCTGGATCATCCTCGGCCCCGAGTTCTTCGACCGCCTCTACTTCGACTCCCAGATGGACGCCGTGGGCTCTGACAACGACCGCGAACTCGCTGACGGCCTGGCGCGCGGCAAGTGGCACATTGTCCTGGGCGGCGGCAGTGAGCCGCACATGCTCATCGAGCTCGGCCTCCCCGTTGCTTCCATAACGGACCACATCGTCATGGAGGAAGGCCTTGCGACCGAGGTGCGCGGCACGCTCAGCGCCATAGACCAGCCGCCCCACCCCAAGTGCCAGCAGCTCTTCTACAACTGGTTCTACTCGCAGGAAGGTCAGACGATCTATCAGACGATCACGCTCGACCCTTCGCCGTCTCCAAGCCTCCGCTCGGACGTGCCGCAGGGCAAGGTGCCTGACCGCGAGTGGCAGCAGGTGCAGATGGTCCCGCAGCTGGTGCAAGAGGGGAAGATCAACGTGATAGACCAGGGCTCCGAAGAGTTCGCCAAGGCGACTGACGATTCGCTCGCCAGGCTCCAGGAGATCTACATGGAGCGCGGCCTGGCCATCAACTAGGCGCAGTGGACGAAGCGGTGGGAAGCCGGGGTAACTCCCGGCTTCCCACGACCGACACAGCGGGCGGCGCAGCCCGGTCAGGGCGTGGCTTTGCCCGCTCATCCCCGAACGTGGGCGCGCGATGAGGAGGAGATGACCACAGGAATCTCTCGGGTGTTGCCCGCGCGCTGGCGGGGGCCGGAAGCCGGCACGATTGTGATGTTCATCGTGATCGTGGTGCTTGGCAGCTACCTCATCTACCCGATGGTCCTGCTCCTCGTCCTCAGCTTCGACATGTCCCCCGAGATCCTGGCCGGGCCGCGCGAGTGGGGGCTCTCCAACTGGATCGAGGCGTGGGACAACCCGCTCGTCTTCGAGTCGATCCGCAACTCTTTCCTCGTCTGGTTCCTGGGGGCCATATTCAGCTTCCCCATCGCCATCACCATATCGCTCATCCTCGCCCGCACCCGCATCCCGTTCAGCTACGGCGTCGAGTACATGTTCTGGGTGGCCTTCATGTTCCCCGGCCTGGCCACCACCATCGGCTGGATGATGCTGATGGACCCGGACGTGGGACTGCTCAACACGCTCGTTGAGAGTCTGCCCTTCGTCGAGGAAGGGCCGTTCAACATCTTCGGCCTTGCGGGTATCGTCTGGGCGAACCTCATGGGCAACGGCATCGCCTATAAGGTCATCCTTCTCACTCCCGCGTTCCGCAACATGGACGTCGCCCTCGAGGAGGCGGCCCGTGTCTCCGGCGCGTCCAAGGTCAGCGCCCTCGTCCGCGTGACCCTGCCGGTGATGATCTCGCCTATCATCCTCGTCTTTGCCTTGCAGATTCTCCGCGTGTTCAGCGGGTTCGAGACCGAACAGTTGCTCGGCGCGCGCGTCGGCTTCTACGTCTTCTCCACGCTCATCTTCCGGCAGACCACCTCCCAGATACCGCCGGACTACGCCGACGCCATCGTCCTTGCCACCATCACCCTCGTCCTCATCGGCTTCATCTTCCCGCTGCAGCGCTGGATCACCGGACGCCGCCACTACACCACCATCACCGGAAGGTTCCGGCCCGGCCTCATCGAGCTCGGCTCCTGGAAGTGGCCCATCTTCATCACCATGGCGGTCGTCATCATCCTGCTCACCGCCCTGCCCTTCGTCATCATCGTGATGGGCAGCTTCATGACGCGGGTCGGCTTCTTCAACGCCGTTCCGGCGTGGACGCTCGACCACTGGTACAACGTCCTCACAGACCCGCTCTTCCTGAAGGCGACCCGGACGACGATCATCCTTGCAACGACAGCCGGCGTCGGCAGCCCGCTCCTCTTCTCCGTCATCGCGTATCTCATCGTGCGTACGAAGTGGCGCGGGCGCTCTGTCCTGGACTCGATCATCTGGATATCGGCGGCATTCCCCGGCATCATCTCGTCGCTGGGACTGCTGATGCTCTTCCTCGGAACGCCGGGGCTCTCCTGGCTGTACGGCTCCATCTGGGCGCTCATCCTCGTCGTCATCATCTCCGGGAACACGACGGGCACCAACGTGTTCAAGGGCATCATGGTGCAGATCGGCGCGGACATGGAGGAGGCCGGGCGCGTCGCGGGCGCCGGGTGGCTCCGCACCTACTTCCGTATCGTCATACCCGTGCTCATGCCGACGATGGTGCTCATCGGAGCGCTCAACTTCATCTCGGCGGCCTCCACGACCGCCAGCATCGTCCTGCTCGCCTCACGGGATACGCTCACACTCTCGCTGCTCGCGCTGGAACGCGCGTCGGCGGGCATCAACCGCGTCGAGGAGGCGGGTATCATCACCCTCATCATCATGTTCCTCACGCTCGGCCTTGCGCTCATCGCCCGCCAGTTCGGGCTGCGCATCGGGCTCCGGCAGGACGTAAAGGCGAAGGACACCCGCGAAACACAGCAGGCCACAGGCGGCCAGGCCGCGGCGGGGATGCACTGACCGCACCAGGCACGCTCGAATTACACGCACGAGGAGGTTCGCGATGACCACGGCGCTACCTGACAGGAGATCGACCAACAGCTGGTGGCAGTCGCCCTATGACCGCTGGCTCGTATCGCAGGACGTTCCGGTCTTCACCGGTTACTACGTCGAGGACCTGCGGACGATAGAGCTTGGCTGGTGGGACCTGCGCGGATGTCCCGGCGCGGTGCTCAACCTCGTCGGCCACCAGGGCGTCACCGAAGCGCACGTCCTCCAGGTCCCACCCGGCGGGACGATCCCTCCCTTCCGTATGGCAGCCGAGGAGATCGTCTACGTCGTAGAGGGGCAGGGTATCGCCACCGTCTGGGCGGAGGGGCACCCGCCGATCAACTTCGAGTGGCAGAAGCGCAGCCTCTTCCGCATCCCCACCAACTACTACTACCAGTTGAGCAACGCGCGCGGCGACCAGCCTGCCCTGACACTCCACGTCAGCTACCTGCCGCTGATGATGAGCATCCAGCCGCGCTCGGACTTCTTCTTCAATAACGCCTTCGTCGACCCCACCGAACTGTACGGCAGCGACGGCAACCCCTTCTCCGCTGAGGCCTACGCCGTGAGCGAGACGGTGGACCGCGGCGGCGTGAAGCATGAGACTCACCAGTGGCACGCCAACTTCTTCCCGGACCTCAACGTCTGGGACAAGCTCCGGGCGTACGGGGGACGGAACCGGCGCGCCTTCAGCGCGGGGATCAACTTCCCCAACTCCGCCATCCGCACCGGCATGATGGTTCTGCCCCCCCAGCGCTACCGGGCCGCTCACCGCCACGGCCCCGGCGTCACCATCGTCGGCGTTTCGCCCGGCAACGGCTTCGCCGTCATGTACCCGGAGGGCGGCGAGAAGATCGTCTGCCCGTGGACGGACGCGAGCGTCTTCGTCCCGCCGAACAACTGGTTCCACCAGCACCTCAACCCGGGCGGCACGCAGAACCGCCAGTTGCGGGTCTTCCCGCCCAAGGCGCTCATGGGTTACGACGGCGGGCTGAACAAGGAGGTCCCCTTTATCGAAGAGGACCCCTGGGTGCGCGAGCAGTTCGAGGCAGCCCTCGCGGAGCAGGGCCTGCCGTCGCTCATGCCTTCAGGGCTGTTCGAAGACCCGGACTTCGTCTGGGACGACCCGGAGCTGGACGACAAGGACTAGCGCGTCACGCGCCGTTGACGGATAACCATACGGCCCGTATGGTTATCCATATGAAGACGACGCTCAACATAGACGATACGGTGATGCAGCGGCTTCGCGAGGAAGCCGCTCGCCGTTCGACGACCATCTCGGCCCTCGTTGAGGCTGGCCTCCGCCGTATCCTGGACGACCCGCCGGCTGAGGAGAAGCGACGAGGAATGCCCCCCCTTCCCAGTTGGAAAGGAGGGCCATTCCTCATAGACATCTCCAACCGTGATGAGATGTACCGGGCTTTCGACGAGGCGGATGAGTAGTGCTCGTTTTTGATACAAACGTCCTCTTGTACGCCGCAAACGAAGAGTCCGAATTCCACGAGGCATGCGTTCGAAGCATCGAAGAAGCATGGACGGACCCTGCCCCTGCATACCTCACTTGGAACATCTGCTACGAGTTCATGCGTGCTTGCACGCACTCCACCTTCGCTAGGCCGTGGCGGCTTATCAGCGCAAGAGACTTCCTTGAAACGCTGTTCGACTCCTCGGGCTTCTCCCTCTTGCGTCCAACCGAACGCCATCAAGCCGTTCTTGCCCAGACGATCGAAGAGTTTCCTGAGATACGGGGCAACTTTGTGCATGACATGCACACGGCAGTGCTGATGCGCGAGCACGGCATCAGCCGGATATGCACTCGAGACACGGGCTTCTACCGCTTCCCATTCCTCACCGTCGTAGACCCGCTGCGCTAGCCCCCTACCCCGCTGCCGCCCCCAGCTCCTCCCCCGACACCGGCGAGCCGTCGCGGTAGAGCACGCTGTTGCCGACCACCGCCGGCACGCGCTGCCCCGGTGTGAGCACGCCCACGAGGTTCAGCGGGTCCGACCCCGATACGCGCACGACATCGCTGGACGGCGCGCGTCGGTGCACCGCTCGAAGGGCGTCGACGGCCTCCGGCAACGCGAACTGCTCGCCAACCAGGCCCGCGACGAACCGCCCGCCCCGCACCTCGCCCCGTGCCTCGGCACGCCGGTACGTCCGCACGAGCGCGCCCCACGGCGGTGCCATCGGCTCGCGCGCCAACAGCTCGCGCAGCATCACACCGTAACGCCGCAACAACTGCGCCGCGCGCGCTTCGACAACGTCCTCCTCCGGCTCGGACGGCGGCGACTGCAACAGCGACCACCGGCTCCCCGCGCGTCCGAGCGTAGCCTGCGCCCGCACTCGCGAGGCGCCAGACCAGCGCGACCGTCGCTGCACGCGCTTGGCCATGCCGGACACGAGCCCGCGCAGCGCGCCGAACCCGTCAGCCGTCACCCGCCCAGCCGCAACCAGCAGCCACAGCGCGTCCTCAACTTCCGACGGCAACCGCCTGGAACCGCGCACGATGTCCGGCAGGAACGACGCGCCGCTCGACTCCAGATACGCCAGCACGTCCGCCGACGCGCCGGTGAACGTCGCTTCCGGGTCTGGCGGATCGAGCAGCCACGGCACGTCCTCGCGCACGGCCAGCGTCATCGGCCCGTTGCGAGACAGCGCAGCCGACGGCGGAGGCCCGGCGCGGCGCGCGAACCGTCCCCACGCCAGCTCCCCGCCAAGCGTCAGCGCGTCGAGGGTCGAGGCGTGGAAGTCCGTCAGCCTGTTCATGAGCAGCCCACTCTCCCAGGCCGCCGCTGCCGCCTCGAACCCCTGCAACTGCTCGATCACCTCGATCAGCCCTGCATCACCCGCCAGGCGCGTGCCCGGCGTCGCGTGCTGCCACTCCAGCAGGAAGCGGATGTAGCTTGCGACCGGCACCGGCTCGATCTCGCGCCGGAGCCGCCCGATGGTGCTCCGGTGGATGCGCGCGAGTATCCGGCGGTCGCAGAACTCCTCGCCGTCCGCACCTGGACGGAACCGCCCCCGCAACAGCACCCCCTCCGACTCCAACCGGATCGCCGCCTGCGATACCGCGCTCTCGCTCAGCGCCAGCCGCCGCGCCAACCCGCTCACCGTGAACGGCCCCGACGACTCCGCCCGCCCGCGCACGATCTCCGCGACCGCCTCTACTTCTCCATCCTCGTACCCCGCGCGCACAACCTCTGCGCGTTCAGCCGCATGCCACAGTGAAGGACCTGATCCCCTCTCCCTTGAGGGGAGAGGGCTAGGGTGAGGGTGAACCAGGGGATGGGGGGGTGGTGTCTCCGTGGAGGTCAGCGAGGGGTCCCCTTGTAGGGAGTGAGGGCCGCCCGCCTCCAGCGTTCGCACCCTGCCCGCCTTGGCCAGCGACGCGTACCAGCCGCGCCACGCCTCCGCGTCGTCCGGGTGTTCCGCGACGTCGTCCTCCGTCAGCACCACGAGCGACAGCAGCGCGTCGTGCAGCTCATCGGCGTCGCGTATCGCGGGCCAGGCGTACGCCTCCTCCTCCGCGATGGCGTCGGGACTGAGCGCGCCGAGGTCACGCGAGTCCTCCGGCAGCGCGCGGCGGAGCGTGACGGCGCGAGCGCGGCGCTCTTCCAGCGGCGCGTCGTCCAGGAACGCGTACGGCATCGCGTTCAGCAACTGGTGCGAGAACGCTGACGGCTGGATCGTGTCCTTCCCGAACACCTCGATCTCGCCGGCCTCGATGGCGCGCAGCACGCCCAGCATCCCCTCCGTGTCGAGCGCCTCGGTGAGGCAGTCGCGTAGCGTCTCGAACACGAGCGGATGGTCAGGCGGCTCGACCCTGCCGCCCACCGGCAGGTTGTCCTGGCAGGCCGCCGCTGCGGGGAACACCGCAGCGAGCAGGTCGTCCGAGCGCATCCGTTGTATCGGCGTCGGTATCCGTTTGCCGCCGGCCTGGCGCAGCAGCGCGAGCGACCGCGATGCCGTCCACCGCCAGCGCAGCGGGAAGATGGGCGACTGCAACACCGCCTGCGTCAGCACGTCCTCGGCGGTCGCAGGCTTCAGGTAGCTGAACACCTCCTCGACCGGGAACGAGTGCTGCGGACCGAGTGAGATGTTGATGCCTTCGTCCGTCGCCGCGGCCTGTAACTCGAAGTTGAACCCGGCACAGAACCGCTTGCGCAGCGCCAGACCCCACGCGCGGTTGATGCGGCTCCCCAGCGGCGAGTGCACCACGAGCTGCATCCCGCCCGCTTCGTCGAAGAAGCGCTCCGCCACGATCTTCTCCGCCGTCGGCACGATGCCGAGCACGCGCTTCCCCTCCTCCACGTACGCCACGACCTGCTCCGCCGCCTCACTCGACGCCCCGCTCTCCATTACCAGCGCCAGCGCCGTCTCGCGCGCGTGCAGGCGCTCGTCGACCTCGCGCCGCAGCGCCGACACCTCGTGGGAGAGTTCGACCGTGCGGCCCGGCGCTTCGCCCAGCCAGAACGGGATCGTCGGCGGCTGCCCCTGTGCCTCCTCCACGCGGACCGTTCCCTGCTCGATGCGGCGGATCTTCCACGGCGTGTTCCCGAGCAGGAAGATATCGCCCGCCATGCTCTCGATGGCGAAGTCCTCGTTGACCGTCCCGACCATCGTGCCGTCCGGCTCCGCGATGACGCGGTAGT
>DAOUHP010000072.1:0-6538 GCA_034428575.1 Dehalococcoidia bacterium | reverse complement strand
GCTGCACGTCTTTCCCGGTGCGCGACGACTCCATGATGCCGGTGATGAGCTCCAGCGTGGCCATGCCCCACTGTCCGTCGTGGTAGACCGGTGCGTCGTTCCGCACGGCGTTGTACAGCTCCATCAGGTCCTCCCGTCCCGCGTGGTAGCGGGATATCGTGAGCGACCGGTCTTCAATCTCACCGTCCTTGTACACGTACAGCCCGTAGCGGGACTGCCGCAGGTCGCCGCGCTCGCACGACGCGATGAGGATACCGAGGTTGGCCGGACGCCAGGGCGGCGCCTCCTTCGGTTGCTCACGCCAGAAGAGCCGCTCGTGGTCGGAGCCGATGCGGAGGGAGTCCTTCGCTTCGAACTCGTCGCGCGTGCCGTCCTTGAGCCCGGCGCGGATGCGGATGCGGTCGTCGTGGGTGTAACCCTCGATGAGCCCCCTGCCCTGCTCATCGCTCCACGGCACGAGGTCCGCTGTCATGGAATAGCCGTACCCGTTGTTGGTAACGGTGGCGGTCGCGCCGTTCTCGAATTCCATGAATGCAGAGTAGTAGCCGACGGCGTTGCGCTCCGGCCACCACTTGCCGGTGGCGCCGCGTATGGTGCGCACCATGCCGCCGCCGAGCAGGCGGAGGCTGTCCAGCTGGTGCGGACCCTGGCGGTAGAGCACGCCGCCGCCCACGCTCTCGTCCAACTCCTCCGGCTGGCGCGCCTGGAGCATCCAGTCCGTGAACGCGAAGTTGTTGAGCGCCTTGAGCGGGCCGATCTCGCCGGACTGGATGATGCGCCGCATCTCCATGACGGGCGGGCTGAATCCGAGCGTGTGGCCGCAGAGCAGCTTCACGCCGTTCTTCGCCGCCGCGTCCACCATCGCCTCGGCTTCCTGCATGTTCAGCGCCATCGGCTTCTCGGAGACAGCGTGCTTGCCGGCGTTCGCGACCAGCACCACGTGCGGGCTGTGGAAGTTGTTGGGCGTCGCGACCCAGACGGCCTCGACGTCGGGATCCGCGCAGAGCGCCTCGGCGCTGTCGTAGACGCGGGCATCCGGGTAACGGGCCTGGAACGCCTCGCGAACGCGGGGGTTCGTGTCCGCCCCGGCCATCAGTTCAATCTCGTCCAGGCCCTCCATGCTGGGCATGATCTGCGTCGCGCCGACGCCCACGCCGATGATGCCCATCTTCAGGGGTCTCGACTCTGTCACAAGTCACCTCCCGGCAGTACCACAGTGAGCATTCCTTCCCTACGTGCAGCAATGGCAAGGTCCCTGTCCAGCGTGGCAAGCTCAGCTTGACGGCGAATCGCCGTTTCCAGATAGGAGGCGTCGTAGACAGTCAGGCGGTGGCGGCGCGCAAGCGCAAGGGTCTCGGTTTCAACGTGGTCAGTGTCAACCTCGATATCCAGTTCGGCCATACGCTCCAAGAAACGCATCGTTCCTTCACTACTGATACGCTCACGCCACTCAGACCTGACCAGTACGTTGCGAATCTCATTCCAGAATATGCCCGAGGTAATGCCCGGTTCGCCGGCGAGGCGTGTGGCGACAGCGTTTGCATCAAGGGTTCCTGCCTCATCAGGAAACCACCATGCTATTGCCACGGAAGCGTCCAGAACGACGGCCATCAATACCGGCCCTCGTCGCGCATCTTCCGCACCTCCTCCCGCGATACGGGCTGCCGCTGGTCGCGCTCGGTAAGCATCAGGGCTATCACCTGCCTGCGGCGCTCCTGTTCACGCGGCGGGATGCCCTTAGGAGCAATGTTCCTTCTGATAGCCATGACGCGAATGTACTCCCGCCTAGCCGATGGCGCCGACGACTTCCTGGCGCTTGCCCTCTTCCTCGCGGTAGAGGCCCATCGCCTCGACCACGGGCAGGTCGCTCATCGAGAAGAGCACCGCGTCCTCGGACGAGTCGGTGCCGTGCTCGTGCAGCGCCCACGATGGCAGCACGAAGGTGTCGGCCTTCGTCCATTCCAGCCGCTGGCCGTCGATGATCGAGTACCCTTCGCCCTTCGCGACGTGGTAGACGACGCTGGACGTGTGGCGGTGGGCTTCGGTGTGGGAGCCGGGAGCGAGACGCTGCAGCTTCAGCGCGAGCGTTGGCATGGCGTGCCCGCCCGTCAGCGGGTTGATGTACTCCATCATCACGCCGTCGAAGGGGTCTTCCTCGCCGTAGCCGAGGAGCGCGCCGTAGGCGTCGTTCCACTTGTACGTGATGGGGAGCGCGCCGCCGGTGACATCCTTGAGATTGGCGCGCATCAGGCCGTTGCCGATGACGGCGTTCGTGTACCCCACGGGCTTGGTCACCGGCTGGACGTCCTCGGGGAACGGCTCCTGGAACATGGCGTCGAAATAGCCGACCATCGGGGCGTCCAGGCAGTCGAGCCAGATGACGGGCTTGTCTTCAGGGTTGTTGTGGTCGTGCCACACCCACGACGGCGTGAGCGTGAGGTCGCCCTCCTCCATGCGGAAGCGCTCGCCGTCCTGCACGGTGAAGGCGCCCTCGCCCTCGATCACGAACCGGATGGCGGCGGCGGAGTGGTGGTGCGCCTCAGCGATCTCCCCGGGCCAGACGATCTGGACCGCGGCGGACATCGTCTTGGTCGCGCCGGCCTGCGGGTTCTTGAGGCCGGGGTTGCGCATGGTGAGCGCGCGACGGAAACCCTGCCCCCTGAGGCTCGGCAGGTCTCCCGCCTGTATCGCCAGCTCCCGCATCCGGTCCCAGCGCCACACGTACGGCGCGAGTTTCGGGCGCTCGGGCGGGTTCGCGTGCGCCACCCACAGGGGGTTGATGTTCTCGTCGTCCAACTCCTGGTGGAACGCCCTCTCGCTCTCCGGCATCGTCCAGCTCATGGTCGTCCTCCTTCTTACTCGCTCTCTACTCGCGGGCCTCGGCCCTTGCGGACAGTTCGCCTACCTGCGTGATGTTGATGGTAACGAGGTCGCCGGGGCCGACGGGGCCGACGCCTTCCGGCGTGCCGGTGAAGACGAGGTCCCCCGGCTCCATCCGAGCAACCCACGACATGTTGGCTATCTGGTTCTTGCAGTCCACGATCATGTCGCGCGTGAACGCGTGCTGGCGCAACTCCTCGTTCACCCAGAGGTTGATCTCCAGGTCCTGCGGGTCCGGCACATCGTCGGCCGTCACGATGCAGGAGCCGATGGGCGCGAACGAGTCGAACGACTTGCGCTTGCTCCTGTCCTCCGGACCGCGCACGGTGATATCCAGTCCGCAGGTGTAGCCAAAGACGTGCGAGAGAGCCTCGTCCACCGGGATCATGCTGCCGCCCTTGCCGATCACCATCACCAGTTCGGACTCGTGGTGGATCACCCGGTCCGGGTACGGGAGCAGGATGGGGTCGTTCGGGCCGGAGACGGCGCTGGACGCCTTCAGGAACATCCCCAGGTCAGCAGTGACCTGCGGGGCCGTGCCACTCCACGGGCTGTCCTGCATCTCCTCGCTATGCGCCTTGTAGTTGGTCGGCTGGGCGTACACCTTGCGCGGCGCGGGCACCGGGGGCAGCAGGTACACGGAGTTGAGCGGAACGCCGTTCTCCGACGCCGCCATCGCCGCAACCTGCGCGCGCAGGCCATCCCACCGCTCGATCAGGAGCACCATGCGCAGGGGCTTGAACTCGTCGGGCAACTCCGGCAGCAAGCCGGTCACGTCAATGACATCGTCGCTGTCGTTCAGCACGCCGATGCGATAGTCGTCGAAACTCACGAGGCGCATGCACGTCCTCCTATGGTCCATCTATCCATCCGTAACCACTCCCGCCGCCATCCCAACATGACGCTAACACCGGCGCAGAGGCGGGGTCAACGCGCGCCTGGGCGCGCTGTCGCTCACCCGACGCGTGTCAGTGCAGCGGCGAGAACGAGGCCGGGACCATGTGGCGTACGAGCTGGTGCACCGCGCGCTCATCCGTGTGCGGCGGCCAGAGGCCCTCTTTAAGATAGATGGCGCGGAGTTCATCGCGATGGTCCCAGTCCTTGTATGGCCAGAGCTGATAGAAGCGGTTGAGCTGCCCAAGGTCGCTCATGAAGAAACAGCCGGGGTAGAGCTCCAGCCGCCTCGCGGCCTGATTGCTGAACTGCTGCATGACGGAGCGGAGCGTACCGGACGGGAAGGTGTACATCCGCAACTCGTAGAGGTTGCCCCACTCGCGCGGGCCGTCGAGCGGGTCGTTCACCGGCGACCCGACGAGGATGTCGCTCTCCATGGAGACGACGAACTCGGCGATGCCGGGCGGCCACACACCAGACTCTATCGCCTCAGCGCGGACGTCGGCGCGCTGCTGCAGCGAGTCGTACGCCCACAGGTGGACTATCTGGTTGAGCGGGCCGATATCGGTGTGCCAGAAGCCGACCAGCGGCGAGAGCTTCGTGCGCGCCTCGATCTTCTCGGCGAAGCGGCGTTCCACCTCGGGCACCGAGTTGGGGGTGAGGTTGTAGGTCCGGAGTTCGTAGATCATCCGCACTCCTCCACGGGAAAGTGGGGAGAGTGTAGCGCAGCGCGGGCATCCGTGCCGCCTCCTCGATGGCGTTCGGGGAGTGCTTGGCGGCAACGGCGTGCAGGCGCCGCTTACGTGGGTCGTTTTCGGATAGTGCATGAGGCGATCGCACGACATCAGGCGTGATCACGCGAAATTTCCCCAAAAATGAGCCTTCAGGGGTCTTGTAGAGTGCCTATCTGGTAGGAAAGCATTGCAAGTGTATCGATACGCAGCCGGCGGGCTGCAGCAGCAGAAGGAGGAAAGCATGCAGGCATACTGCGTCAAGTGTCGGGACAAGCGCGAGATGAACGGCCCACGCGACGAGACGACCAAGAACGGGAAGCCGATCATCAAGGGCACGTGCCCGACCTGCGGCACGGGGATGAACATCATCGGCAAGACCGTAGCTGAGATGGCCTAGGCCCATCCCGGTCCGTGGCGGAAGGCCCGGCCTCCGTGCCGGGCTTCCCCGCCGCCCTAGTACATCACGTCTCCACCGGAGACGGAGACCGCCAGGCCCGTGATGTAGTCCGACTCACCGGACGACAGGAACGCGGCCATACGGGCGATGTCCTCCGTCTCCGTGATGCGTCCCAGCGGGTTCGCCCGCGTGCGCTCGGCCACCATCCCGCGCAGTTGCTCGTCGGCCGTCGTGCCCGCTGGTCGTATGGCGTCCGCGATGAACGCGGCGCGCTCCGTCTCCGCCAGCCCTGGGCAGATGGCGTTCACATTCACGCCGTGCGGCCCCAGTTCGTGCGCGACGGACTGCGTGAACCCCACCAGCGCGAACTTGGAAGCCGTGTAGGCCGCATAGAGCGGCATCCCCCGCTTGCCCGCCGTGGACGCGATGATCACGATCTTGCCCCCGCCTCCACGGTCGATCATGTGGCGCGCAACTGCGCGCGTGCAGAGGAACGTGCCCCGCACATTCACCCGCTGCACCTCGTCGAACGCCTCCTCGGTCAGGTCCACGAGGCGCACGCGGTCCGGCCCCGGGCGCGACCCCGCATTGTTCACCAGGATATCTATCCGCCCGAATCGCTCCAACGTCTCCTGCACCATGCGCTCGACCGATGCGCTGTCCGACACGTCGCCCACGAGCGCGAGCGCGCCGCGCCCCGCCGCCGCTATCTCCGCCGCAACCGATTCGAGCCCCTGCCAGCCTCCCGAGTTGCCGTAGGGGTTCAGGGCAACGTCGTTGACGGCGACGTCCGCGCCCTCGCGCGCCAGCCTGTTGGCGATGGCGCGCCCGAACCCGCGCTCGCCACCGGCGCCCGTCACGAGCGCCACCTTGCCGGTGAGATCGTACATCGCGCTCACTTCATCCCGTAGAACCGTTGGGCATTGAGGCCGACGACCTTCGCGCGTTGCTCCGGAGTCATGTCCTCCCTGGCGAGCAGGTGCTGGATGTTCTCAGGAAACTCGGCATCCCAGTGCGGAAAGTCGGACGCGAACATGATGATGTCCTCGCCGAGGATACGCATCGTCTCAGGCAGCATCCGCTCCTCTGCCTCGCAGGAGATGAAGATGTTGCCGGAGGAGAGGTACTCGCTGGGGTACTTCGTCAGCAGCGGCGAGTCCACGTGCCCGCGCAGGTGGTAGCGTTCGTCCATACGGTCCAGCATGTAGACGGTCCATCCGCATCCCGCCTCCAGGAAGGCGATCTTGAGGTCCGGGAACTTCTCCGGGACGCCGGAGAGCATGATGCTGACGAATTGCTTCATCTGCGTGAAGGCATGGCCGAGCGAGTGCACCTGCGAGAGGTTGTCGAACAGGAACTCGTCGTAGGAGCCGGTGATGCGTCCGCTGCCATGGACGGCGAGCGGCACTCCCAGGCGCTGCGCCTCCTTGTAGATGGCGTCGAACTGCGGCTTGCCGAACTGGTACGGCCCTTCCGGCAGCATCCCGCCGAGCATGCCGAGCTCTTCCACAGCGCGGCGCAACTCGGCGGCGGCGGCAGTCGGGTCCTGGACCGGCAGCAGGGCGACGCCTTTGAAGCGGGAGTCCGCCTCGAGGTACGTGTCGAACAGCCAGTTGTTGTAGGCGCGCGCCCG
>DAOUHP010000071.1:0-3891 GCA_034428575.1 Dehalococcoidia bacterium | reverse complement strand
AGCGGTGGGTGTCACCCCAGTGCACGCCAGACGCGCTCGGCGAGGAGCGGCATGTCGACGCCGCGCACGTCGGCGCCGGAGCGGGCGAGCGCGTCCGCGACGGCGTTCGTGACCGCAACCGGCGCGGCGACCGTCGGCAGCTCGCCGATGCCCTTGATGCCGAGCGGGTTGGTCGGCGACGGCGTCTGCTGGTTCTCCAGCAGGAAGGAGGGGAGGGACTCGGCGATGGGGATGCCGTACGTCATGAAGCTGGCAGTCTGGGGCTGGCCCGCCGTCGTGTAGAGCATCCCCTCGCTCAGCGCCTGGCCGATGCCCTGCGCGATGCCCCCCTGTATCTGGCCGCGCACGATGACCGGGTTGATCATCGGCCCGCAGTCGTGCACGGCAGCGTAGTCGGTGAGGCGCACGTCGCCGGTGCCCTCGTCCAGTTCCACGACTGCGACGTGCGCGGCGAAGCCGAACGGGTTGGCGGGGAGCTCCCACTCCAGTTCCACGGTGATGCCGTTCGCCGGGACGATGCCGCCTGCCGCGTCGAGCCGTCGCTTCACTTCCTGCAGCGCCAGGTAGGCCGCGTTGCCGCCGACCGCGAGGCCACGGCTGGACGTGGTGCCGCCTCCCGACGCGAGTTCGTCGGTGTCGCCGTGGTGCAGGTCCACGACGTCGGGCGATACGCCGAGCGTGTCCGCCGCGATCTGCGCGAACGACGTTGCCGTGCCCTGTCCGTGCGGGGATACGTCCGTGACGATGACCACGCGTCCGTCCGGCTTCATCTCGACGCGGGTGAGGCTCTTGCGCACGCCCGCCTTGCCGCCGGACGCCTTGGTGACGGTCGCGACGCCGATGCCGGTGCGGAACGGGCCGTTCTCGGACGCCTGCCGCTCGCGGAGGACGCCGTACCCGGCCATGTCGAGCGCACGGTCGAAGGCGGTGTGGAAGTCGCCGGAGTCGTAGAGCAGGCCGGTGGCCGTCTGGTAGGGGAAGGCGTCCGTGGGAATGAAGTTGCGGCGTCGTATCTCGGCGGGGTCCATGCCGAGCTGGCGCGCGGCGTCGTCCATGATGCGCTCGATGGGGACGGCGGCCTCGGGCCCGCCCGCGCCGCGGTAGGGGCCGGTGGGAGGCCGGTTGGTCGTCACGCCGAGGCACTCCACGTCCATCGCGGGGATGGCGTACGGCCCGGCGACGCGCTGCACGGCGTTGCCGAGCGGCCCGCCGCTGGACGTGAGGAAATACGCGCCCATGTCGGCCAGCATGCGGATGCGGACGCCGAGCATCGTGCCGTCGGTTCGCACCGCGGCCTGCACGTCCGCAGTGAAGCCGCGGCCGTGCGACGCCAGCGTGCTCTCCGAGCGCTGCTCCGTCCACTTGACCGGAGCGCCGAGTTTCATCGCCGCGTAGGCCACCGCGACCTCCTCCGGCCAGACCTCGATCTTCCGCCCGAACCCGCCGCCGACGTCGGGCGTGATAACGCGCACGTCAACGTCGCCGGGAAGGAGCATGGCGAGGAACGTCTTCACCCGGTGGGGCACCTGCGTGGACGTCCACACGGTGACGCGTCCTCCCGCCGCATCCGGTGCGACGATGATGCCGCGGGTCTCCATCGGCATGGCGACGAGGCGCGGTATCTCATACGAGGCCTCGACGATCTCGTCGGCGTTCTCGAACGCCTCGGCGACGTTGCCCGCGCCCGCCTCCGTGCGCATGACGACGTTCGTGCCGATGTCCGGGTGCAGCGGGCTCGCGTCCGACGCCGATTCGCGCGGGTCGAGCACGGGCGGCAGCGGCTCGTAGTCGACGGCGATGCGGTCACGCGCGTCGTAGGCGGCGGCCCTGGTCGAGGCGACGACGAGGGCGACGGGCTGGCCGACGTAGCAGACGCGGTCGCGCGCGAGAACGGGGTGCTCGGGAACGGGCGTTCCTCCCATCCCTTCGCGGCGTATCGCGCCGATGTCGGGCACGACGCCGTGCAGGTCAGCGCCGGTGTAGACGGCGGCGACGCCCGCACTCGCGATAGCCTCCGCGGCGTCGATGGAGCGGATGCGGGCGTGCGGCTCCGTGCTGCGGAGCACGGCGGCGTGGAGCATGCCGTCCAGCTGGATGTCGTCGACGAACGTTCCGCCGCCGCGCAGCAGCCGCTCGTCCTCCATGCGGGCCATGCCCTGGCCGCGGTAAGTGGTCATGGCTGCTCCCTCTTATCGGTACTCATTACGCAGCCCACGTCACCAACTCTGCAGAGCCGAACGCCCCAGAGAGGATGTTGCGCGCTGAAACGCGGGCCTCGCTCAACATGACAACTCCCAAGCCTCCCCCGGTTCACCCTCACCCTGACCCTCTCCCCTCAAGGGAGAGGGAATCAACAGCCGGAGAGGGAGGGACCTGGCTACTCCACGGGCAGTACGGGCATGTGCACCTGCACGTAGGTGCCCGGTATCTGTTGCCAGGAGATGAAGCGCAGGTCTTCGTCGTGCGGGTTCGTCGTCTCGTTCCGCGTCCCGGCAGGGATGCAGGTGAAGTCGCCCGCGCGGACGTGGATGCGCTCCTCGCCGATGACCTCGACGCCTTCCCCGGCGATGTAGTAGCGGACGGCGTCGCCGGAGGTCTGTGGCTCGCCGTTCTCCGTGTGCGCGGGGACGTTCTCCATGAACAGTTGGAACGAGTAGATGTCGAAACCGAGCTCCGGCGACATGATGTGGTGCCTGCCGGGGCCCCACTCCATGATGGGGGCCTCCTCGGCCGGGACGTGGAGGCGCTTCTGCTCGCGCCTGCGTTGCAGCTCCAGCGCGACGCGGCCGAACGCCATCTGCTCCTCCAGGTAGCGGAGGTAGAGGGGCCACGGCTCCAGCTTGCCCAGTTCCTCGTCTGAGAGGTCGCTCACCTCAGGGGCCTTGTGGGGGGCGTTGATGTGGACGAACGGCGTCGGCACCTGCCGGTAGGTGCCCGGGAACTGCTGCGCCGCGAGGAAGACGAGGGGCTCCGGGTGCGGGTTCTCAGTGCCGTGCCAGATGTTGGCGGGCACGTGGCAGAAGTCGCCGACCTTGACGTCGAAGCGCACGTCCTCGATGAGCTCCTGGCCACCGCCCTTCACGTAGAACTTGAGCGCGTCGCCGTGGGTGTGGTAGCGCTCCGAGCCGCCCGCGCGCCCCGACGTGAAGACGTGCAGGTTGTGGACGTTGAAGCCGAGCTCCGGGCCTATGATCATGCGCTGGTTCGGCCCGGCGTTCGCTACGTCGGCCTCCTCGGCGGGGACGTAGACGCGTCCCAGCCGCCTGCGCTTGTCGAGCGCGAGCGCGGCGCGCCCGAAGTTCACCTGCTTCTCCATGTAGAGCGCGTACAGTTCCTCAGGCGCCAGATGCGCCAACTCCTCCGGCACGATCCCTGCTATTGTGGCCATCCGTTCCTCCGCTGCGTCTGTGTGGACGCCTGCGCGTGAGGCTAGGTTGCGCGGGGTGGGGTGTCAATGGGGCGCGCCTCTCACGCCACCCTCACCCCGGCCCTCTCCCAGGGGGAGAGGGAGCAGACCAGCCTCCTGCGCCATCAGGAGAGAGAAAGCTGAGCCAGCGAACGTTCCGGGGGACATGCTGTTCATTTCTGTCCATCCGACCGGAATTCACCTCTGGGAACGGCCCTTCGGGTGAGCTGTTGGACTGCTCAAAACCGCTCATTCGCTGCTCATTTCAGGTCCGGAACAGCTCATTCCTGCTCATTTCAGCTCATCCCCTGCAGGCGGGACTGGGGCTGGGCGTCCCATGCCGCTCCGCGCATTGGAACCAGCGTACACGGGCATGGGGCGACTGCGGAAGGGGCGGGTGTCACGGTCCTGCCTTGCCTCGGAGGTCGGGCTATGCCTCTCCTCTCATTGGGATGGGGACTTCCCTTACTTCTCCAGGCTGGATT
>DAOUHP010000070.1:0-2356 GCA_034428575.1 Dehalococcoidia bacterium | reverse complement strand
GTCCTGCAGCACCTCTGCACCGAGGTCGGAGTCGACATACGTCTGCAGTCCGCCCGCCGCCTGGTGATACGAGTCGCGGCTCTCGGCCCGGAGCTGGCGCAGGAGCGGGCTGGCGTCGTCCTTCAGCTCGCCTGCGGGCGTCAGCTTCGCGCGGAGTTCGCGCTCCAGCGGGCGCAGGTCGGTGATGTTGCGCGTGAGACTCCGCAGCAGCGGCGTGCGCGATCGCGCGCCCCCGGCGAGCGCCTTCGCGGAGCGTGCGACATCGAGTCCGTCGGCGATGGCCATCAGTTCGCTGCCGGAGAGCGTGCCGCCCAGGGCTGCGCGCTGGACAAGTGGGCGCGGGTCGTGGAGAAGCGCGAGCGACGGGGACTCGTCGAGCAGCAGCGCAGCCTCGGCGGTCTCCTGCTGCAGTTCGGCGACGGCTGCCGCGTCATAGACGGGCGCGAGGGCAAGCGCGCGCTCGCGGGACATCGGCGTGTGGGTATGACTCGCCAGCGCCTCGCGGATGCGGGGGAACTCGAGCAGTTCCAGCGTCCGCTCACGCATCTCAGGCCCCGTCGCCGAGGCGGGCCGCACGTCCGGCAGGTTCATCATCGTTCGTTGGATTCTACAGGGGGCGGTTGAAGAAGTCCTGAGCAGCGGGTTTGAAGCCGTGATGAGGCATGACCACCGGTTCTTTGCTACACTGGTTGATACAGAGGAGGCATGATGGAACTCCACAAGAAGACCGCTTACGCAGACCAGGTACACGACAGCGTCGAAGCGGAAGACGCAGCCCTGTCTCGGGCCATCACCGAGGGGCTGAATGAGGAGCCAGTCAGCATAGAGGAGACAAGAGAGGCGCTGCGGGAGGCGGTACGAAAGGAACCGGCATGATTGCGAGAGTAAAAGCCAGGTTCTCGGATGGAGTGCTCACACCACTGGAGCCGCTAGACCTCGAGGAGGGCGCGGAGGTGACGGTGTCGGTGGAAGAAACGCCAGCGCCGCCCACCGAACCGGAATCAATCCTAGAGATGTTCGATCGCTTACGCGCTTCCTATCCGCCGGACATGTGGGATGGTCTGCCCACGGACCTGGCAAAGAACAAGAAACACTACCTCTACGGCCACCCCAAGGAAGAGGACTGATGCGAACACTCTTTGCCGATGCAGGCTATTGGGTAGCGATTATGTATCCAGGTGACCAGTTGCATCGGCAAGCGCGAGGGATGGCTGCTAACCTGGCGTCCGCCCGGATCGTCACGACGCAGATGGCGTTGACCGAGGCTCTCAATTTCATGTCAAGCCTCGGCGAGTTTCGACGACGATTCGCAGCAGAAATGGTTCAGCAGCTGCAGAACAATCCCAGCGTGGAAATTGTTGAACAGACGGATACCCAGTTCAGAGTTGCCGTAGAGCGCTACGTGCAGCGCAGCGACCAGACGTGGAGCCTGACGGACTGCGCCAGCTTCCTCGTTATGGAGGAGCAGAACATAACCGAAGCGCTGGCGTACGACCGCGACTTCGAACAAGCCGGCTTCGTTGCTCTGCTGCGAGAAGGCCAAGGGCTAACGTAAGACCCCGCCCTTGCCCTACCCGACCGCTCCGGCGCATGCTAAACTCAGCCATTGCGCCATCGCCCCGGCGGGTGCGGCGCGGAAACGGAGGACCCAGGACAACGTGCGGGTCATCGGGCTGACGGGCGGCATCGGCACCGGCAAGAGCGAAGCCGCGAGGGTTCTCGCGGAGCTCGGCGCAGTGGTGATAGACGCCGACGCCGAAGGGCACCGCGCCTACGCCAAAGGGTCCATCGGCTGGAGGCGTCTCGTCGAGATCTTCAGCAGCGGCATCCTGAACGACGACCAGGAGATAGACCGGGCCAAACTCGGCCAACTCGTCTTCGCCAACCCACAGGCGCTCGCCTGGCTGAATGCCGCGATCCACCCGCTCATCCGCCAGCAAGTATCGAAGGCGATAGAGCAGCACCGGGAGAACGGCGAGCATGCCGTCGTCATCGACGCAGCGCTCCTCTACCAGGCGAAGTGGGACGACCTTGCGGACGAGGTGTGGGTCGTGTCAGCGTCTCCCGCCACCGTGCTGGAGCGCCTGCAGAAGCGCGGCCTGAGCCCGGAAGACGTGCGGAGGCGCGCCGATTCGCAGAGCGGGGCCGAATCCGCGCTCAGGAGTGCGGACGCTATCATCGAGAACGACGGTGCGCCGGAAGACCTCCGGGCGCGCGTTCAGGGACTGTGGGAAGAGAGAATCCTGTCCGTAAGGTAGTGCGACACATGGCAAACCGGACCACCCAGCTCTATCAGCAGCACAACATCGAGGAGTACTTCATCGAGGAGGAGCCGTTCTACCTCGAAGTTGCCGAC
>DAOUHP010000069.1:0-9607 GCA_034428575.1 Dehalococcoidia bacterium | reverse complement strand
AGCACCAGGTGTGCTTCTTTTACGTGAACGTAGGCGAGGAGATCGCGCGGATGGAGATGCCCGCCTGGACGAGCACAGACGGCATCGGACTGGCGCACGCGGCGCTGCTCGCGCAGACGGCGAAGGGGCACGGCTACCCGCTTGCGTTGCAGGAGGCGCATGAGCAGGCGGTGATCAACGGGGCGGACCGCGAGTACTTCGCGCGGCTGCTGTACGAGACGGTATCGTCGGAGCGGCTGCCCGCCCCGACGTCCCAGAAGGCGCGCAGCAAGCGGACCCGCTTCGTGTGAGCCGGGCACGCGATATCACAGACCAGGACAGAGAGGAGCACAGATGGCGCGGAACGGCTACAAGGTGATGGACTCGGACATGCACATCGTCGAACCGTCGGACATGTTCGACAAGTATCTGGACGCGAGGTTCGCCGACCAGGCGCCGCGCATCTCCCGCGCGCCGGGCAAGCGGGTGGGCGTGTTCCTGTTCGAGGGCGAGCGGTTGCCGACCTGCGACGTGGACAATCCCCACCGCATGCAGGGCATGACCAGCCGCACGGACGCCGCCACCCGCCCGATGCGCGAGCGCGGCTACGACGGGCCGTCGCAGTTGGAGGCGATGGACATGGAGGGGATAGACGTGGCGGTGATGTACCCCACGGTCTGCCTCTACGTGCCGAATGGGCTTGACGACGTTGACGGTCCACTGTCGGCGGCGGTCTGCCGGGCGTACAACAACTGGCTGTACGACTTCTGCCAGGCAGACCCGGCGCGGATGAAGGTCGCGGCGATGGTGCCGCAGCATGACCCGAAGGAGGCGGTGAAAGAAGCGCGCCGCGCCGTGAACGAGCTGGGCGCCGTGGGCATCTACATGCGTCCCAACTTCGTGAACGGCGTGACGTTCCACAGTGCGGACTACGCGGAGCTCTGGGCGACACTGGAGGAGTTGAACGTACCGGTGGGCTTCCACGAGGGCACCGGCTCCGTCTACCACCAGGATGGCTCCGAGTTCGCCGACAACCGGCTCATGCTGCACGCCTGCTCCCACCCCATCGGCATGATGAAGGCGATGATCAGCATGATCTGCGGGGGCGTGTTCGAGAGCTTCCCCGGCCTGCGCGCCGCATACCTGGAGGCGAACGCGGGCTGGGTGCCGTTCTGGCTGGGGCGCATGGACAGGGACTACTCGCTCTACCGCGACTGGGACGCGCCGTTCCTGACGCGTCTCCCCAGCGAGTATTTCGCTAGCAACTGCTACGTCGGCACGGAGGCGGACGAGGCCGAGCTGCGCTACACGGTCGATGCCGTGGGCGCGTCCAACATCGTCTTCTCGTCCGACTATCCGCACCACGACTCCGAGTTCCCGGAGTCCGTCAACGAGTTCCTGGGCCACGACGACCTGGCGGACGAGGTGAAGCGGAGCATCCTCTGGGACAACTGCGCCCGGCTCTACGCGCTCCGCTAGGGCGGGGCGGCAGGAGGAACAAGCATGGCGGCGCTCTTCCCCGCCTGGATCACGCGGGACGCCGCGCTCATCATCGCGGCGCGGGCGCTCCACACGTTCGGGCAAGGCCTGCTGGCCGTGATGCTGGCCGTCTACCTGAGGGAGCAGCTCGGACTGGCCGTGTTCCTGGTAGGGCTGTTCTTCAGCCTGGGGTTCGCGAGTACGGCGGCCTTCTCGTTCCTCTCCACGTTCGTCAGCGAGCGCGTCGGGCGGCGCAAGCTTATGGTCTCCTACTCGTTGATAACGCTGGCCGGGAGCGCCGGGCTTGCCGTCAGTTCGAACCCTGCCGCGCTGGTTGTGTTCGCATTCATTGGCTCGTTCAACGGCGCGGCGGGCAACGTCGGGCCGACGCAATCGCTCGAGCAGGCGGCGGTCGCGGGCGTTGTCGAACCGTCACGCCGCACGGAGCTCTTTGCGCTCTACCGGGTGGCCGCGGCGACCGCCGGTGCGCTGGGTGCGCTGGCGGCGGGCCTCCCCATCGCGCTGCAGTCGCTCGAGGGCGTGAGCGAGCCCGCGTCGTTCCGCATCGTACTGTGGGGACTGGTGGGGCTGCGCCTGGTGATAACGCTGCTGTTCATGCTGCTCTCAGACAAGGTGGAAGCCGAGCAAGGGCGGCGTGAGTGGGTGAACCCGGTGCGGCTCCCGTCCAGCAGCAGGATATTCACGCTGTCGGGACTGTTCAGCCTGGACCAGCTTGCGGGCGCCATCATCGTGCGCGGCCTGCTGGCGCTCTGGTTCAGCGAGCGGTTCGGGCTGGACCTCGCCTCGCTGGGAGTGCTCTTCTTCGTCGCGCAGGTCGTGGGCGTGGCGTCGCTCTGGGTTGCGGGAAAGATCGCGAACCGGATCGGCCTCATCAACACCATGTCGTTGGCCCACATGCCGTCGGGGTTGCTGCTCATCGCCATCGCGTTCTCACCGTGGGCGTGGCTGGCGGTGGGGCTGCTGCTGTTCCGGTCGCTGTTCGACCAGATAGACGTGCCGGCGCGGGACTCCTACATCATGTCCGTTGTGCAGCCGCACGAACGGGTGGCGATGGGAAGCATCCACATCGTGGGGCGCTCCATCTCCGGCACGATCGGGCCGACGCTCTCCACGGGCGTGCTGCAGGCGATCGCGCTCAGCGCGCCGCTCGTCGGCTCCGGGCTCGTGAAGATCACGTACGTGCTGTCGCTCTACTTCATGTTCAGGAACGTGAAGGCGCCGCAGGAGATGCGAGCGAACGAACGGCGGGAGGCTGAGTAGGGAGCGGGAAGTTCAGTACTTCCCTGGGGCTGTCTCCTCCACCTCCAGGTCGCCGTCGTACTGGTCCGCCGGCCACCACGCCACCTTGAAATGGTTGGTGAGTCGCTCTTCGAGGACACCGAGCCGCCGGTACTCGCTGATGAGGTCGTTGAACAGCTGCTTCACGCTGCGCTCGGCCTCGTCCATCGTCTTGCCGTAGCCCGTGAGCCCCAACTGCGGGATGTGCGCGACGCAGACGTCGCCCTTGTACTCCTTCGTCAGGGTGGTGGCCACGATGATCTTCCCGGTCTCAGCCAAGGCGGTCTCCTCGTGCGGCATTCTATCCGTTGGCAGGTCGGCGCTCGCCGCCAGGCTGCTGCGCGCTGAAGCGCGGGTTCGTGCCTCCGCAGGAACGACGGGAGGGAATCTGCTAGACTCACGCATAGTGGCGCGCCAGCGCGCCGTACCGCTCCGACCAGAGGATGAGATGAACGGCGACGCTCCCGAGTTTCTCCCGGACGGCCTCGTTACCAGCCCGCAGCGGTTCGTCGCGGGCGGCGCCTACGTTGGCCTCAAGACTTACGCTCCGAACAAGATGGACGTGGGGCTGCTCCTCTCCGAGCTACCGTGCCGAACGGCGGGAGTCTACACCACCAACAAGTTCGTCTCCCCCTCGGTAACGCTCACCCGCCAGAACGTCGCTGGGGGGAACGTGCGCGGCGTGTTCGTCACCAGCGGCATCGCCAACGCCGGCGTCGGTGAGCAGGGGATGACGGACGTGAAAGAGTGCCTGCAACTCGCCGCGGACCACCTGGGCATCGAGCCCGGTGAACTGGGCGCGGGGACGACGGGCATCATCGGCGTGGAGCTCCCGATGGCGCTCATCCGCGGCGGCATGTCCACCATCAACGTCAGCGATGACGGCGGAGACGCATTCGCCCGCGCCATCATGACGACCGACCGCGTGCCCAAGTCCGCCGCGGTGATGTTCACCTGCTCCGGCGGCGAAACGGTGACCATCGGCGGTTGCACCAAGGGCTCCGGCATGATCCACCCGAACATGGCGACGATGCTCGCGTTCCTCACTACGGACGCCGCTGTGGACGGCGCATTCCTGGACGCGGCGCTCCGCAACTGCGCCGACGACACGTTCAACATGGTCACGATAGACGGCGACACCAGCACGAACGACATGGTGATGCTCCTTGCCAACGGCGCTGCCGGGAACGCGGAGATTGGCGAGGGTTCGCCGGACGCGGAAGCGTTCACGGCGGCGCTCTTCGCGCTCTGCTCCCACCTTTCCCGAGAGCTCGTGCGCGACGCCGAGGGCTCCAGCAAGATCTTCTCCGTGCGCGTGGATGGCGCGGCGAGCAAGGGCGATGCCCGCCTCGCGGCGCGCGCCATCGCCGCCTCCCTGCTGGTGAAGTCCGCGATACACGGAAACGACCCCAACTGGGGCCGCGTGGTCTGCGCCGCGGGCTACAGCGGCGCGGAACTGGACGCGAGCAGGGTCTCATTCTTCATCAACGACGTCGCGATCATGGAGGGCGGGACGCCCATCCCGTTCCACCGGGAAAGCGTCATCGCCATCATGAGCAGGGATGAGGTCGCACTCACGGTAACGCTGGGCCTGGGCGAGCACGCCGCGACCGCGTGGGGCTGCGAACTCACGGAAGAGTACGTGGTGTTCAACAGCGCCTACACCACGTAGGCGTTCCGCCCGAAGGGCTTTCATGGAACCAGACAGCCCCATCATCCTCATCAAGATCGGCGGCAGCACGCTGGGCTCCGAGGACACGTCATTCGGCGACGTGGCGGCCCTGCAACAGCAGGGCGCCCGCCCGGTGGTAGTGCATGGCGGCGGCCCCGCGATCACGTCATGGATGGCGAAGCTGGGCCTCCACGCCGAGTTCGTGCACGGCCTCCGCGTCACCGACGCTCCGAGCCTCGAAGTCGCGACGGCGGTGCTCGCGGGACTCATCAACAAGCAACTCGTGTCGGAACTGCGGAGCGCGGGCGTGAACGCGGTGGGCATCTCCGGCGCGGACGGCGGACTGCTGCGCGGCCGCGTCACGGACCCGGACCTGGGATTCGTCGCGGGCGAGCTGGAAGCCGACGCTTCGCTCATCGAACGGCTGATCGACGCGGGCTACGTCCCGGTTGTTGCGCCGGTCGCCGCGAGTGCGGACGATGCAGGGCAGTTGCTCAACGTGAACGCGGACTCGGCGGCGGGCGCACTGGCCGTTACGCTGGGCGCGCAGTGCCTCGTCTTCCTCACCGACGTGGACGGCATACTGAACGCGGACGGGCGCCTCATCAGGCGCGTGCCGCTCGCGACGGGGGAGGAACTATTGCACTCCGGCGTCGTGAAGGGCGGGATGATGCCGAAACTGGAGGCGTGCATCCTCGCGGCGCAGACCGGCGTACAGGCGGGGATCATCAACGGGACGCAGGCCGGAGCGCTCCCGTCCTGGCTGTCGGGGTCGCTCCCCGGCACGGCGGTCGTCTGAGGAGCGGAAAGCCATGAGTATGCGCCCGCCGGACGACTTCGAGGAGAACGAACTACCGGAGTGGCTGCGGACGCTCTTCTCCCGGGAGAGCCTCTTCTTCCAGGCAGGCGTCGTCCTCGCGGGGTTGTTCGCGCTCTACCTGTTGTTTGACCTGCTCCGCGGGGCGTACACGAACTGGCTCTGGTTCTCTCACCTGGGGCTGCGCAGCGTGTACAGCACCGTGTTGTTCACACGCATCTGGCTCTTCATCGTGGGACTGGCCCTGAGCGGAGGAGCGCTCTGGCTCAGCTACTACGCCGCGTTCAGGTACGCGTGGGGTGAGAGTGTCTTCCGGTTCTCCCTGGCGACGATCCAGTGGATACGGCTGTCGCTCATCGTCGGCGCAGTGGCTATGGGCGGCTTCATCGCGTTCACCTTCGCCTCCAGCCTCGCGAACCAGTACGGCAACTTCCTGTTGTTCATGAACGCCGCGGACTTCGGCATGGAGGACCCGCAGTTCCACAACGACGTGGGCTTCTATACCTTCGTCCTGCCGGTGCTGCACACCGTCCAGGGATGGCTGATGGGTCTGGCTCTCGTCACCCTCGTCACCACGGCGGGGCTCTACATGCTCATCTTCAGCGCGCGCGGGATAAACCCCGTCATCAGCACCGGCGCGCGGACACAGCTCGCACTGACCGGCGCGTGGCTCATGGTGACCTTCGCTTTCGCGCACTTCCTCGACCGCTACGAGACGCTCTTCTCGCCCGCGGGCGCCGTTACCGGCACGACATACACGGACGTCAACGCGCGCCTGCCCGCACTGCTGGCGCTCACCGTCATCGCGTTGATCTCCGCCGGCATCATGCTCTACGCGATCCGCGTGGCGAACATGCGGCAATCGCTCCGGCTCATCTTCGCGGCGTTCGGTCTGTGGCTCATTGCGGGGATCGTCGCGGGGATCGGCTGGCCGGCACTGACGCAGCGCCTTGCGGTCGCGCCATCCGAGCTGCAGCGCGAACGTCCGTACATCGAGCGGAACATCGATTGGACGCGCCGAGGCTTCGACCTCGGGCGCGTGGACACGCGGCTCCACGACGTGCGCGAGGAGACGCTGGCGGAGGGCGTCGCGCAGAGCCCGGAGACCATACAGAACATCCGCCTGTGGGACCCGCGCCCGCTGGAGGCCGTGCTCAACCAGCTGCAGCACCTGCGCCTCTACTACTCGTTCCTGGACGTGGACGTCGACCGGTACGTCGTGGACGGGAAGTACCGGCAGGTGCTGCTCGGCGCTCGCGAACTCTTCCAGAGCGGGTTGGACGACGCCGCGCAGAACTGGGTGAACCGCACCCTCATCTACACCCACGGCTACGGCGCGGTGATGAGCACCGCCACGACGTTCAGCGAGTCCGGTCAGCCCGACTTCATCGTGCGGGACGTTCCCCCCACCGGCGCGTTCGATATCACGCAGCCGCGCGTCTACTACGGCGAGGCGTACGGTATCGACGAGGACGAGTACGTGGCGCGCCTGAACCTCGATGAGACAACCGCCGACACCGTCCGGGCCGGCATCATCACGAACGACGCCATCGTCGTGAACACGAACGAACCGCAGTTCGACCGTCCCGCCGGGGAAGAGGCGGGAAGCCCGGAGTACATAGAACGCTACGACGGGAAGGGTGGCGTGCCGCTCTCCAGCCTGTTCAGGCGCGCCGTCTATGCCTGGGAACTGCTCGACGTCAACATACTGCTCAGCCGCCAGCTCACGCCGGAGAGCAAGGTGCTCTACCGCCGCAACATCAGGGAGCGTGTCAGCGAGGTTGCCCCGTTCCTCGAACTCGACGACGACCCGTACCTCGTCATCAACGACGGCCGCCTCTACTGGATACAGGACGCGTTCACGACGACGGACCGTTTTCCCTATTCCCGTCGCATAGACGGGAACCGGATAGGCTTCAACGGCGACTTCAGGGGTTTCGAGCGTCCATTCAACTACATACGCAACAGTGTGAAGGTGGTGATAGACGCATTCGACGGCTCTATGGACTTCTACACCATCGAGATCGGTGGACAGGACCCGGTGCTCCAGACGTACCGGAATATCTTCCCCGACCTGTTCACGCCTATAGAGAAGATGCCCCCCGGTCTGCGCGAGCACATCCGCTACCCGGAGGAGTTGCTGCGCGCCCAGGCGGACACGTTCCTCCAGTACCACATGACGGACGTGAAAGAGTTCTTCCTCAAGGAGGACGAGTGGGAGTTCGCCCAAGAGGTCGTCGGGACGGACGTGACGGTCAACCTGCCGGACGGCACCAGGACCACGGGCCCGCGCAACCGCACCATCACGCCGTACTACGTCATCATGAAGATACCGGGCGAGGATGTGACGGAGTTCGTGCTCATCCTGCCCTTCACTCCCAAGGACAAGCCCAACCTCGTGGGGTGGATGGCTGCCCGGTCCGACGGTCCGAACTACGGCGAGAGCATCGTCTTCGAGTTCCCGCGCGAACGCATCTTCAACGGCCCCAGCCAGATAGAAGCGCGCATAGACAACGACCCCGTTATATCGGAGCAATTCACGCTCTGGAACCAGTCCGGCTCACAGGTGGTGCGCGGCAATCTGCTCGTCATCCCGATCGGCGAGACGCTGCTCTACGCGGAGCCCATCTACCTGCAGGCAGAGTCGCTCGCCTTCCCGGAACTGAAGCGCGTCATCCTCGCCACCAACACCAAGGTCGTCATGGAGCCGACGCTGGATCAGGCCCTGGCCGCGCTGCTCGGCGACGCGCAGATCACCGTGACCCCGGATACCGGCGAGCCTGTGGAAGGCATATCGCGCGACGAATTGCTGCGCATCCTCGACGGAATCGCGCAGGCGTTAGAATCTATGCAGGGCGGCGCACAGGACCTGGACGATTCCGTGCAAGCCCTGCGAGACCTCATAGGAGAAAGCAACTGATGGCAACCGACTCGACTGCACGCGACTCCGCCTACTGGATGGCGCAGGAATCCGAGTACTACGTCCACACCTTCAACCGCCAGCCCATCGTCGTGGCGCGAGGCGAGGGCGCCCGCGTCTGGGACGTTGAAGGCAACGAATATCTGGACTTCACCGCAGGGCTCGCTGTCACCTGCCTGGGACACTCCCACCCCGTGGTCACCGAGGCCATCCGCGAGCAGGCGGGCACCATCATGCAGATGTCCAATCTCTACTACACCGTCCCGCAGTTGGAGCTTGCGCAGTTGCTCGTGGAGAACAGCTGCATGGACAAGGTCTTCTTCGCCAACAGCGGCGTCGAGGCGAACGAGGGCGCGGTCAAGCTCGTCCGCAAGTACGGCAGGCTCCACCGCAACGGCGCGCAGAGCGTCATCACCGTCCTCAACTCCTTCCACGGCAGGACGCTCGCCATGATCGCCGCCACCGGACAGCCCGCCTACCAGCAGGCGTGGCTCCCGCTCGCCGAGGGCTTCACCAACGTTCCCTACGACGATCTGGACGCCATCCGCGCCGCCACGACCGACGACACCTGCGCCATCATGGTGGAGGTGCTGCAGGGAGAGGGCGGCGTCAACGTACCCACGGAGGGCTACCTGAAGGGCCTGCGCGAGTGGTGCGACGAGCAGAACATCCTCCTCATCTTCGACGAGATCCAGACCGGCATGGGCCGCCTCGGCACGCTCTGGGGCTACGAGCACTTCGGCGTCGAGCCGGACGTCATGACGGTTGCCAAGGGGCTCGGCAACGGCGTGCCGGTCGGCGCGTTCCTCTGCAAGGAGAGTTGCAACGTGCTGGAACCGGGCGACCACGGCAGCACCTTCGGCGGCAACGTCCTCGCCACCGCGGCGGGGCGGGCGACGCTCGGCTACATGCTGGAGAACGACATCCCCGGCCACGCCGCGCGCGTCGGCGCGTACCTCCACGCGAAGCTGGAGGAGTTCGTCGCCGACCACGCCCCCGCGACCGTGAGCACGCGCGGCGCGGGCCTACTGCAGGCGCTGCTCTTCGAGCAGCCCATCGCGCGCGCCGTTGTCACAGCTGCGAACGCGGAGGGCGTGCTGCTCAACCCCGTGCTCCCAGGAACATTGTGTCAGGTCCGGCACATTGTCCGTTGAGACGTACACTATCCCGAACGGTGTAGTAGTGTTCTTCAGTCGTCGTAATGACTCCCAGCATCGCATCGGAGTGTCCGGTGATGTATTTTGTCGCTGCGTGAATCGAAACATCAACACCCAATTCGAAAGGTTTCAGATAGATGGGTGTTGCCCACGTGTTGTCCAATAGGGTAACGACCCCGCGTGCCCTAGCCGACGATGTGATTGCGGGAATATCCTGTATTTCGAAAGTTTGAGAACCGGGTGATTCCAGAAAGATGATTTTGGTATTGGGGCGAATCAAATTT
>DAOUHP010000068.1:0-10639 GCA_034428575.1 Dehalococcoidia bacterium | reverse complement strand
CGGCCCCATGAGCCTCCGGCTGGGCATCGACCACCCGGACCGGGTCGGCAAGATCATCCTGCAGTCCAGCGGAGCGGGCGGGGGACGCATGATGTTCCAGCCCAGCCCTCCGGAGGGCATCAAGGCGCTTGGGACCTTCGCCCAGAACCCCACTCGCGAAAACATGGAAAAGATGATGCACCTGTTCATCCCCAACGACGAACTGTGCACCGAGGAAGTGATCGAAGCTCGCTATCAGGCGGCGATCAGGCCGGGACACCTCGAGGCCCGCGCCGAGTTCTCCGCCTCGAAGAACACGGACCTTTCCTCGCTCATCGGCAAGTTGCAGGCCGAGGTGCTCATCGTCTGGGGGCACCAGGACCGCATGGTGCCGCTGGAAGGAGCGTTCAAGGCTCTGGCGGCGATACCGAACGCGCAGCTGCACGTCTGGGGCGGGGGTGTCGGCCACTTCATCGAGTACGAGCGCGCCGACGAGTTCAGCCGCCTCGCCATCGACTTCCTCACCCACTGAGGCGCCCTCGCGAGAGATGAAGCCTGTCCCCTCTCCCTCTGGGAGAGGGTCAGGGTGCGGGTACTCCGGGAGTGGGGCTGAGTGTTCGAGAGGTATGGTCATTTCGAGCGAAGCCGAGAAATCTCTCGGGAGAGAGTGTGCGGGAGTTCGTCATGTTGAACGAAACCCGCGCTTCAGCGCGCAACATCCTCTCAGGGATAGCCCGCTCATCGTGAGCCTGTCGAACCACCCCCTTCCTGCGCAGGCAGGAACCTCGCAGCCCTGCCCCGTGTAGGGGCGCTCCTCTTGGGCGCCCTGCTCGATCCCTTCCCCCTTGATGGGGGAAGGTGAGGATGGGGGTGAACCGGGAGTGGGGCTGAGTGTTCGGGAGGTATTGTCATTTCGAGCGGAGCCGAGAAATCTCTCGGGGATAGCCCGCTCATCGTGAGCCTGTCGAACCACCCCCTTCCTGCGCAGGCACGTATCTCGCCTGTCGCCTGCTCCCCTCTCCCTCTGGGAGAGGGGCTGGGGGTGAGGGTGCCCGGATTCCTGACACCCGCCCCTTACGCGGTCGCGCCCCGACCGCGTACGCTGGTTGCATCGCCGTCGCCCAGGCAGCACCTATAAGTCACGTCTATAACTCACGACCCAGCTATAGACAGTGCCTATGGCTCCGCCGCGCAAACTTGAAAATCATGGCCATCTTGAGATTCTTGATGCTGCGAACCCCGGGAAGCAGGCCGTGGCCATGAGAATTCCAATATCAAGGATCTCAAGGGGGCCAAACAGGGTGATCGGTCTACTCGTAAGCAGGGCATCAAGGGGGCCACAAACCGGGGACATTGGCCCCCTTGATCGGACAGCGCTGGGGGGCATTTGTCGTTCCGAGCGCCTTCGCTCAACATGACACCCCCCCACGCCTGACCCGTATCCGCTAAACTGATACCTCACAGTCCCGTTACCGGAGTGACCGTATGACGACCCGCCAGCGCATGGCCCCGCTTCGCTACGACCCAAGCGAGATAGACCGCAAGTGGCAACAGCGGTGGGCCGACGACAACCTCTACCAGGTGAACGACGACGACCCCCGTCCCCGGTGGTACGCCCTTACGATGTACCCCTACCCCTCCGGCGACCTCCACATCGGCCACTGGTACGCCATGGCCCCATCCGATGCCCACGCCCGCTTCATGCGCATGCGCGGCTACAACGTCCTCCACCCCATGGGCTTCGACGCCTTCGGCCTCCCGGCCGAGAACGCCGCCATCAGCCGGGGCATCCACCCGTTCATCTGGACGATGGGGAATATCGAGCGCATGCGCTCCCAGCTCCGCTCCATGGGCGCCGTCTACGACTGGGGCCGGGAGATCGTCACCTGCCAGCCGGACTACTACTCCTGGAACCAGTGGTTCTTCCTCAAGATGTACGAGCAGGGCCTCGCCTACCGCGCCTCCGCTCCCGTCAACTGGTGCCCCACCTGCCAGACCGTCCTCGCCAACGAGCAGGTCGTCGACGGCAAGTGCGAGCGCACCGGCGACGTCGTCATCCGCCGCGAGATGGACCAGTGGTTCTTCCGCATCACCGACTACGCCGACGAACTGCTGGACTTCTCCAACGTCGTCGACTGGCCAGAGCGCATCAGGACGATGCAGACCAACTGGATAGGCCGCAGCGAGGGCGTCGACATCTCGTTCGACATCTCCGAGTACGGGCTGGACGAGCGCGAGATAACGACCTTCACAACGCGCATCGACACCATATTCGGCGTCACGTTCGTCGTCCTCGCGCCGGAGCACCCGCTCGTCGAGCGCCTTACGACGCCTGAGCAGCGCGACGCCGTCCAGGCGTACGTCGCCCGCGCCCGCGAGGCCACGGAGATTGACCGCCTCTCCGTCGAGCGCGAGAAGACCGGCGTCTTCACCGGCTCCTACGCGGTCAACCCGCTCAACGGCGACCGCGTGCCCGTCTGGGTGGGCGACTACGTCCTGCTCACCTACGGCACCGGCGCGGTGATGGGCGTGCCCGCACACGATGCGCGCGACTTCGACTTCGCGCTCAAGTACGGGCTCGAGATCCGCGTTGTCGTCGCGCCACCGGGGTGGAACGGCGCTCCGCTCAGGGAGGCCTGGCTCGAGAAGCGCGGTACGCAGGTCAACTCCGGGCGGTTCAACGGTATGCCGAACGCCGAGGGCTACCAGGCCATCGCCGATCACGTCGAACAACAGGGCTGGGGCAAACGCACCGTCGGCTACCGGATGCGCGACTGGCTCATCAGCCGTCAGCGATACTGGGGCACGCCCATCCCCATCGTCTATTGCGGTGCCTGCGGCGCCCAGCCCGTACCCTACGACCAGCTCCCCGTGGTGCTGCCCGACGACGCCGAATTCAAGCCGACCGGCGAGTCGCCTCTCCGCTACCATGACGGCTTCCTCCACACGATCTGCTCCGCCTGCGGCGGCCCCGCCACCCGCGAGACCGACACGATGGACACGTTCGTGGACTCGTCCTGGTACTTCCTGCGCTACGTCAGCCCCGACTTCGGCGACGCCCCGTTCGACCCCGCCCGCGTCGGCTCGTGGAACCCGGTCGACCAGTACACCGGCGGCGCCGAGCACGCGGTCATGCATCTGCTCTACGCCCGCTTCTTCACCAAGGTCGTCCGCGACCTCGGCCTCATCGACTTCGGCGAACCGTTCCTCCGCCTCTTTAACCAGGGCACTGTGCTCTCCGATCACATGAAGATGAGCAAGAGCCGCGGCAACGTGATCGCCCCGGACGAATACGTGCACAACCTCGGCGCGGACGTCGTGCGCCTCTACCTGATGTTCATGGGCCCGTGGGAGGGCGGCGGCGACTGGAGCGACTCCGGCATCAACGGCGTCGCCCGCTGGGTGAACCGCCTCTGGGACCTCTGTTTGAGGGACACCAGCACGCTGCCCGAGACCGATGCCGCCTCGGACCGGGCGCTCATCCGAAAGACGCACCAGACCATCCGCGCGGTCATCGAAGGGCTGGAGCGCTTCAAGTACAACACGGCCATCGCCGCGATGATGGAGCTGACCAACGAGATGTCCACCCACGAAGTGGGCGCCGTCTCGCGTGGCGCATGGAGCGAGGCGGTCGAGTCGCTTGTCCTGCTGCTCGCGCCTATGGGACCCCACCTCGCCGAGGAGCTTTGGGAACGCTCGGGCCACTCCTACAGCGTCCACAACCAGCCCCTGCCGGAGTGGGATGAGGCCCTCGCAGCAATCGAGGAGGCGACGCTCGTCGTGCAGGTGAACGGCAAGGTGCGCGACCGCATCGCCGTCGCCGCCTCGATCAGCGAGGGCGACGCCAGGGAAGCGGCGCTCACGTCGCAGAAGGTGCTCGCTTGGACGGACGGCAAGAACGTGGACAAGGTCGTCTTCGTCCCTGGCCGCTACCTCGTCAGCGTCGTCGTCAAGGACTAGCCCAGGACCCCGTCATGCCCGCACCATCCGTCATGCCCGCCCTCCCCGTCACCCCCGCCGCTCTCGTCATTCCCGCGGAGGCGGGAATCCAGAGCGACCGCCAGGGGGCGCGGTGGACCAGCGGCGCTGCCTGATCCCTTCCCCCTTGATGGGGGAAGGTTAGGATGGGGGTGAATAGGCGGGCCGGAGTATGAGGGGAGTGCAGAGGGAGCATGGCCCCTCTGCCACGGGCGCAGGCCGCTTGTGGGGGAGTCCCCCACAAGCGCTCCGGGCGGGTGGGTGGAAAGAATTGCGTCCGCAAGCGCGAGGACGCCGAAGAGGAGGCGTGGCCCCAACCATGGACCCCATCGAACGCCGCCGGTTCCAGGTACTGGTGCGGGGCATGCTCCCCGCCCCGTTCGTTTACGTCGTCGTCGCAGTGGTCTATTTCGCTCTCGTGGACAGCGAGCCCTTCTTTGGAACGCGGCTCGCCACCACCGTGGCGGCCGCGACCGGCATCGCCGTACCCATCGTCTCGCTCGTCGTGACCGCGAACGCACTGGCGAGGCAGCGGCCTCCGGCACGGCTCGCCCAGACGCTCCTGCTGTTCGCTCACGCTCCCGGCATCGTCGGGTTCGTGCTCACGGTCGGCGCGGACCAACTCTGGTACTCCCTCGCGCTCGGAGCAGAAGGCTTCGCCATCCTCCTCATCATCCGTTCCCGGTTTGGGGCTGGCAGCGAGACTTAGCGCGGACGAAGCAGCCAGACCCGGGCGACCGGGTGCGGCTCGGAGGTCTCCGCCTCGACGGTCATGCCCGACTCCGCGAGTATCCAGCGCCAGTCGTCCAGCGTGTACTTGTTATGGATGCGGTACTGCTCCAGCGCGCGCTCGTAGCGCAAATCCTCCGGTTCGCCCGGCTCGATCATCCGGCGCTCGATGTACTCCCGCATCGGCTGGCGAAACCAATCGAACAGCAACATGCGCCCGTCCGGCTTCAGCACGCGCGCAGCCTGCTCCCGCAGGAACGTGAACGGGTCGTCGAACGTGTGCAGCACTGCCGCCATCGTGAGCAGGTCCACCGACGCGTCCTCGTAGGGCAACGGCGACTCTTCGATGTTCGCCAGCACCAGCGAAGGCACAGGCCCGGCGTAGTCCAGCGACCGTGCGTTCTCCAACATCGCTTCGTTCGCATCGACGCCGTGGAGCGTTGCGTCCGGCAGGCGTTCGGAGAGGTCGCGCAGGAAGAGGCCGGGGCCCGGCCCCACGTCCACGATCACCGGCGCGGGCGGCAGAACAGGGACAACGTGCTCGTCCCAGAAGCGCCACAACGCATCGTTGAAGCGCAGCGTGTACCGCTCCAACTGGCGGCGCAGTGCGCGGTCGTCCCGTTGCGTCATCGCGGCACGCTCGCGAAGGCGACGTGGCTGATGCGCGGGTGTGCCTCGCCAACGACCTCGAACCCGCCCTCCGCCAGCAGCCATCGCCACTCCTCCACCGCGAAGCGGTTGTGGTAGGGCTGGATGTTCATCACAGTAGTCCTGTCGTCACCGGATGCGCCGCGGTTCTCGATGTAGTCCGGGAGGGCCTGCCGCCTCCAGTCGTACAGAACGAACACACCGCCGGGCCGGAGCATCCGGCACACCTCGGCAAACAGCACGAGGGGATTGTCCAGGAAACAGGTCACGCTCGCGGTGATACAGAGGTCGAACGATGCGTTCTCGAACGGATACGGCGCATCGTTCAGGTCGTGTTGCGTGAACGACGGCGTCCCGTGGGGGAAGCCCAGCGCCCGTGCGTTCGCCAGCATCGCGTCGGACACGTCGACGCCGCCCAGCGCAGCCTTCGGCAAGCGCAACGCCCAGGTCCTGCAGCAGCAGTCCTGGTCCGCAGCCGAGATCGGCGATAGCCGGTGCATCGCCGATGCGCGGACGCACGCAGGCCTCGAAGAACGCCCAGAACTCGGGTGGGTAGCGGCGCCCCCGGCTGGACGCCATGCGGTCCACCATTGCGCTCTGGTCCCAGCGAGAGTTAGCGGTGGTCATGCTGCTGTCTACGCCTCCATGTTGACGGTGACGCCTTGCTCTTTAAAGACCTCGGTGGCCGCCTGCATAGCGTTGAATGCGGCGGGCAGACCGGCGTACGGGATAGCCTGCAGGAAGACCTCAGCTATCTCCTCCGGCGTGATGCCGAGGTGCAGCGCATAGCGGGTGTAGGCGCCGACCTGCGGCGTGCGTCCCAGAGCCGTCATCATGCCGAGCACGATCATGCAGCGGGTCCTGAGGTCGATGCGCTCGCGCGACCAGATCTCTCCGAAGTTGAAGCCGATGACGAAGTCCTCCAGCCCCGGCACCATATCCAGTCCCGCGGCGTTGCCCGTGCTTCGCGACCCCTCGGACCCGCTGATCGCCTTCCGTACGGCGCGGCCGCGCGCCTTGCTCTCCTCCGCCTGGTGCAGCGTCATGGACGGTCCTCCTTGTGTTTGAATGTGTGCGCCGATACCGTTCGTCGGCGGACGCGATGCTACACGAGACGGCGCGCCTTCGGCGCGTCAGGAGAGCGAGAAGGTCGAGCCGCTTGGCCCTCGCGTCACTTCGATGCGCACGGGGAACGCCTCCTTGATGTCCTCCATGTGCGTGATGACGAGGATGCGCTCGAACCGGTCTTCGATGGCCTGGATGACTTCCAGTATGCGGTCGCGTCCCTCGGCGTCCTGCGTGCCGAATCCCTCGTCGATGAAGAGCGTGGGCAGCGGCGCTCCCGCCCGCCACGCGAGCACCTTGCTCAGCGCGATGCGTACGGCGAAGTCGATGCGAAAGCGCTCGCCGCCGCTGAACATCTCGTAGGAACGCGAGCCGAGTTCGTCCGCGATGACGATCTCAAGCGTCTCGACCGCGTCTCCACCGCTCCTGCGCTCCTTCTGCGTCTCCAGCTTCAGCGTCATCCTCCCGTCCGTCATGCGGCGCAGCAGGTCGTTGGCCTCGTCCTCCATGCGGGGGATGGCGGCTTCCATCAGGAGGGCCTGCACACCGCCCTTCCCGAACGCGAGCGCCAGTTCGGCATACGCGCTGGCCTCATCGGTAAGCGTGTCTCGCCGGGATTCGGCCTCCGCAAGCTCTGCAGTCGCCTGCTCGATCTGTTGCACCTCGTTCTCCAGCGAGCCCTTGCGGGCCTGCAGGTTGTCGCGTTTCTCGGACGCGGCCCGGAGCTCCTCTTCGACGTGCCTGCGCTGCGCGGCCCACGAAGGCAACTCCGCCAACTCCTCCGCTATCGCGGCGCTCGCCTGCTCGGCGCGAGATGCGTCGCTCGCCGCCTCCGACGCGCGGGCGCGTGCTCGTTCGAGGGCTGCCGCGTCGTCGTCCATGCGCCCCCGCGCAGTCACGAGCGTCTGCCGTTCTTCCTCCCAACGTCCAAGCTCCTCCACCTGCGCCTCCGCCGCCTTGAGCGCCGCCGGATCGAACGTAAGCGCGGCGAGTTGCCCCCGCAGACGCTGCGCCGAAGCCTGCTCGTCCTGGGCGTATGCCCCGTTCGCGAGCGCGGCCTCGCTTTCGCGGAGCAGGGGCACGGCCTGCTGCAACTGTTCCACAGCCCTTTCCGCTTCCTCTCCCTGCACGTTCAGGCGGCTCTGTTCTTCGACGATACGCTGTTGCTCGGCGGCGAGTTCGCTCTGCGCCCGCTCCAAGCCTGCCGCTGCCTCGGTCGCCTGTCGCTCCAGCTCTTCTGCGCGGTGCTTCTGCGTGGCGTAACGCTGACGCAGCGCAGCGATCTCACCCTCGTAGGTTGTGCGTATCCGCACGACGCCGTCCTCGCCAAGCTGGCTGCTGCAGAGCGGGCAGACCGCGCCGTCCGCATGCTCGTGGCCGAGCATGGTGAGCTTGCCGCTGAGCTCCCTGCCGCTCTTCTCCACCTGTTCGTTGTCACGACGGAGGGTCTGCGCCTCAAGCGTGAGCTGCTGGTGTGACTGCTCTGCGATCGTTGCCTCAGCCCGTCGGTGCTCCATCGCTGCCTGCCGCTCAGCCAGCGCGTCCTGGCTGCGCTGAATCGACGGCAACGACTCCGCCCTCGGCGTAAGCTGGGTGTCGATGTGCTGCCGTTGCGCCTGTACGTCGCTCTCCAGGCGGGCGCGGGCCTGCCCTATCGCATTGTCCAGCGGAGCGAGCTCCGCCTGGAGTGCGTACGCCTGCTGCCCGGCGTCCGCAAGCGACCTCGCACGCTCGCGCGCCTCCAGCAATGCCGCGACGCCCTGCTCGATCTCACCTGCGCGCTCGATGGTGCGCTGCCACCCAACGAGCCGACGGTTCAGGTCTGCGGCCTCCGCCTCTTCCTCTACCTGCCGATGGCGCGAACGCTGGGCCAGCGCATCCTGTTCTTCGCGTTCGGCCTGCCGCCGCTCGAGGTGGGCAACCTTGTCGCGGAGGAGTTGCAGCCGCTCCGCAAGGCCACTGGCCGAGGCGACCGCTTCACCAAGTTCGCGCTCAGCCTCGGCCAGCGCTGTGCGCGTCTCGTCGGCTTGCGCGGCTCGTTCGCGCAAACGGTTGAGGGCGACGGCATTGGCGTCGAGTCTCGCCCGGACGTCGCGTCCGTGGAGGCGCGCCCGGTCAGCGAATTCGTCGTACCGTCCGAGTCCGAGCACCTTGGCGAGTACGTCCTTGCGGACGCCGGGAGTGGCCATCGTGAATTCGTCGGCGCGGCCCTGCACGAGGAACGCGCTGTTCACAAAGGTTCCGTAGTCCATGTTGATGAGACGTTCGATCTGCCCTTCCGTCGCCCTGATCGTGTCTCCGGTGATGGCGCGGAAGTCTCCTCCAGCGATCTGCACCGCGAGCTCCAACGAACTCTGGGGGTTGCGCCGCGCATGGGAGTAGCGACGGGAGACACGGTAGCGCTCGCTACCGACGTCGAACACGAGCTCGACCTGCATCTCGGTCTGGCCATGATGGAGGAGTTGCTCGTGCCGCTGACCCCGCGCCTTCCCCCAGAGGGCCCAGGTTACGGCGTCCAGCAACGCCGACTTGCCGTTGCCGTTCGGCCCACAGAGGCACGCGACGCGGATGCCCTCCAGGTGGAGAGTTGGGGCAGCGTCACGATAGGAAAGGAAGTTGGAGAGCGAGAGGCTTATGGGGAGCAATGCAGCCTCGTGTCGGCAGGGATGACGGGATTCTACCAGCCACCACTCGGTTCCTTCTTCTGCATCATCCCCATTTCGAAAAGGCCCACCACGAACGGCTACGGACTCCAGCCAGCCTCCCGCGCGAGGCGCTCCAACTCGCCATCCTCGTCGATGACAGCGACACGGCGCAGGAACTCGGCGAGGTCCGCTGAGTCTGCGCGAATCGTGCGCAATTGCGGTTCGATAGGGCTGATCGACGCCGCACCGTCCGCATACGTCCCGTGGAACGCGAACCACGCCGTGTTCAGCTTGCGGATGCTGTAGCCCTCCTCCACGAAGCGAAGCCGTCGCTCCTCAAGGTACGTCTCCGCCTCGGTGACCTTCCCTTTCTCCAATAGATCTTCCAGGTGTGCTCGCGTCTGCCGCATCTCGTGGCGGAAATCGAACACGCCGGGCTCCGGCGTAGGTCCGGGCTCGCCCACCCTGGGCGGTTGCCACGGCTCACGCGTCACGACCTCGCCGGTCAGCGATTCAAGCGCCCGGTCGCTCAATTCCTCCGATGCGATGTTCGCGACGGTCTCGTTGACACTCGTCAGTTCGCCCCCCGCGAACCAGGCACGCCCCAGCGGGTGGAAAATGAGCCAGTGGTGCACCCACTCATGGCTGGCAACCGACAGCGCCCCGCGGAGCGACGTGTCCGGCGTGACCTGCGCGGGGTACGTCGCCACACCGCCGATGCGGGCGACGATCGCGGAGATGTTGTCGCCCAGTGACTCCACCTCGCGTTCCAGTTCATCCTGCTCCGGCAGGCTGATGTCGGAGGTCAGCAGCCGGTCATCCAGCCGGACGATGGCGTCGCGAGGCGAACGCACCAGGACGTGGCCACCCTCTTGGAAAGCGAAGTCCACCGGGGGCCAACGCACCGGCCCGAACCGCGCGATGACGCCCAGCTCGTCGGCGCTCTGCGATATCGCGCCTTCCAGCGCCTCCTCCACCAGCGGCGATAGCTCTGCGCGGCGGCGCTCCAGGCGCGTCCGTTCCTCCTCCAACGCCGCAACCTCGGCCTCCGAAGCCCCTCCAGCGAGCGCACGTTCTGTTTCGCGCCGCTTTTCGCTCATCTCGTGGCTGACGCGGAAGAACTCTTCGATACGCTCCAACCGTTCTTCGGGGCCAGTCCTGCCGAATACGCCCACGGCCAGCCTGAGCCACTTGTCCGGGAAGTGGGTTATCTCCCATCGCACGAGGTCCTGCTCATCAGGGGCGGAGGTGCGGTGCAGCTCGCTGATGGAGTCGCCGCGCCCGATACCCGCGGCAACGAGGAGCAGCGCAGCGACCGCCCACATCCCGAGCGTGTAGTTGCCCTTCAGCGCGCGCATCCGCTACCCTCCGGCTTGGCGCTGCGCCTGCCGCACTCGTTGCCGGTTGCGCGTTGCACGTTCATGGCCGGTTAACTATTATGCGCCCAGTAACCCACTCCGGCGTTCAAGGGGAGGCGCCTATCGTGGAACAGTTCACGACGAAGCAGATCCGCAATGTAGCACTCCTGGCGCACTCAGGTGCAGGAAAGACATCGCTGGCGGAAGCGATGCTCCACGCGAGCCAGGCTATCAACC
>DAOUHP010000067.1:0-6057 GCA_034428575.1 Dehalococcoidia bacterium | reverse complement strand
TCGACGCGCTGTGGAAGAGCGCCGAGCGCTCTCCCGGCGCCAACTCCCGCGCGAAGAGCGCCGCATCCGTGACGCCGCCAACCACGTCACAGTTGCGGTCGCCGCGCCGCAGCTGCCCGCAGTTGACGTCGCAGTTCAACGTCTCGTGGCCGCACACCTCGCGGGAGATGCGTATCGCGTTCACCACCTCCGCGCTGCGCGGGCGGCTGATGTGGCTCGCGACCGCGAGCGTACGCCGCTCCGACTCCGCGCGGAGCCGGTCCATCGCGTCGACGAGGCGCCGGTCGATCAACTCCTCGCGCACGAAGTCCATGCCTCCGGTCAGCCCCCATAGCGCGAGCGTGCCGTCCAGCAGACCGAGCACCGGGAGTCCCTCCGGCGCACGCTCCACCGCATCCGCCAGCGCCTCGACCTCCATGACGGCGCGGTGCATCCCGAGCAATGCGCCCTCGATGTTGGCCTCACGCACGCCGCGGCGATCGCGCAGCGCAAGCGATTCTTCGTCGGCGCACAGCAGCGGCTCGCTGCGCAGTTCCGCGTGCGGGACCTCGCCGTAGCGGAGCGTGACGTAGCCGATGTTGATGAGGAAGCAGCGCGCCGCCGCGTGGCGGTCGACGTCCACGTGCGAGCCGTCCACCGCAACGACGACGTGGTCCGGCGGCAGCGGCGGCGCGTCGAAGCCGCCCCGGAGCGCTCCGTCCAGCCGCGCAACGAGCCACGTCACCTTGCCCCCGGCTCGGCGTGCCTCGGTGTCGTGCGGGTCGGCGGTCGCAAGGTGTCCGGCGGCGCTTTCCAGCGCCCGCAGGTGCGAGCCCCACTGGTCGCGTATGGAGGGCATCGCTGCGTACAGCTGTCCGGCGGTCTTGGTCAGGTCGAGGGCCATGGCGTGAGGGATGGTCTGTCATATCCCGCCACCGCGCAAGCGTCGCACGGTCATCGGGTTGCGCCGTCAGGTAGAATCTGAGGCGCAGACCCCTTCGGGAGGAGGCGGGGCATGAGCGACATAGGCCGTCTCATCACAGCGATGGTTACGCCGTTCGACGCGGCGATGGAGATCGACTACGGGCAGGCGCGGCGGCTCGCGCAGGCGCTTGTGGCCTCCGGCAGCGACGGCCTCGTCGTCACCGGCACCACGGGCGAGAACCCCTCGCTTGCGCACGAGGAGAATCTCCGCCTCTGGACGGAGGTGAAGGAAGCCGTGGGCGACTCCGCCACCGTCATCGCCGGCTCCGGCACGAACGGCACGGGCGAGACGATAAAGCTCGCGCGGATGGCGGAGGAGGCGGGCGCGGACGCGCAACTGCTGGTCGTGCCCTACTACAACAAGCCGACGCAGGAGGGGCTGTACCGCCACTTCAGGGCGATCGCGGAGAGCACCTCCCTCCCCTGCATCCTTTACAACGTGCCGAGCCGCACCATCGTCAACATGACCGCGGAGACGACCCTGCGGCTCGCGAACGACGTCCCGAACATCGTCGGCACGAAGGAGGCGTCCGGCGACTTCGCCCAGATCGCCTCCATCATCCGTGACGCGCCGGACGGGTTCCGCGTGTGGAGCGGCAACGACAGCGACACGTTCGGCGTCGTGGGCCTCGGAGGATGGGGTGTCGTCAGCGTGGCGTCGCACCTCATCGGGCGGCAGATCAAGCGGCTCATTGAGCTCACTGCGGCGGGCGATCTGGCCGCGGCGGCGGAGGAGCACAAGCGTCAGTTGCCGATGGCGTCGGGCCTCTTCGTCGTCTCGAACCCGATCCCGGTCAAGTACTGCGTCAACCGGGCGGGCTTCAACGTCGGCGGGCTCCGGCTCCCGCTCGTCGAGGCGGACGAGAAGACCGCTGCGTTCCTGGACGCGATGCTCGCCCAGTACGAGGTGGACCTGCCGGTGGGCGCGGCGGCTTAACCGCTCAGGCCAGCGTCAGCAGCCAGAGCCCCACCGCAAACAAGCCGAGCACGATGACCCCGCCGGTCAGGCACTCGGAGCCGCCCGCGCGGCGCAGCGGCTCCCGCGCAATGCGCGTCGTAACCGCAGCAGATACGGCGCCGATGATGCCCAGCCAAAACCCCGCGACTGCGCCGTTGAACCCGGCGGTTGCGCGGTCGATGTCGGAGTCCGGGCCCCAGGTTAAGGACACGACCGCTCCGATGCCGATCCCGAGCGGGACAGCGATGACGGTCCAGATGACGAGCCGCTTCAGGAGACCCATGGCGCTATGGTAGCAAGGGCGCGGAGGCGAGGGGTGGGTCTATTCGGCCGTCTTCGCCTCTGCAGCCGCAGCAGCAGTCTCGTGCGCCTCTTCCTCGCTCTGGCCGTCGGCTCGTGCTGCCACGTAGGCACGCTCGTAGGCCCTCGCATATGCCGCGGCGTCCTCTTCCGATGCTCCGTCGAGCCTCTGCCCGGCGTATGCGCTGGCGTAGGCATGCGAGCGCGCCTCGTTCCAGCCTTTCTCCACGGACCAGTCGTAGTACGCCAGGTAATACTCCCGCGTGTAATCGTAGTAGTCGTCGTCGCCGTACGGGTCGTAATCGAGCAGGAACGCCTGGTATGAGCCGCGCATGTAGGCTTCCGCACGCAGAAAGGCGTCCTGCTCAGAGTAGCCCCAGTCCACCTTCGCGTGGGCGTAGAGATCCGCGAAGTCGAACGCCACGTTGTTGGCGTCCAGCCACCTCCTGTTCGTGGCGCGAAGCCATCCCACCACGTACGCATCGGCGTACGCATCCGCCCACCGGTGGTCCTCGTCCGCGTCCTCGAACTCGTGCGTCCGGTGTGCGTGCTGGTAGCCCAACAGGTAAGCCGACGCATACTTGATGCGCAGCTGCGCGTCCCGCTGGTCCGACTCGCGGTACGCCCGTGCGCTGATGCTGCCCGCGATGTGGGACTCCTCCTCTGAGAAACCGAAGTACCTGTTCCCTGCGTAGAAGAGGGAGTACTGGTGGGCGGCAAGCCCCACCTCGTCCGTCCGCGCGAATGCCTTGGCGTAGTCCTCCGCGAGCGTTCCTTCGTAGGGACGGCCTCGAAGCCCCGCGAGCGGCCACCACTTGCCAACTACACGGAACGCCTCGTCCGCCAGGCCAAGCGCTTCGACCGGCGAGGCTCCACCTGCGAGGGCCTCCTCGAACGGTTCGACGTACAACTCCCTCGCGTAGGCGTCGTAGTCCCGTAAGCGGCCCCGGCCCAGCAGCACATCCTCCGCAGTGATCGCAAAGTAGAGGACCCCGCTCGCGAAAGCGACGGCATGCTCGTCCGACAGGTCCAGCGACTTCCCGTGGACGAACGCCGCCGCGTATCTCGCGGCGTCCCCGCCTTCCAACTCCTCGGCGCGAGCGTATTCGAGGCCCGGAGCGTAGTCAGGCGATGCCGACGGGTCGGGAGTCGGTGTGGGCCTTGGCGTCGCGGTCGGCGCCGCCGTGGGCGTCGCTGTAGGCGTAGGGGCAGGTACCGGCGTGCTGGTGGGAGCTGGAACAGGGGTTGCGGTCGGCGATGGCGTGGGCGTGGGCAACGGCACAGGCGTCGCTGTCGGGGCTGGAGTAGCGGTAGGAGTTGAAGTCGGCGTGGGTGTTGCGGTCGCTGGCGGCACGGGAGCCGGCGTACCGGTCGGTACGAGGGTTGGTGTGGAATCGGAGGTGCACCCCCCTGCAATCGCGACTGCTGCGACTGTTCCCGCAGTCAGCAACGAGACTATGCCTTTCTTCACCGCTCACTCCCGCTTGTAGATATACGCGAAGAAACTATACACGCGGCTGCCGAGCGTTCAGGCGATATTCGTTATCAGTATGCCGGTCGTCTTTGATACGCGCGCCGGTAGCCGTGTCATCCCTGTTGAATTGACGAAACCGGCGCTGCGATCGTTCAACCGCAGCGCCGTGTTCTGCCATATGCCTGCTGTCGGACTACCGACGCCCGAACTCGCGCGGACGGCGCGGGCCACGGTCGCGGTCGCCGCCGCGATCACCCGGACGGCCGCCGCGGTCGCGTGGGCCGCGGTCGCCGCCGCTGCGTCCGTTGGAGCGGCTGCTGGCCACGTCCTCAGGAGAGAGGTTCTCGAGCACCGCGCGGCGGGAGAGGTTGACCCGTCCCATGCGGTCGATCTCGATCACCATCACTTCCAGCTCGTCGCCCACCTTCACGGCAGCCTCGACAGACTCGACGCGGGTAGTGTCGAGCTCGCTCACGTGCACCATGCCTTCCTTGCCCGGCAGGATCTCCACGAACGCGCCGAAGTTCATCAGCCGCGTCACGTGGCCCGTGTACCGCTCGCCGACCTCCACGTCCTTCGTGAGACCCTCAATCATGCGGATGGCGTGCTGGGCAGCGGCTTCGTCCGCCGCGCCGATAGTCACGACGCCGTCGTTCTCCACGTCGACGGACGCGCCGGTGGCCTCGATGATGCTGCGGATGGTCTTGCCGCCGGGGCCGATGAGCGCGCCGATCTTGTCGACCGGGATGTTCACGCGGGTCATGCGCGGCGCGTTGGGGTTCAGCTCCGCCCTCGGCGTTGCCAGCGTGCCGAGCATGTGGTTGAGGATGAACGCGCGTCCGTCCTTCGCCTGCGCGAGCGCCTGCCGGAATATCTCCTGGGTGATGCCGGAGACCTTGATGTCCATCTGCAGGGCCGTGATGCCCTCACTGGTGCCCGCCACCTTGAAGTCCATGTCGCCGAAGAAGTCCTCGACGCCCTGGATGTCAGTGAGCACCTGGAAGTTGCCCTCCTCGTCCGTCATCAGCCCCATGGCGACGCCGGAGACGGGCCGCTTGATGGGCACGCCGGCGTCCATGAGCGCCATCGTGCTGCCGCAGACGCTCCCCATCGACGTGCTGCCGTTCGAGCCGAGCGCCTCGGAGACGACGCGGAACGCGTACGGGAACTCCGACTCGTCCGGGATCATCGGCGCGAGCGCCCGCTCAGCGAGCGCGCCGTGGCCTATCTCCCGGCGGCCCGTGCCCATGCGGCGCGCCTCGCCCGTGGAGAATGGAGGGAAGTTGTAGTGGTGGATGTATCGCTTCGTGTCCTCGGGGCTGAGGCCGTCCAGCCTCTGCACCATCGACATCGAACCGAGTGTGGCCACGGTCAGTATCTGCGTCTCACCGCGCTGGAAGAGCGCGGAGCCATGCGTCCGCGGGAGCAGGCCGACCTCGCTGGAGAGCGGGCGTACCTCGGTGAGCGCACGCCCGTCCGGGCGCTTGCCCTCCTTGATGACCTTGGCGCGCACGGTCTTCTTCAGAACGTCGTCGAACACCTTGGCCACGGTCTTGGCGTCATATTGCGCGCTCAGTTGCTCGATGGCGTCGCTCTCGGCCTGCTTGATGCCTTCGTTCCGCTCGCCCCGGCCCTCGCCGCGGTCGATGATGCTCTCCAACGTCGACTTGGCGATGCGCTCGATGCTCGACACCAGTTCAGGGTCGGCCTGCTCGGCGAACACGACGTCGACCTTCGCCTTGCCGACCTCGGCCACGATCTGGTCCTGGAGGCCGATGACCTTGACGTTGTTCTCCTGGCCGATACGGAGCGCTTCGAGGACGATCTCCTCGCTGACTTCGTTGGCTCCCGCCTCGATCATGATGACGGCGTCGCGGCTGCCCGCGATCGTCAGGTCGAGCCTGCCCGCGGCAAGCTGCTCGTACGTGGGGTTCACGATGAGTTCGCCGTCCACGTAGCCCATGCGGGTCGCAGCAACGGGGCCGTTGAACGGGATCTGGGAAACGGAGAGCGCGGCGGACGCGCCGATGATGCCGAGGATGTCCGGCTGGTTCTCGTGGTCGGCGGAGAGGATGGTCGTGATGATCTGCACCTCGTTCCGCATCCCCTTGGGGAAGCGGGGGCGCAGGGGTCGGTCGGCGAGGCGCGCTGCCAGCGTCGCCTCGGTGGTCGGGCGTCCCCAGCGGTCAGCATCGGTGCGGTAATCCGTTTCCTCGACGAACCGGGCAAATTCCCCGACTGAGACAGCAAACCTCGAAATGCCGAACGGCCGCAATTTCGTTGAACGAAGCGGGTGTTCCCCATCCATTCGGATTTCAGGGCGGTTCGTGCCCACATGTGACTTGCAACCCTCCAGCCAAAC
>DAOUHP010000066.1:0-12651 GCA_034428575.1 Dehalococcoidia bacterium | reverse complement strand
GGAGACGGGCTGACATCGACGCGGCGGTTGCGCTCGTTGACAGCCGCGCTCCCAGACTCGACCATGATGCAGTTCACCCCCCCACGGAGGAATCGACTCGTGAAAGACCTGATCTGGCCGTTCGGCAACGCTGAAGACCTCGGTTACATCCTCTGGCCCGTGGCGGCTGGAGGCGTCATCGCTACCGGCGCGTTGCTCATCATCCTCAGCCTCGTCTGGCCGTAGGCGCTTCATGGGCGAGGCGCAGTTTGTCACCGTCAACGGCGTACGCACGGCATACGAAACGTCCGGGAGCGGCTTCCCGTTGCTGTTGCTCCACGGCTTTCCGCGCACCCGTCGCACCTGGGAGCAGATCACGCCGGCGCTGTCCGGGCGGTTCACCGTCGTTGCCCCCGACCGGCGGGGCTACGGCGACTCCGAACGCATCCCCGACCCCGCTGCTTACGGCCTCGGGGCGATGGCCGCTGACGGCATCGCGCTCATGGACCATCTCGGCCACGAACGCTTCGTCGTCGTCGGGCACGATAAGGGCGCGCCAACCGCGAGGCGTATCGCCGCCGACCTGTCGGAGCGTGTCCTCGGCATGGTGCAGATAGACTCGACGCCGCAGGGCGTGGGGGCGGAGCGCCGGGACCCGGGTGGGCGGCAGTGGTACTTCGACTTCTTTCGCCAGCGCAACGTGGCCGAGCCTATCGTGAACGCGGTTCCGGAGCTGTTCTTCGGCCTGTTCCTGGACCGCAACCCCCACCTCTCGCCGGAGGAGCGCGCGTTCTACGTGGAGATGTTCTCCCGCCCCGGCACGGCGGACGCCGTCATCTGGGACTACCGGCTCGCGCTGGAGGAAGACCCGGACTACTGGCGCGCCGAGGTCGCCGCTGGGCGGAAGATCACCGTGCCGGTGCTGTCGATCTGGGGAGGCTCCGGCCCGTCGGCCAACGCGGACGTGCTGGGAGCCTGGCGCGAGGTCGCGGACGACGTTCGCGGGTGGCCGGTCGAGGGCAGCGCACACTACGTGCAGGAGCAGCAGCCCGAGGCGACCGTCGCCGCCATCATCGGCTTCACCGACGAGTTGGGTCTGCCGTAGGCGCTGGGTTGCTCCCTAGCGCGACAGCGCTACCTGCTGCTCCTCCCTCGCCGCGTCCGCCTTTGCGAAGTCCGCTTCGCTGAAGTTGTACAGCGTGGCCCCGCCGTAGAGGATGGCCGCCGCCGTCTCCCGGGAAACGCCCGACACCAGGTTGTTCGACACGTTCGGGAAGTTGGAGTCGAAGTGCGGGTAGTCCGTCGAGATGCACATCCGGTCCGCGCCGATGAGCGAGGCGGTCGCTTCGATCTCCGGCTCGCTGCCCTCGACTGCGGCCCAGCAGTTGCGCCGGAAGTACTCCTTCGGCGTCAGCGAGAGGTAGGGTGCGTGGGTCTCCAGGTACTGGGGGTAGTCCCACTCGATGCGGCTCAGGAGTCCCGGCGCCCATGAGTTCTGCGCTTCCAGGAAGCCGACGCGCAGGTTGGGGTGGAACTCGAAGACGCCGCCGATGATCATCGCTACCAGCGCCTGCTGCATCTCTATCCAGTGACTGGCGACGTGCCGGTAGAAGCGGTTCTCGCCGTACAGCTTGTTCATGTTGGAGTACCACGCGCCGGTGCCCTCGTGGAAGCCCCACGTCACGTTGAGCTCCTCGTGCAGGTTGTAGAGCGGCTCCCAGTAGTTGGAGTGCCAGTAGCGCCCGTTCACGAGGTTCGGCCGCATGAAGGAGCCGACGGCGCCGAGCTCGGTCACGCAGCGGCGCAACTCCCGGCATGCGAGCGTCACGTCGTGAAAGGGAAGCATCGCCGCGAACTTCAGCCGGTCAGGGCTGTACTGGCAGAAGTCGTAGATCCAGTCGTTGTACGCGCGGCAGAGCGCCTCCGAGAGGAACGGGTCCATCCCGTCCCGCGCGATCAGCCCCAGGCCCATCGTGGGGAAGAGAACGGCGATGTCCACGCCCTCCATCTCCATCCCCATCACCTGGGCGACCGGATCGTAGTTGCGCTCGATGGCGAAGCCCAGGTACGGGGCGGAGCGCGAGCCGGAGAGGGGCTGCCGCTGGTTGGCGGAGACCTTCTTGTTGCGCTTCCGGTACTGCTGCAGGTCGTCGTCACCGGCGCGGGAGAGGCCGTCGATGACCATCTGCGAGCCGCCTGCGCGGCCCGGAGCGCTGATGACGCGGTCCTTGAACTTCGGGTCGAGGTACCGGTCGAAGATGTCCGCCGGCTCCATCACGTGCATGTCGCAGTCGACGAACCGCATGCCGTCTTTCATCGCATCTCTCCTTCCGAAGTCCTCAGGGATACCGTGTGCCGGGAGCCGTGAAGCTGTCAGGCGCAGAGTATAGCGTTGCTGCGCCCATGGTGGCAGCAGGTGCGGGCTTCCTGCTAAGCCCTCACGCCGGCGATGAACTCCCGCACGTGCGGGATCATCGTGTCCGCCGCCAGGAATGCTTCCATGTGCGTGTGGTCCGGCAGCGAGAGGAACGATGCGTTGGGGGCGAGCGACGCGCACCGCTTCGCTGGCTCATGGTTGCGCCCGTCCTTCGTCCCGGCGTAGACGAACGTGGGCAGGGTCATGTTCACGATGTCCTCGTCCGGGGCGCCCCAGTCCAGGTTCGCCAGCTGCTGTGCAGCATAGGAGTCCCCGTCGTTCGCCAACAGACGCTCGCGGTCATAGTCCGGGAGCGGTCCCGCGTCCATCTCCATCGCGGCGACATAGACGTTCATGCCGAGCCGCAAGATCTTCGCTCGGGCCTCCCATCGGGCGCGATCGAACTCGGGGACGGGCAGAGGGATAACGGGGTAGGAGCCGAGCACGAGCGCGTGGAAGCGGTGCGGCGCAAGCATGCCGAGCGCCCAGCCGATGCTCGCCCCCATGGAGTAGCCCCAGTAGAACGCTTTGTCGATACCGAGGTCATCGAGAACCACGGTGACGTCGGACACCTTCTGCGCGCGTCCGTAGTCGGCCGGGTCGGTGAGCTTGTCGCTCTGGCCGAACCCGCGTGAGTCGATGAGGACGAGCCGGAATTCGCCGGAGAGCGCCGCTGTGTAGCCCGCGTTATGCCAGTCCTTCGTGCTCATGCCCATGCCGTGCATGAGCACGAGTGGCGGGCCGTCGCTGGCAGCGTCGTCCACTTCGTAGTGGATTCGGACGCCGTTGTTGTCCACGAACCGGTCTTCGAACGGCATAGCGCTGCTCCTTGTCCCCTGCGCCTATTAGCGCGAGTCCTCAACCATCGCGATGAACTCCCGCACGTGCGGAATCATCAGGTCTGCGGCGTTGAACGCGGAGAGGTGCGTGTGTCCGTCCAGCGGCAGGAACCTCGCGTTTGGCGCGAGCGAGGCCGAGCGCTTGGAGAGGGCGTGGTTGCGCGGCATGGGGTATTCGTCCTCCGTGCCGGAGTAGACCAGGGTAGGGAGGGTCATGTTGACGATGTCCTCATCCGGCGCGCCCCATTCGAGGTTCGCAATCTGCTGAGCCGCGTAGGCGTCCTTGTCGTTCGACAATAACCGGGCCTTGCTCTCTTCGGGCAGCGGACCCTGGTCCATCTCCATCGCGGCGACGTAGACGTCCATGCCGAGGCGCATCAGCTTGGCGCGGGCCTCCCAGCGCACGCGGTCGATCTCGGGCACGTCAGGCGAGATCACCGGGTAGGCGCCAAGGACGAGGCCGTGGAAGCGGTCAGGGGCAAGCATGCCGACCGCCCAGCCGATGCTGGCGCCCATGGAGAAACCCCAGTAATACGCCTTGTCGACGCCGAGGTCGTCCAGGACCGCGGTGACGTCGGACACTTTCTGCGCGCGTCCGTAGTCGGCGGGGTCCTTCAGCTTGTCGCTCTGGCCAAAGCCGCGCGAGTCCATGAGGACGACCTTGAATTCGTTGCAGAGTTTCTCCGGGTACCCCACGTTCCGCCAGTCCTTCGTGCTCATACCCATGCCGTGCACGAAGATGATGACGGGCGACTCCACAGGACCGTCCTCCACCTCGTAATGGATCCGGACCCCGTTGTTATCGACGAAACGGTCCTGGTATGGCATTTGCTGCTCCTCTGTTCCGTTGTGCTATCGGGAATCCTCAACCATGGCGATGAACTCGCGCACGTGGGGGATCACCACGTCCGGCGACGCCATCGCGGACGCGTGCGTGTGCCCCTCCAGTGGCAGGAACCGCGCGTTGGGGGCCAGCGACGCCGAGCGTTTGGTAAGCGCGTGGTTGCGCGGCATCGGGTACTCGTCTTCGGTGCCCGAGTAGACGAGCGCGGGGAGGGTCATGTTGACGATGTCCTCGTCGGGTGCGCCCCAGTAGAGGTTCGCTATCTGCTGAGCGGCATAGGCGTCCTTGTCGTTCGACATGAGCCGCGCCTTCTGTTCCTCCGGCAACGGTCCCTGGTCCATCTCCATCGCGGCGATGTACACGTCCATGCCGAGGCGCATCAGCTTGGCTCGGGCCTCCCAGCGAACCCGGTCGATCTCCGACACCTCCGGTGAGATGACCGGGTAGGCGCCGAGGATGAGACCGTGGAAACGCTCAGGTGCGAGCATGCCGACCGCCCAGCCGATGCTGGCGCCCATGGAGTAGCCCCAGTAGTACGCCTTGTCCACGCCGAGGTCGTCCAGCACGGCGGTAACGTCGGACACCTTCTGCGGGCGTCCGTAGTCGACGGGCTCCTTGAGCTTGTCGCTCTGCCCGAAGCCGCGCGAGTCCATGAGCACAACCCTGAACTCGTCTCGCAGCTTCTCCGGGTAACCGTGCATCCGCCAGTTCCTGGTGCTGCCGCCCATGCCGTGCACGAACACGATGAGGGGGACCTCCTCCGGCCCCTCCTCCACCTCGTAGTGGATGCGGACCCCGTTGTTATCCACGAACCGGTCTTCGTAAGGCATGTCGCTGCTCCTCTCCGGCTTGCGCTCGGCGGAGCGTATCAGATAGGACAGCGCAATGGGGGTAGCGGCCAGCAAGGGAGTGAAACATCTTGACATCAACTAATACTGACATCAGAATGGTTCCATGAGAACTACCCTGACACTGGACGACGACGTAGCGGACTCCTTGAAGGAGCAGGCACGTCTGCGCGACAAGCCTTTCAAGCAAGTGGTGAATGAGGCCCTGCGCCGTGGTCTATCCCCAGGCGCACCGGAGGAAAGGCCGGTCTTTCGGGTCAAGCCGCTTCCCGGTGGGTTGCGGCCAGGAGTTGATCCGCTCAAGCTCAATCAGTTGAACGATGAGCTGGAGGTACAGGAATTCATCGAGCGGTTCGCGCGATGATCATCCCTGACGTGAACCTGCTGGTCTACACCTATAGCGAAGCGTCTTCCTTCCATGCTGGGGCTCGCCGATGGTGGGAAGGATTGCTGAACGGCACGGAATTGGTGGGGGTGGCGTGGGTCACGGCGGTTGCGTTTGTGCGCTTGATGACCCACATGAGTATACGTGAGCTGCCGGCAACTCCTGCGCAGGCGTTGGACTATGTGGAGGAATGGTTCCGCTTCCCCCAAGTCGTATTGGTAAGCCCAGGTCGAGAGCACTTGGGTTTGTTCCGCCGGAACCTGGACGCGGCGGGAGTGGGCGGGAACCTTGTCACGGACGCACACCTGGCAGCCCTGGCGATGGAGTATCAGGCCGAATTGCACTCCAACGACTCTGACTTCGGCCGTTTTCCCGGCCTCCGCTGGCGCAACCCGCTCTGATTCGGCGTGCCGCAGAGGGCTTGCTTCAACCGAGGGCTTACCGCCGCCCGCCGTCCGCTTCTATGGCTGTCCCGGTTATGTAGCCCGCGGCGTCCGAGACGAGCCAGAGCACGGTGCCCGCGTGCTCGTCCGGCGTGCCGAGGCGGCCCATGGCGCTGCGGTTGGTCGTTGTGGAGCGAACGCTCTCGTGCCACATCGGCCGGTGCGGCGTCTCGATGCCGCCGAGCGCGATGGCGTTGACGCGGATCTCCGGCGCCCACTCGTACGCCATGGACTTGGACATATTGATAACGCCCGCCTTTGCTGCGCCGTAGGCGGCCTGTCCGGTACCGGGGTTGATGCCGGCGCCTGACGCGATATTGACGATGGCGCCCTTGCCCTGAGCCTTCATGATCGGCTGCACCGCCTTGGAGCACATAAACGCCGTCAGCACGTTCACCCGGTAACACTCGATGAAGTCGTGCGGCTCCAGTTCCATCAGCGGGCCTGAGCGGAACGTCTCGCCCCAGCTGCCGCCGACGACGTTTACGAGCGCGTCGATACGCCCGAACTCGCCCATCGTCTGCGCGACCATCGCGTCCACCTCGTCCTGGTTGCGGACGTCCGCAGTGACTCCGAGCGTACGGCTGCCGATGGCCCGTATCTCGTCGACGACGGGGTACACGGGGGCGTGAGGCCGCTCCCTGCCGACAGTCACCTGTTCGGGCTCTCGCGCTGCCACGACGACATTCGCGCCCTGGTGCGCAAGGGCGAGGGCGATAGCCTTGCCGAACCCCTGCGAGCCTCCGGTCACGATGGCTACGCGGTCTGTCATGTCGAAACTGGGCATAGGCGTCTCCTCCTCTCGGCGCGAGCAGATGATACATCCGCATCGACCGTGGGATTATCGTGGTAGAGTTTACGCGATGAGCGACGCAGACGAAGCGGCGGTTCTCGACGCCAACAGGGCGTTCTATGCTGCGTTCGGTACGCTGGACATCCGCCGGATGGAGGAGGTCTGGTCGCGTGAGGACGTGGTGACGTGCATCCACCCTGGATGGACTGCGCTCGACGGCTGGGCCGAGGTGATGGAGAGCTGGGAGCGGATATTCGATGGCGCGGCCATGATGACGTTCACGATAACCGGCGCGCAGGCGACGGTCGAGGGCGGCGTTGCATGGGTCACGTGCACTGAGAACCTGACATCGGTTGCCGGTGGGCGGGTGATGGACGCACACGTCGAGGCAACGAATGTCTTTCGCAGTCGGCGCGGGCAGTGGCTGATGGTGCACCACCACGGCTCACCCGTCCTCGGCGCATAGGTGGCGGACTCAGTTGACCGGAGCGCGCTCAGAGTGGCAATCTTAGCCGCCGATAGAGAATAATCGTCCGGGTAATCAGGGAGGTGAAGCGATGTTGACCGAGGAACAGAACGACCGGTTGACGCTGGTCGGGCCGGGGACGCCCATGGGCGAGCTGATGCGGCGCTACTGGCAGCCGATCGCCGGAGTGTCGGAGTTCAACGAGAACCCCACGAAGGCGGTCCGCCTCCTGGGCGAGGACCTCGTCCTGTACAAGGACGAGGGCGGCACGTTCGGTTTGATCGACGCCTCGTGCGCTCACCGCCGGGTTAACATGCTCTGGGGCATTCCTGAACCTAAGGGCCTTCGCTGCCCTTACCACGGCTGGCTGTACGACGAGACGGGCCAGTGCCTGGAGATGCCGGGGGAGCCGGGGGACTCGACGTTCCCCAGCCGTGTACAACTGAAGGCGTACCCCGTACAGACGCTCGGCGGCCTCGTATTCGCGTACCTCGGCCCTCAGCCTGCTCCCTTGCTCCCGCACTACTACCCGTTCGTGGAAGAGGGCAGGGTCAGGAGCATCGGCTGGACGGTCGTCACCTGCAACTGGCTCCAGATCATGGAGAACTCGCTGGACCCCATCCATGGCGAGTACCTCCACGGCTACTTCTCCAAGTACGTTCTGCAGCGTATCGGCCTGCTGAAGCACCGCGGGGACATCTACGGCAAGCGCGCTCCGGAAGAGAACGAGGAATTTGGTCCCTACTGGCGGAAGGCCGGCCGCTCCATGCGGCACATCTCCGCATCCACCAGCAGGTTCGAGCACGGCATCCTGAAGCATCGCTGGCTGGCGGGAGAAGAGCAGGAGGAGTCCATCGGTTGGCGCTACGGCCACCCCATACTCTTCCCGAACCTGGAGTCCGGCACAGGCGGCCACGACTTCCAGATCCGTGTGCCGATCGACGACACGCACACCTACTACATCTACTACTACGCGGACTGGCCCCGCGACGGAGAGAACCCGGACCAGCGGGAGGATGAGATACCCGTCTACCACGTGCCGATCGCTGGCGTGGACGAGTGGGGACAGCCCATCTGGGAGCAGTTGGACAACAACAGCGGGCAGGACCACTTCGCATGGACGTCCCAGGGTCCGCGCACGCGCCGCTACCTGGAGAAGCTGGGACAGTCGGACATCGGCATCATCCTCTTCCGCCGCATGCTCATGGAGCAGATGCAGATAGTGGAGGACGGCGGAGAGCCGATGAATGTGTTCCGGGACCCCGCGAAGAACGACATCTTATGGATGCCGTTCGACCGGATGGACGACGAGGTCATCCAGGGCAGGATGGCCATCCCGAAGAACCCGGCCCGCCGTGCCGAGGCGATGTCGACCGGCTCGTCGGGTAAGTTCAACACCTTGAACCTGGAGTACGCCGAGCGCATCGGCGCCACGCTGCCGCCGCCGTTCCCGAAGTCGGCCAGGACGGCGGTAGAAGTCTCGCCCGGCTAGCAAGAAACGTTTTCGGAGTCGCAGCATGAACCTTGAAGGCATCGAAGCAGGCACGCGCCTGGTAACCGTAAGCGGAGACGTCGTCGAATTGTTGAGCGTGAGTGCGAACGGCGCCACCGCGAGCGTCCGGTTCGTCGAAGTGATGGGCGGCGCGGACGCAGCAGAGGGCCAGGAGGCCTCGCTGCCGTCCGAGGACATCGCCACCGTCGACGGCAATCGTTTCGTGGGGCCGGGCCGCACGGCGGCCTACACCGGTGACAGCCGCGCATAGGCTGTCACCGGGGCCATTCAGAGGGTGTTGACCCTCACGCAGCGTCAGGCGCTACGCTGATGCCGTTATGAACACGGGATCACGCCCTTATCGAGTCGGGCAACTGGCCGAACGGGTCGGCGTCTCGGTGCGCACGTTGCACCACTACGACCGCCTCGGCCTCGTGAAACCCTCTGCACGTTCGGAGGCGGGCTATCGCCTCTATGAGGAGTCCGACCTCCTCCGCCTGCAGCAGGTACTCACGCTGCGTTGCCTTGGCCTTTCTCTGCGCCGCATCCGCGACCTGCTGGACAGTGAGCGCTTCGATGTTGCGGCATCGCTGCGCGTACAACGGCTCGCCCTGCGGGAACGCATCGAGGAACTCCAGCGCATCGAGTCCGCGATTGGTGATGCGCTGGATGCGCAGGAGCACAGCGGGGCGTGGGACTGGAACCTGGTGCTCACGGCTGCGAAGGCCGCAGGAAGCAGTGATGGAGAGAACCTGATGGACAAGTACTACACGCCGGAGCAGATGGCGCGGTTCGCGGAGTTGCGGGCTGAGACGCCGCCCGAGGAGATCGAGGCTGTCGAGCGGGAATGGACGGCCCTCCTCGCTGACGTGCGAGCATCGCGCGGCCTGGACCCCGCAAGCACGGAGGCGAAAGCGCTCGTGGAGCGCTGGGACGCGCTGCAGGATCGGACGATGGCGCACTTCGCGAGCAAGCCCGATCTCGTGGAGGCGATTGGCCGCAACTACGCGGCGGGTTCGTTCGAAGGGATGGACCGCGCCCCGCAGGCGGAGGACTTCGCGTTCATCCAGCGGGCGCGGGAGGCGTAGCCGCGGTCTACTCCACGCCCAGGTAGCGCAGCGCGTTCTTCCAGCCGATGAGCTCGCGCTCCTCTGCCCCGAGGCCGAGCGCGTCGAACTCCTCCTCCGGCGACGGCGTCTTGGGGCCGCCGCCCTGCCAGTCCGAACCGATCATCACTTGGCCCGCGCCAACGTGGTCTATGAGGTAGCGCAACGGGGCCGTGCCGAATGTGATGTCGTCGTAGTAGAGCATGGAGGCGTACTCCATCGGCGACTTGGGGATGAGCTTGCGGACGGGCTCGCGCGAGTGCCAGTTCTCGTCGCTGCGGGCGAGCAACTGCGTGAGCACGCCGCCTCCGTGACTGATGCAGATGCGCAGGTCCGGCAACTCGTCCAGTAGTCCGCTCCAGATGATGGATGCGCCTGCGAGCCCGGACTCGATCGGGAATCCCAGCGGTGCGTCCGCCACGATCGGAGGGATGTGCGCCAGCCTGTCCGCGAACGTGGGGCGGTTCGCGTGCGGGAACACCGCGAGGCCGAGCGCGGCGGCCTCCCTGAAGAACGGCCTGAACCGCTCCTCCCCCAGGCTGCGGCCCTCGATGTTGGAGCGTATCTCCACGCCGTGGAGACCGAGTTCCTTGATGACGCTCAGCTCTGCCACTGCCAGTTCAACGTCCTGCATCGGGACGGAGCCGAGTCCGTAGAGCCGATCCGGTTCCGCGGCGACCATACCGGCGATGGTCTCGTTCAGGTGACGCGCAAGGTCCGCGCCGTCCCTGGGGTCGAGGTGGTACATCAGCAGTTCGGGCAAGGGAGAGAGCACCTGCTTGTCAGTTCCCTGGCTCGTGAACTCCGCGGCGCGTTTCGGCGCGTCCCAGCAGACGTCGCGCACCGTCCGGTACTCTTCCCCGCTGATCATGATGGTGGAGCGCTCCTCGTCCTTCGGCGCCATGGAGGGAAAGGCGTCGCCGGATGGACGGTCGGGGAGTTGAGGGAAGTCCTTAGGGACGATGTGGGTGTGCATGTCGATGATCATGGCTTGTTCCTCGGCGCTGGACCGCGCGGCGTTAGCCTACCACTGGGGCGTAGTCGTACGCAGGGCTTGAAGGGCTGCGCAGGCTTGCAGGCCGGAGTATGCTGTAGGGGAGAATCAAGGGATCACAGGGAGGTCTGGTCATGGCGCTTCAGTTGGATCACACGATCGTTCCCGCCTACGACAAGGTGAAATCTGCCGAGTTCATCGCCAGGATCTTCGGGCTCGAGTACAAGGGCCCCTACGGCCACTTCGCGCCGGTGAAGATCAACGACAAGCTGACGCTCGACTTCGACGACCTCCGAGAGGGCGAGCAGAAGCCGCGCTCGAACCACTACGCCTTCCTCGCTTCCGACACGGAGTTTGATGACATCCTGGGGCGCATCAGGGAAGAGGGCGTCGTGTACGGCAGCGGCCCCGGCTCGCGCACGGATGGCGAGATTAACTACAAGCACCAGGGCCGCGGCTTCTATTTCGAATGCGAGAACGGCCACGTCTGGGAAGTCATTACCCACACCTACATCACCAGCTCGATGGCCGGCTGACCGCACATCTCACCGCGAAGGAACTGCACCTTGGACGACGCAGCACGCAAGGCACTGGAAACCGACAGACTCGTCGATATCACCACCACCGGACGCAAGAGCGGGAAGCCCCATCGCAAGGAGGTACGGCTGCGCCAACTGGATGGCCAGATCTACCTCTCCAACAACCCGGGAACCCGGGACTGGGCCGCCAACCTCTTCGCGAACCCGGAGTTCACGTATCACCTGAAGCAGAGCGTGCAGCGGGACCTGCGGGTACGCGCGACTCTCGTGCGCGATGTCGACGAGAAGCGCGCTCTCCTCACACGTATCCTCGAGAAAGAGGACGCACTGGACACGGTTGAGGCGCGAGTTGCGGGCAGCCACCTTTTCCGCGTCGACGTGCTGGACTAGCAGTAGGGCGTCTCGTCTCAGACGGCAGCTTTCAGTTCGGGGAAGTAGGTGGCGTAGAAGCCCCGGTCTCGCGTGAGGAAGGCATCAGCCGTGGCGAGCGCATGCGCGCCGATGAGGAAGTCGGCGAGTACCCGCTCCCTCGTGCCGCCGGCTCGCCGGTATCGCCCCCAGCGAAGACCTGCTTCGTAGGCGATGTTGGTGTCGATGGGCGAGGCGGTTGCGTTGATTGTGTCGAGTGCTTCCTTGAGACTGCGCTGGTCGCCGAACGCTGGAACGAGCTCCGCGTACACCACGTCACAGACCAGCACGGCTCCGCTGGCGTAGGCTTCGCGGAGCCACTCCCGCGAGCGTGCTCCATACCGGTCGTCGCCCAGGAATTCGTCCAGCAGGACGCTGGTGTCGACGGCGGTAATCACCTTCCGCGGATGTCTTCGATGTACTCGTCGACACTGGAGACTCCGCCCGGCAACGGGCGGCCCTTCAGGATGCCGAAGACTTGGTCAACCGGGTGCACGTCTCCCGCGCACTTGCGGATGAGCAGCCCGCCGGAGGCCTCAACTATCTCCACCTCGACGTTCTGGTTCATGCCGAAGCGGTCCCGCAGTCGCTTGGGGATGGTGATCTGGCCACGTTCGCTGATCTTCATACCGGACAGATCATACTCTTGCGGTATGAAACGCGTCCACAACGGGCCCCCGACTAATCCGGCAGGAAGTCGAGCAACGCGGCGTTCAGCTCCTCAGGCACCCCGGTCGGGATCCAGTGGTCGCAATCGAAGACCACCATCTTTGACCCCGGGATGCCCGCATGGGTCATCTCTCCCATCTCCAGCGCATTCGTCGAGTCGTTGCGGCCCCAGACCACGAGCGTGGGAACAGGGATGTGCGGGAAGCGGCGGACCGTGTTGTACCGGTGGCGGGTTTCCATGTTGTTCATGTGGTTGAGCACGCGTTGGTAGGCAGCGAGCCGTTCCTGGTTGTGCGTCAATGCGTATTGGTAGTCGGCCATCGCTTCCAGGTCGACATCCGCGTTCACCCTCGTCTGCAGGCTGTTGAGGATCTGTTCGCGGGAGGGAGGCTGGAACTGCACCATGCTTGGTAGCTGGCGCGGCATCGCC
>DAOUHP010000065.1:0-4675 GCA_034428575.1 Dehalococcoidia bacterium | reverse complement strand
CCGGCAACCTGCAGAAGGAGACCTTGGGGTAGCCGGGGGTACGGGGTCGAGGTCGTGGTGGGCTCCCTGTGGGGTGGTTGGTTGAGGGGCGTGCCCCACCGCCCTCTCTCAGTCTCCCCCTGTGGGGGAGAGGCTTATGGGGGCTCCCCCTTGCGGGGGAGCTTTGGTTAAGGTTCATGCCCCGCCAGTGTTCTCTGAGGTTTCTGCCGAGGGGGGTGGTGTCGGCGTGCCCCACCCGCCTTCTCACAGTCTCCCCCAGTGGGGGAGAGGCTCTGAGGTTTCTGCCGAGGGGTGATGTCGGCGTGCCCCACCCGCCCTCTCTCAGTCTCCCCCAATGGGGGAGAGGCTCTGAGGTTTCTGCCGAGGGGTGGTGTCGGCGTGCCCCACCCGCCTTCTCACAGTCTCCCCCACAGGGGGAGAGGCTTTAGGTGCGCCCCCCTTGCGGGGGACGTGGTTAAGGTTTATCGCCCCGCCAGTGTTCTCTGAGGTTTCTGCCGAGGGGTGGTGTCGGCGTGCCCCACCCGCCCTCTCTCAGTCTCCCCCAGTGGGGGAGAGGCTTATGGGGGCTCCCCTTGCGGGGGAGCTTTGGTTAAAGCTTATCCCCCGCCGGTATTCTCTGAGGTTTCTGCCGAGGGGGGTGGTGTCGGCGTGCCCCACCCGCCCTCTCTCAGTCTCCCCCAGTGGGGGAGAGGCTTATGGTGCGTCCCCCTTGCGGGGGACGTTGGTTAAGGCTTATGCCCCGCCGGGGAATGGGTTGCTCGGTTCGACCTCTTTCGGTCTGCTCCTGAAGGGAGGGGGAGGGCGCCCACAAGGGGTGCCCCTACGGGAGGGGATGGACTCCCGCTTGCGCGGGAATGACGGATAGGGCCGACGGCTAGGCGGAGGACATCCTGATCGGGCGGCTTGTGGCCCAGCCGCCCATGTAGCCCCAGGCCTGGATGCAGGCGCAGAACGTGGCCTGTAGTCCTCCTGCCACGGTGATGAGCAGGTGCTCCGGCTTGCGCAGCACCGAAAGCATCGCTCCGTCGTCAAGGTCGTCTTGGCTTCCGGTCCAGTCATCCTCTGGGGCTCCGGCGCCCCATTGCATCCGGCCGCGGTCGAGCATGTGCTTCAGGGGCACCTGTGCCTGTTCGTGCACGTGTTCGCCGATGTCCCGCTTCGACCACCCGGCGTCGTAGAGCGGCTTCGCTACGAGGGCGTTGAGGACGAAGAGGACCTGTCCTCCGCGGCGGATGGTGTGCCAGCAGACCTGGACCTGTTCGACCATGTCGAGCAGGGCCGCGTCGGCATTGCGCGACCCGCCGTACTGGACGGGGCTGTCGCAGCCGATGACGGTGACGCCGCTGGGGCTGTCGACGCCGAAGTCTGTGTGGAGCGGGCCCCAAGGGGCGTCGGGCGACTCTCCGATGCAGTAGACGTATTTTCCGGGCGAGCCCAGGACGGACTTGTCTCCGGTCTCGGGGTAGCCGCCGCCGAGGACCATCATGACGAGGCGCAGCGCCCGGCCGATGGTGGCGTTGGCACGGAAGCCGGGCCCGAAGGCGCTGGTGCCGTAGTTGATGTCGAGGTCCTTGACCACCGGGCCGCTGATGATCACGAGCGGCCCCGCGGGGTGCGTCGTGGCCTGTAGCCCGTTGAGGTTGAACCGCTCGTCGAGGGCCGCCTCGACGACGGCGAGGACTACCGGGAAGTAGTCGGGCCGGCACCCCGCCATCACGGCGTTGGCGGCGACGGTCTCGACGGTGGCCACACCCATGCGGGGCGGCACGGGTCCGAGGACCTCCTGGGGGTCGCGGCCGCAGCTCTCGACCATGCGCGCGATGAGGTTGGGCGTGGGCGGGACCACGGGCAGGCCGTCGGTCCAGCCCTTGCGGTAGAACTCCTCGATTGTGGCGATGCAGGAGTCCCAGCTATCGGCCGTGGTGAAGGCGGCCGCCGCTCCGCCAGGCTGAGTCATGGGCTGCTAGACCGCAGCCGTCGCGGGCTGGGCCGCTTTCGGGGAGAAGGTCCCTTCTGTCAGCCATCGGACCACGCCGGGATAGGCGGCTTCGCCTTGGGCGCGGTTGAGTTCGGCATCGCCGAGGTAGCCGGAGAGGATGACGGGCTCGAACTCCTCACAGCCGAAGTGGCGGCGCTTCATGAACGCCAACTGCCGGAAGACGTCGAGGATGACGACGGCGGCGGGGATGCCGTCGGTCTCGAAGGTTATCCCGTCGTGCATACAGCACGACGTGCAGGAGCCTCAGGCCCCGACCCCGATGACCATGAAGTCGACCTGCGCCTTCAACTCCTCGTACATGTCCGGCGGGACTCGCGCCGAGAGATTGGGCTTGCGCATCAGGATGACCCGGCCGACGCCGTTTCGCTCTTGCAAGAGCTCGCCGATGCGCTCGAGGACGATATGGCTGTCGGATACGCCGTCGTCAAGCAGGCCGACGGTCTTGCCCTCGAACGACTCGACCCGCCTCGCCAGGGCAGTCGGCTCACGCCAGACGTGCCCCGAGGGGTCGACGACGGTGATCTCTCGCTTCAGGGTTTGCACCATGGCGCTAGCCCGGCCCCTCGCGTGGGAGGTTGAAAGACCATCCCTCTTTTTCCATCTCGTCAATGTAAATGCGCAGGACGGCTTCGGCGTCCTGTACCGCGTCATCTATGGTCTCGCCTGTCGCCGCTACGCCTTCGATGTCGGGGAAGGTCACCCAGTACATGCCCTTCTCCCGCTCTATCTCCGCGGGATATCTCAGCATGCCATCACTCCCAACCAGCAATCCGCGCGATGCCTGCCGCCTACAGCCCTCGAAGCCCTTTCCTCTTGCCGGACGTCACGCCAGCATCAAGCGTTCGCCCTTCGGCTCCGGAATAGGGTCGCCGAACTCCCGTGCTGTCTCAAGCCAAAGGTCCACGGCTTGGTTGATTTGCTGCAAGGCCGCTTCCTGCGTGTCGCCGTGGGCCGCGCATCCCGGAAGCTCGGGCGCTTCCGCCACGAAGGCGTCGTCTTCGTTGCTCCAATAGATGATGACTTCGTACTTGTGCATCATGATCCCTCTTCAAGCCCGTACCTTAGCATGACATGCCGAACCTGTCGGACCTGGTAGGGTTTGGCATGGCTGCCGTCACGCTGCAGGTTCACCCGTTCACGGACGCCGTTCTTCCTGAAGATATGATGGCTGCCCCGTACCCGCTCGACGAACCCCAAGCGTAGCAGGAATTGCCGCAGGTCGTCGAAGCGGACATTCGCATCCGAACGGCCGCTCAGAATCCTGTGGCGTAATTCACTGTTGCGAGAGGTCATGACTATTCCGTGCCGCCCCCCTCCTACGATCCCCGCCGGCGCACGTGCTCGGCGCTCAGGGCATTGACGCTGGGGCAGCCGAGGAGCGCCAGGGCGCGGCGGAGTTCGGTGCGCAGCAGTTCGAGGGCGCGGTCGACGCCTTGTTCGCCGCCGGCGCCGATGCCGTAGAGGTAGGCGCGGCCGATGGCGCAGGCGCGCGCGCCGAGGGCCAGGGCTTTCGCCACGTCCGCGCCGCGCCGGACGCCGCCGTCGAGGATGACCTCGGCGCGGCCCGCCACCGCCTCGACGACCGCCGGGAGGGCGTCGAGTGCGGCGGGTGCATGGTCGAGCTGCCGCCCGCCGTGGTTCGAGACGATGATCCCCTGCGCGCCCAGCGACGCGGCACGCGCCGCGTCCTCAGGGTCGAGTATCCCCTTCACCGCGAAGGCGCCGTTCCATTCGCCGATCATCCATTCCAGGTCGTCCCACGTCACCGAGGGGTCGAACTGGGTGTTGATGTAGGTCCACAGCGCGGTGAGGTCGCCGCGGCCCGCGTCGCCCTTGCCCGCCACGTTGGCGAAGCCGATGCGGGGCTTGGCGAGGAAGTTCCACCACCAGGACGGGTGCAGCGCCGCGTCGAATGCCGACCCCAGGGTCAGGGACGGGGGGATGGTCATGCCGTTGCGCAGGTCGCGCTCCCGCTGGCCCAGCACCGGCATGTCGGCGGTGAGCATGAGCGCGTCGTAGCCGGCTGCGCGGCAGCGGCCGAAGAACTCGCGGACGAGCTCGCGGTCCTTCCAAACGTAGATCTGGAACCAGCGCGGGCCGTTCGACGCCTGGGCGAGGTCCTCGATCGAGACCGTGCTCAACGAGGAGAGCGAATAGATCAGCCCCGCCCGGTGGGCGGCCCGCGCGGCGGCGACCTCGCCGTCGTGGTGGAAGAGCCGCGTCATACCCGTGGGCGCGAGCAGGACCGGCATCGAGACGGGCGTCCCCAGGACGGTTGTGGAGAGATCGACGGACGACACGTCCCTCAGCACCCGGGGCAGCAGGTCGTAGTCCTCGAACGCCGCCTCGTTCCGCCGCGCCGTGACTTCGTCCTCGGCTGCGCCGTCGGCGTAGTCGAACACGGCGCGGGGCAGGCGGCGCATGGCGAGGCGCCGCAGGTCGGCGATGGAATGGCACCGCGCCAGCCGGCCGGCGTTGGAGAAGGGAAGCGGCATGGCTACCGCCGTATCGGCTTGGTGACCGACTTGGGCGACCCGAACGAGGGCATGTAGGTCGAGTGCAGGCCGCCGTCGCCGCCGGCCACGGCGATCATCCAGTGCTGCGGTGTTTGCACCATGGGGTACATGCCGTCGACGATCAGGTCGGGGCGGGTGTCGCGGCGACTCCGGGCCGTCG
>DAOUHP010000064.1:0-4532 GCA_034428575.1 Dehalococcoidia bacterium | reverse complement strand
ACACCGCCTCCGCCGACGATAACGTCCTCGTACAGGGCATCGCCGGCGACCGCGGCTCCCTCGGGTACTTCGGGTACGCCTACTACCAGGAGAACCAGGACAGCCTCAAGATTGTCGCCATCGACGACGGCGACGGCTGCGTCACTCCTGAGCCCTCCACCATTGAGGACGGCTCCTACAAGCCGCTCTCCCGCCCGCTCTTCATCTACGTCAACGTCGAGAGCATTGAGAGGCCCGAGGTGAAGGCGCTCCTTACGTTCTACATGGACCACGGATACGACCTGACCCTCGAGGAGGGCTACGTTCCCGTCGAGCGCAGCGTCTACGCCGACAACAAGTCTGCCGCCGGACTCTAGAGACAGCGTCCCCCTGTGGGGCGGTGGCCTTCCTCCCACGAGCAATGCTCGATGTGCCACCGCCCCACCTCCTTTTCTTCCTGCAGGGCTAGACGCGACGAGGACATGTGATGGACACTACGGCACGAGATGGCTTTGCAGCACCGATCGGACAGCGCCAGACAACTATGCAGTTGAGCCGCAATCGCAAGCGGGGCGCGCTGCAGGGCCGCATCGTGCACTGGCTCTTCTTCGCTTGCGCGGTGATGTCCGTCATAACCACTTTCGGCATCGTGGTCAGCCTGCTGAGCCAGTCGCTCGGCTTCTTCGGTGAGATTCCCTTCTGGGAATTCCTCTTCGGCACCAATTGGTCCCCCATCCTCAAGGACGCGGAGGGGAACCGGCATTACGGCGTGCTGCCACTGGTGAGTGGGACTCTCCTCGTCGCCTCCATCGCAGCTGCGGTTGCGGTGCCTGCTGGGCTGGCCATAGCCATTTACCTCTCGGAGTACGCGCCGGACAAGGTCCGCCGCAGCATCAAGCCGGTCCTGGAGGTCCTAGCGGGCATCCCAACCGTCGTCTACGGCTACTTCGCTCTCACGTTCATCACCCCGTTGCTGCAGAGCATCCCGGTCCGCGTCTTCCAGGAGGACCTGATCGTCTTCAACGCCTTGAGCGCCGGCCTGGTGATGGGCCTGATGATCATCCCTATGGTCTCGTCGCTCAGCGAGGACGCGATGGTCGCGGTGCCCCGGTCGCTCCGCCAGGCAGCGTACGCCCTCGGCGGAACGAGGTTGGAGGTCTCGCTCCGCATTGTCGTGCCAGCCGCGTTCTCCGGCATCATCGCCTCGTTCATCCTGGCATTCTCACGCGCCATCGGCGAGACGATGCTCGTAACCCTCGCCGCTGGCGCAACGCCGCGCCTGACATTCAATCCCATCGAGAGCATCCAGGCGATGACCGCATATATCGTCCAGCTTGCGCACGGGGAGACTCCGCACGGCTCGCTGGAGTACAACACCATCTTCGCGGTCGGACTGCTCCTCTTCGCGTTCACGCTCGGTATGAACGTGCTCGGCCACTTCCTGGTCCGCCGCTTCCGGGAGGAGTACTAGCATGGCTAAAGCAGAGGTTACGGCACTGCTCAACCCGCGCCTTGCCGTGCGCAAGCGCATCGGCGCGGTGGCCTACGTCATCTTTATCCTGGCCATCCTGCTCGGACTCGCCGGGCTCGCTGCACTGCTCCTGCGTGTGCTCTGGCAGGGAGTGCCGTGGCTCAGCCTGCACTTTCTTACGGACTTCCCTTCCCGCTTCCCTGAACAGGCGGGCATGAAGTCCGCCATATTCGGAACGTTATGGATCATGGGGCTCACCGGCCTGTTCACTCTGCCGGTGGGTGTCGGTGCCGCCGTCTACCTCGAGGAGTACGCCCCGAAGAACTGGTTCACCCGGATCATCGAGGTCAACATCTCCAACCTCGCCGGCGTGCCCTCGATCGTCTACGGCCTGCTCGGCCTTGCGGTGTTCGTGCAGATCCTTGCGATGGGCAGAACGGTGCTCGCCGGGGCGCTGACCATGTCGCTCCTCGTCATGCCCATCGTCATCATCGCCTCCCGCGAGGCGATACGTGCCGTTCCATCGACCTACCGCGAGGCGTCGTACGGCCTGGGCGCAACGAGATTTCAGACCGTAAAGGACGTTGTCCTGCCTCACGCACTTCCAGGCATCATGACCGGCATGATCCTCGCCATGTCCCGGGCCATCGGAGAAGCAGCGCCCATGATCGCCATCAGCGCGCTCGTCTTCCTCACCTTCATCCCGACCGACCCGCTGGACGAGTTCTCCGTTATGCCCGTACAGATATACAACTGGATACAACAACCCAGGCCCGAATTCCGGGGCATCGCCGCCGCGGGCATCATCGTGCTGCTGGCCGTCCTGCTCTCCATGAACGCCGTGGCGATCTACATCCGCAACCGCACGCAGAAGAGGTCTGAGGAATGACAACCACGCTGGAACCCACTGCAACCGATACGACTCTCAGCGTCACGAAGCTGCACATGTACTACGGCTCGTTCCGGGCGCTGCGGGACATCAACATGGAGATCAAGCGGCACAGCGTGACCGCTCTGATCGGCCCTTCCGGGTCCGGCAAGAGCACGCTGCTGCGCTGCTTCAACCGCATGAACGACCTCGTTCCCGGCGCCCGCGTGGAGGGCCAGGTGCTCTTCAACGGGGAAGACATCTACCACCCCAGCATCGACCCCACCGAGATACGCCTCCGCGTCGGGATGGTCTTCCAGAAACCTAACCCGTTCCCCAAGTCCATCTACGACAACGTCGCCTTCGGGCTCCGCATCAACGGCTTCCGCGGCAACATGGATGAGGCGGTGGAGCGCTCCCTGCGCAGGGCCGCCCTCTGGGACGAGGTGAAAGACCGCCTCAAGGCGAGCGGCCTCACCCTCTCCGGCGGACAGCAGCAGCGGCTCTGCATCGCGCGCGCCGTCGCGGTGCAGCCGGACGTCATCCTCATGGACGAGCCCGCATCCGCCCTTGACCCTATCTCTACACTGGCTATAGAGGACCTCATGCGTGAGCTCAGCCGGGACTACACCATCATCGTCGTCACGCACAACATGCAGCAGGCTGCCCGTGTATCGGACTGGACCGCATTCATGACGATGGGAGAAGACAGAGCAGGCTACCTCGTAGAGGTGGGCGACACGCACCAGATATTCACCAACCCCCGGGATGAACGCACCGAGGGGTACATCACCGGCAGGTTCGGCTAACCACGCGGGAGGCGTTGCCAGGAGGACGTAATGACAAACCAACCCATGGGCAGGCACCAGCGTGCAGAGTTCGACCGGGACCTCCAGAACCTGCAGGACGAACTCCTCGCACTCGGCAGCATGGTGGAGAAAGCGACATTCCTCGCAGTCGAGGCACTCAAGACCCGTGACCTCGCGTTGTCCCAACAGGTGATTCGCGACGACGACATCATCGACAGGAAGCGCGCCGAGCTCGAGGAACGGGCCGTCGACCTGATTGCCATCCAACAGCCGGTTGCCTCAGACCTTCGTATGCTCATCGCGGCCCTCCACGTCTCGATGGAACTCGAGCGCATCGGCGACTACGCGGAGGGCATCGGCAAGATCAGCCTGATGATGGGCGACCAGCCCCCGATCAAGCCCCTGGTCGACATCCCACGCATGGCCGAGAAAGCCACCGCTATGCTCCGTGCTTCGCTCGACGCGCTGGTCAAGCACGACGTCGAGAAGGCGTACAAGGTACTGGCCGACGATGACGAAGTGGACGCCCTCTACGATCAGGTCTACCGCGAGTTGCTCCTCCTCATGGTGCAGGACCCCAAGGTCATCGAGCGCGGCACCTATCTCCTCTGGACCGCCCACGATCTGGAACGCATCGCCGATCGCGCCACCAACATTGCCGAGCAGGTCGTTTACCTCGTCACCGGCAAACAGGTGGACCCCAGCCAAGTCTCCAGGTTCTAGTTCCCTTCGGCGACGCCCTGCCCCGCAACTTGCAGGCCCAGACTGTCCTCCAGCGTGACGCCCCCGGAGGCGTACGGGGAATGGTCGTTCGCATTCAACGTAACCCGGACCTCGTGCGTCCCCGGCGCGAGGCCGTCCACGTGGAACCACTCGCTATAGACGCGAGTCTTGACGCCGTTCACGTACAAGTGCGCATGACCCTCGCCGGGGACGTGCGCCGCGCCAGCGTTCTCCGGCGCGAAGCGGAACCCCTGCGTCGCGATGCGCAGGTTGTACCCGCTCACGCTGTCCGCGATCACCTGTAGCGAAACGGACATGCCCTCCGGCGCCTCTACCGGCGTGCCGTGTGCCGTGCTGCCGCTGGCCATCGTTCCGTCGTGAGTGTGGGGACCCGTCCCGGGGGGATGCGTGTGCGGCTCGGCTTCGGTGCCCCCGCCAACGATCCCGCACCCGGCGGAGAGCATCCCCGCGGCGAGCGCTACGGCGATGGCCATCCTTAGCGACTGCATGCCTGTTCCCCTGCCCTCCAAAGCCTGCCGAGCAGGACCCGCCTCACGACGATCGCCGCCGCTTGCGCGGGACGAACACGAGCCATAAGATGGGCAGCACGATTCCCAGCGCCGCGACGAGCACCACCCAGGGGAACCCGCGGCTGCTCTCACGCACCTGCACGGGTAGTGTC
>DAOUHP010000063.1:0-8627 GCA_034428575.1 Dehalococcoidia bacterium | reverse complement strand
TGGTGGTGGCCGTTATGGCGCTCGTCATGGGCAGCGCGGCGATCGCAGGCGAAGAGCGGAACGGCACGATGAACGTCCTGCTCGCAAACCCCAGGAGCCGCACGCACGTCCTGCTGTCCAAGGCCCTGGCCCTCGTCCTGCTCACGGCCCTCGCTGTCGCCGCCATCTGGGTCACGGTCCACCCGATCGCTGCCCTCCTGAGTGTTGAGATCGGCGGCTTGAACGTGGAAGCCCTGGCGCTCCACCTGTACGTGAACGCCGTCTTCTACGGGATGCTTGCCCTCGCCATCGGCGCCGCGACCGGCAACCGGGACGCGGCGACGGGCGCGACGTCCGGCATCCTGGTACTGTCCTTCTTTGCGGTGGGCCTCCTGCCCCTCGTACAGGGGCTGGAGGGGCTCCGTAAGGCGTTCCCCTGGTACTACTTTGAAGGCACCGACCCGGTCTACAACGGCATCGCATGGGGACACCTGGTAGTGCTCCTTGTCGCATCGGCAGCCCTGCTGGTTGTTGCCGTGGTCGGGTTCAACCGCCGTGACCTGAGGAGCCAGTCCGTCGGCGCCTCGCTGCTGGACAGGGTCCGGGGCAACCCATTTCTTAACAGGATGATCGGCCGGCTTGCCGGTTCGGCCAGGGTCTCGTCGATATGGGTTAAGACCGTCTCGGACTACCAGACCCTGCTCCTCGTCACGTCCGTCGCGATGTTCCTGGTCATGGGCGTCATGCTGGGCCCGATGTATGCGTCGTTGCCGGAGGAGACGCTGGCTGCGTTCGACAGCTTCCCCGAGGAGCTGATCGCGCTGTTCGGAGGCGGAGACCTGGGCACGGCGGAGGGCTGGTACACGCTGGAAACGTTCGGCTTGATGGCCCCCCTGTCGGTCATCCTCGTCACCGCCGTCATGGGCGCCGGAGCTCTCGCCGGTGAGGAATCGCGCCGGACTATGGCGCTGCTGCTGTCCAATCCGATACCACGGTCCCGGGTCGTGATGGAGAAGGCCGTCACGATGGTGCTGTTCGGTGCGGCCGTCGGAATCGCGACGTTTGCCGGAGTGGCCCTGGGGTCGGTGCTCGGCGGGCTCGGGATGTCCCTGGGCAACATAGCAGCGACATCCGCGTTGCAGGTGCTGGTGGGTCTCGTGTTCGGCGCCCTCGCGCTGGCGCTCAGTGCGGGTACGGGACGCACGGGAGTCGCGGTCTTCGGCGCGGCAGGGGCCGCGCTCGGCTTCCACCTGCTGACCTCGTTGGCAAATATCACGGGCGCCATATCGGCCTTGGAATGGCTGTCGCCCTTCCACTACTACCTGGGGAGCGACCCACTCAATACCGGGATGGACTGGGGGAACGCGGTCGTCCTGCTCGCGCTGTCTGCGGTCCTCATCGGCCTGTCGTTCGTGCTGTTTCAGCGGCGAGACTTGAAGCAGAGGGGGTAGCGCTCCGTCAGGCTCGCCACGAACGGTGGCTCAATGTCACGGAGCAGCGTACTCAGCGTCCAGCGCCAGCATGTCCGACAGCCCCACCGTGTCGAAGCACTCCTGGATGCTGACCATGCGGTCGGCGACCAGGTGCGCCGTCGTGCCGGTATCGCGCAGTTCGCGCATGAGGTCGGTCATCGTCTTCAGCGCGGCGAGCATCGCGCTGATGGGGAAGATCACCAGCTTGAAGCCGAGTTCTTCCAGCTCGGAGACGGGCAGCAGCGGGGACTTCCCCGTCTCGACGAAGTTGTAGAGCACGGGCACGTCGAACCGGCTCGTTACGTCCCTGGCCTGCTCCTTCGTTTGGAGCGCCTCGAGGAAGAGCACGTCCGCGCCCGCCTGCACGTACGCCTCGCAGCGCCGCAGCGCGTCGTCCCATCCGGTGACGGCGAGCGCGTCGCAGCGGGCGATGATCGTGAAGTAGTCGTCCTCGCGGGCGTCGAGCGCCGCGTGGAGCTTGCGCACCATCTCCTCCATCGGCACGACACGCTTGTCGTTCAGGTGGCCGCAGCGCTTGGGCGACTCCTGGTCCTCGATGTGGATGCCTGCGACGCCTGCGCGCTCGTACTCGCGTATCGTGCGTTGCACCTGCAGCACGTCGCCGTAGCCGGTGTCGGCGTCGGCGATGACGGGCACGCTGACCGTGCGGGCGATGGCTGCCGCGTTCGCGACCATCTCACTCATCGTCGTGAGGCCGATGTCCGGGTAGCCGGTGCGGGATATGGACGTGCCCGCGCCGGTCATGTAGACGACCGGGAATCCCGCGCGCTCGATGACGGCGGCGCTGAGGCAGTCGTACGCGCCCGGCGCAGGGACGATGCCCGGCGACGCGAGCAGCTCTCGCAGGCGTGTGGTGGTCCTCATCGTTGGCCTCCCTTGAGCGGCGTGCGCCGCGTTGACGTGGCGTCTGGCCAACCATAGCCTACGGTCGTCCCTCACGCCTGTCCCCATAGGAGGATGACCATGCCCTACGACGCGCTCGACCCCAGGAAGACCGGACTCGTGTTCTTCGACATGCTCAACGTCTATTTCCGAGGCTCCAGCGAGGAGAACCAACGCAGGATGGAGCCGATCGTCGCCAACTGCGTGAAGGTGCGGGAGGTGGCGTCGGCGCTCGGCGTCCCGTCGTTCTACCCGAAAGCGGACCACCGGGCAGACGGGCTGGACTCGGCGCGCATCTACTCCGACACGAACTACGCGCTCGAGCCCTGGGAGGACCCGGAGCAGGGCTTCACGGCGGCGTTCCGCAACGTGCACCAGGGTAGCTGGACATCCGAAGTCATCGACGAGCTTGCGCCGGGGCCGGACGACTACATGATCCCCAAGCACCGGTGGAGCTCGTTCCACCAGACGCACCTGCAGCTGAGCCTGCGAACGCGAGGCATCGACACGATCGTCCTGTTCGGCGGCGCGATCCACATCGGCGTCGCGAGCACGGCATACTCGGCGCGGGACCTGGACTTCAACATCGTCGTCGTCAGCGACGCCTGCTCCGGCCCGGACGACAACCTGAAGCTCTTCATGGAGCGCATCTTCCCCATCTTCACGCGCGTCCGCACGGCTGACGAGGTTGTGGAGATGTTCAAGCGGGGCGCGGCGGGCCAGGAGCGAGACGGTTGACCTTCTGTAAAGAGAAGCCTCCTCGTTCCAAAAAGGACGCGTGTTATCCTGTCGACAGGTCTTCAGCATAAGGAACAGGCATCTCTTGATCAGGACGAGCATAGAGCTGAAAGTTATTCGCGACACTTGCTTGGGATATGAAGTATTTCGCGGGTCAGCGCCAGCAAAGGACATAGTCGAGGCGTCTTGGATTGACTTCCATGATCCAGACCAGAATCCGTATGGCTATCAGCGGGCTTTCGACGAAAAGAGAAGCACGAAGGCTCGAGACTACACCGAAAACACAGTTAAGCCATTCTGGCCTGAATCGATTCTTGCAGTTCGAAATGATGCGTACCTCGATGAGGATGAACAAGTGGCGTGGTCCTTTCAGCCGGACCTTACGGGAGGTGGAAGGTTCGGTACGTTGAGGGTCACCTACACCAAGGGCTACACCAAACTCATCAACGGTCGTATAGAACCGTGGCGGAGGGCCTTCTCTCAGGTGGACTGCCAGCATCGACTTGGGCAAATGGGCAATTCCTCCATGCCGGTTACGGTCTGTATCTTTGTCGATATGAACCGTCATGAGGAGGCGCTGGTCTTTCGAGCCATCAACCAGAATCAGAAGGGCATTCCGACAGCACTTGTCGATACTATAATCCTTCGTACAGACAAGCATCCTCCGGCGCATATTATTTGGGCATGGGATCTCGGCTTTGACATAAGCAGCCCCTTCTATAGGCTCGTGGATACTGGTGGACGTGGTCAAGGAAGCACGCTGATCAACTCACGTGGCCTGCAACAGAGCATGAAGTTGCTCATTCCGCCTAAGCACATTGAGAGCAGTGCAATTGACCATGCGCAAGGATATGAGTTTGCAAAGAATTTTTGGAACGTCATTAAGGATGAATGGCCAACAGAGTTTAATGATAAGGCTGCATATAAGATGATGGTGAATCCTGGAGTGCGTGCTTTGTCACGTATAGGTCGTCGGGTGTTTGACAAGAAGTTGGACGTTCAGGACTTCACAAGGAGACCCATCGAGAGTTACCTCCGACGTGGGAAAGCTAATGCCGATTGGTCTTCAACAGGCCCGTTGAGAGATGCAACAGGAAAAGGAGCTGAGAAACGGGTATTTGAAGAGCTCGACCGTTGGTTCGGTGAACCGTAAGGATTGGAGTAGGCACATGAGTGCTATTGTTGTGGGCAACGCGGAAGCCGTCCTTCGCAGACTACCTGAAGGGCTAGCTCAAGCTTGCATCACCAGTCCGCCGTACTGGGGTCTCCGTGACTACTCGCTAGGCCAGCAAATCGGAAGTGAGAAGAGGCTAGCCACCTATCTTGCCCGATTGGCACGAGTTTTTGGCGTGCTGCGAAACATAGTGACATCGGATGGCGTCCTCTGGTTGAACATTGGTGACGCATATACGAGCGGGAACAGAGGTTGGAGGTCTGCCGACAAGAAGAACCCTGCAAGAGGGAGAGACTGGAGACCCGATAACCCACCCGGCTTGAAGAACAAAGAGCTGATCGGCCTTCCGTGGGAGCTGGCCAAGATCGTCCGGCGTCGAGGCTGGTACCTACGCTCCGAAGTAATCTGGTGGAAGACTAATAGTCAACCTGAATCTGTTAAGGACCGACCAACAAGGTCACACGAGCAACTATTCTTGTTTTCTCACGCCGAGCACTACTATTACGACAGTGAAGCAATTGTTGAATCAGCAAACGGAGATGGTATGACAAAGAACCGCCGATCAGTATGGGCCTTGCCTACTGAACCGTTCAACGGGAACCACTTTGCTGTATTCCCGACAGAGCTAGTTAAACGCTGTATCTTGGCAAGCACTCGCCCGGGTGACCTTGTCATCGATCCCTTTTTTGGCTCCGGAACCGTTGGCGTGGTGTGCCAGCAACTGAACAGAAGATTCTTGGGAATAGAACTGAACCCAGAATATGCAGAGATTGCCAGGGAACGTCTGAGCATTTCCCGTGAATCAGTCATTGAAGTGGGGGCGATGGATGCCGAGTCATTCACTGCCATGATGGATTCCCGCTAACACGTACACGATTGGCAATCCGAACGCGCACACGGCTTAGGGGTTCCATTGAATATCCGCCGGGGCGCGGCAGGTTAGCGGCGCCTCCTACTGCGGTGTCGCCGACCGGCGTACACGACCGCGCCCACCAGGACTGCCAGTACAACTGCGCCAGCGATCGCCCACGCGGCCCCGCCCGACGACATCGAGGGGAGATGCGTTTCTGTCTCGGACGCCGGTGTCGGGACCGCATCGGGCTTGTTGGCCGACGGTTGCGCGGAAGTCGACCCCTCGGGCGCAACGGTTGGGTCGGCGGACGCCGGCACCGGGGTTGGGGTGCCAGCCGAGGCGTCTGCCGGCGTCGCTCCGGAGATGGGCGTTGGCGTGAGTGCCGGTGCGAGCGCCTGCGCCGCCTGGCCGGGCGGTCCGGCGAAGGTGTAGATGCCGCCGTCGAACCCGAGCACGTAGACTTCGCCCGCTTCGTCCTCGCCGAACGAGGGTACCTGGAATGTGGCGCGCGCCAGTTGGGCCTGTTCCGTGACGCGCTCGCCGTCCCACCGAAGCCCCCAGATGCGGCCGGAGCAGAAGTCCGCGTACAGGTAGACGCCCCGCAGGTCCGGCAGGCGCTGTCCTCGGTAGACGTAGCCCCCGGTGACGGAGCAGCCGAGGTCGCGCCCGTACTCCGCGACCGGCGGCTCGAAGTCCTCAGCGTTGCACGACGAGGAGCGGAAACAGCGCGAGCCCTCCATCACGTTCCAGCCGTAGTTGCCGCCGCGCCGGACGACGTCGATCTCCTCCAGCTCGTTCTGGCCGACGTCGCCCGTCCACAGGTCGCCGGTGTCCCGGTCGAACGAGAATCGCCACGCGTTGCGGAGCCCGTACGCCCATATCTCGCCGCGCGCGCCGCGCTGTCCAGCGAACGGGTTGTCGTCCGGTATGGCGTACGGAGCGCCGCCCGTCTGCGTGACGTCGATGCGAAGGATCGTGCCGAGCAGCGTGCCAGGGTCCTGCCCGTTGCGCCCCGGGTCGCCCGCCGATCCGCCGTCTCCCAGCGCGACGTAGAGCATGCCGTCTGGTCCGAACTCGATCATCCCGCCGTTGTGGTTGGAGTACGGCTGCGGCACTTCCAGCAATACGGACTCGGAAGCGGTGTCGCCCAGTCCGCCCGGGCTGGTCTCGAACCGCGACAGCACCGACCGCCGCGGTGACGCAGCGCTGTAGTAGACGTAGAAGCGTCCGTTCTCCGTGAAGCCGGGGTCGAATGCAAGTCCGAGCAGGCCCTCCTCATTGCCCCTCCGGCTCACGCGGGCGCTGATGTCCAGGAATACGTCCGAACGCTCCGGCGTTGCGGGATCGATGAGATGAACCACCCCGTGCTGCTCTACGACGTACACCCGCCCTGTACCGTCGCCCGCGTGGGTGAGCAGCACAGGCCGCTCGAACGTGAGCGCGGGGAAGACGCGCTCCAACTGCAGCATGGGCAGCGCGGCGTTCGGTGAGTGCGCAACCCCGGCCAGCGCAGTGAACGTGAGGAGCAGCAGGGCGGCGACAGGGAGCAGCCTGGTTGAGAGCCTGGGAGCACGCATGGGAGGCCAGCCTACCACGAGCGCGCCGCCCTCCGCCCGGTTGCCGGAGGAAGGGACGCGCTCCTATCATGGGAGAGACCCCGCCCCCGCCACGGGCGGACACGTGCGGGGCGACTCTCTTCCTGAAAGGTATCGCATGGACTTCAACTACACGTACAAGGTCAACACGCCGCCCGACGCCCTCTGGGCGTTCGTGACTGACATCCCTGCCGTTGGCATGTGCATCCCTGGCGCGGCGGACGTAGCCGAGAACGACGGTTCGTACACGGGCACGGTCAAGGTGCGTGTCGGGCCGGTCGCACTGGGGCTGGTGGGCAAGCTGTCGGTGGACTCGCGGGACGACGCCGCGATGCGCGTCTCGATGACGGGCGAGGGCGCAGACCGCAAGGTGCCGGGCAACGTTCGCGTGAAGATCGACATGGCGGTGGAGGATGCGGGCGACGGCGGCAGCAACCTCGTTGTGCGCTCGGACGCCAACATCATGGGCAAGCTCGGCGAGTTCGGCCAGGGCATCATCAAGCGCAAGACGGATGGCATCATGCAGGAGTTCGGGCGCAACCTGACGAAGCGCGTACAGGGCTGACGCGCACTCTTTCTCCGCCGGCTGAACAAGAATGTCAGCCGGCACTGCGATGAGATCCTTGTTCCCCCGTTTTACGAGTGGCGGGGGAGTCCGTTCTGACATTCTTGTTCCGGTTTTGACAGGCATTTTCATGGCCGTGGCCTGCTTCCTGAGCCTGAGGCAACAACAATCTCATGCGTTTACAAGTTCGGCGGCGCGGCGGGGGCGCCGTCCTGTTGGGCGTGGGTGTCCGGGAGCGACCAGTACCACGCGCCCGGACCGCTCGGGACTCCCGGCGTGCTGACGCGGAAAGCCTTGACGTTGCAGAGTACGCGGGCGCGTACGAGGGTGGACCTGGATATGCCAATCATGGCGGCTTCGCGCTCGACCTGAGCGGCGGGCCGAGGGCCGTCTGCGAGAGCGCGCATGAGGAGGGACCGGGCGGCGCGTGTCCTCGCTCCGTGATCACGGTTGGGGTCGGCGAGGGCGTTGATGTGCGCAGGGAAGACGGGTTTGCGCCAGGCGACGGCGACGGCTTCGGTGGACGGAAGGACGTAGGGGATGGCGGGGGCGTCGTCGCTCATGGCGGGGCGGAGGGGAATGAGGAAGCGTCGGCCGCCCGGCTCCACGACGGCGGTGGTGAAGACGACGGATGCCTGAGCGAGCCTGCGCTGCATGGCGGCGACGGCGCGGGGGTAGTTGGGCGCGGGGTTGTGGGTGAGGGCGACGACGGCTGCGCCGGAGCGCGCGGCGAGGGCCTTGAGCATTCCCAGGACGGTCGCCGGTTGAGCGCGGTGCATGGAGGCGAGGTCCTCGACCTGGTCGACGATCAACAGGGCGGCGCTTCCGGCCTCGATGAGGCTGGCGAGCCGCCTCATCACCTTGTTGAGGGCGGGCCACGGGGCGGTGAAGTCCGACGCGGGGTCCGACGGCGGCTTCCAGAGAAGCGGGGGCGGAACCCTGACGCCGACCGGACGGCGGCGTGGAACGCGTATCTCATTGCCGTCGTTGTCGAACAGGTACTCCTCCTCGTCCTCGTCGTCCCGGTCGTCATCGTCGTAGCGGGGGTCGTCCTCGTCGTCGTCGTTGGGCGGGTCGTCGGGGTAGTAGTCGATGGGGTGGGTAGGGGAGAGGAGGTCTGCGAGGTAGATGCGTCCGAGGTCCGCGCCGAAGAGGCGGAGGACGGGGAGGACGTCGGACTTCGGGTTACCGTTGAGGAGGGCGAGGACGACGGGGGCGTAAGGGAAGAGGGCGTCCGGCTGGTCGGGGGCTGCCGCGCCGCGCGAGGCGCGGGCGGCGATATCGAGTGCGATGGAGGTCTTGCCGGAGGAGGGGTACCCGGCGATGAGGGTTAGCTTGCCGAGGGGGA
>DAOUHP010000062.1:0-19301 GCA_034428575.1 Dehalococcoidia bacterium | reverse complement strand
CACGCTCGGCGAGGTGGTCGCTGGGACGAGCACGCTGGAAGCGCAGCCCGGGGACATCGTCTACTACAAGAACAGCACCGGCATGGGGATTCAGATGGCTGCGGCGGGCGCGCTCATCTACCGCAAGGCGGTCGAGGCCGGCGTCGGCCACGAGATCCCCACCGAGTGGTTCGGCAGCGACCTCTCGTTCTGGTACGACAAGGGCTTCTACCCCTCGGCGTGAAGCCCCGTAGATCAGTTCGAAACTACGGCGCCATGTGTGGCCCGTCTCTCGTACATGCGAGAAGCGAGCCTTCCGATATCGTACTCACCCGTCTCGAGCACAGCCTCCGCTTCAGCATTCCCGGGGTTGTCCCAAGCGTGCGAGGCCGCAACAGCTTGTTCATCCGGGTAGCGCGAGTGGTCCTGTGGCAGCACCACGACCCGGTTCTTTTCGGGATCGCGGAACACGCACATCGGCTCCCCGCCGTCCTCAACGACCTGCAACTGCTCCAGGAGCAGCCTGCGGAATGTCAGGACTCCGACGTCACCGACGCCGAGACGTTCGGTTGTGCGGTCGGTGATCGGCCCTTGGCCGATCCAGGCCAGGATGTCCTGTGCGGGGACGGTGTCGTCGATGATCCGTCCGTCCTCATCGTAGATCTTGATGTACCCCATCTCGGTGACGCCCTTGTCCGGCAGGACCGTGCCCGCTTCGGGGACCCGCACGTCGTACCGGACGTGCCACGTGTGTTCGTCGTCGATAGGCACCCGGATCAGGAATACATGTCTCTCACCTGAACCCACGCGCAGCATCGCCGGCAGCACCATGGGGTGGCCCATCGACCAGGCTTCACCTTCCGGGCCGGTCATGCTGTTCGTGAGGCGACGCTTGATGATGCCGTAGTCGAACCGGTCGTAGCCGAGTTTCAGGTGATGGCCCTGGTCCAGCTCCTCCCACGGGCGGTTGGCCCACTGCGCAGCGTAAGAGCCGTAGTAGCCATGCAGCCACTCCACGTGGGTCTGGTCCAGGCCGTTGTCCACGGTCTGAAGCCAGTTGCAGGGCAGGGTGGCGGAAGTGATGGTCCGAGTGACGTTCGGCCAGACCAGCAGGTCCCATCGCGGGAGGAGTGGAACTGGAGCAGGTCCGATGTAAGCCCAGACGAGGTCGCCCAACTCCTCCACGGCGTACGTTTGAATCTGCACCTTTTCCTTGAACCGGTATTCGGGAGGCTCCGCCGGCTGATCGATGCACTGGCCATCGAAGTCGAACAGCCAGCCGTGGTAGGCACAGCGAAGGCCTTCCTCCTCGGGGATACCATAGAGCATATCCATGGAGCGATGAGGGCAGCGTTTGGCAGTGAGACCAAACTTGCCGCTTGGAGTCCGATAGAGGACCAGGTCTTCTCCCAGAAGGCGTACCTCCTTGGTTGGACGCTTGAGTAGTTCCGAAACGCCCGCAATCGGATGCCACCAGCGCCGCATGAGTTCGCCCATGGGTGTGCCTGGCCCGACTCTGGTGAGTCGATCGTTCAACTCCTGCGTAATCATCGCAGTCCTCCTTGAGTCACGATCCCAGAGCATCCTTGACAGATGCGAGAAATGTATGCCGGGCATAAACCGATGTCAATGTCGCGCGCGCGAAGGTAGTGTCTCAGTTTGAATCGTAGGCGGGTTGCACAGCGGTACAATAGCCGGTAGAGTGAAGGAGCGAAAGGAGAGGGTATGCAAGGACCTAACGGAGAACGAAGGAAGGGTGATGCCGTCCAGGTTGCCGTGCAGGTCATGAGGATTGCTACGGGAGAGGAGGAGGAGCAGTTGCCCTCCAAGACTCGCAACGGCGGTCTCATTGGCGGCAAGCGCCGCGCAGCCAACCTCTCTCCCGAACGACGCTCCGAGATCGCTCGCAAGGCGGCGCAGACCCGCTGGGCGAACAAGGGGCAAGCAGCGTAGGTTGCGGTTGGCGGGGAGCGGCGGAGTCGAACCGCAACGGTAGCCTTACCTACCGCTCAAAGGTGTATCAGGCCTTGTCCCGTCCGACGGGCAACGCTCCCCGTACTCACAGAACCCGGTCAGTGGAACACCCTCCGCTGGCCGGGTTCTGGCTATTGTAGAAGCTAAGCATTTGTGGTAATTCTCACTTTGCCGTGAGTCCTATGTGATGCTGCCCGTGCGAGGCCGGGGCCAACAGGCCCCCTTGCCAGCATCTACGGGTAGGACTCACGGCAATGAGCACCTGACTCGCGCGGGCAAGGGGGTTCCATATGCGACTCCTCGTGCTCGTGCTGCTGATGGTTCTCATCTCCGCCTGTGGTCCACCAGTGCCCACGCCGACAGCGGTTCCGACGTGGACACCCGTTCCCACCTGGACACCGGCGCCCACGCACCCGCCACCCACCGCAACACTCCCTGCTACTGCTACTCCCACTCTGCCGCCCGTTCTGACTCCGACTCCTGTTCCCTCCCCAACGCCTACCCATTCTCCCTTCCCCACCCCGTCACCGACTCCCATACCCCAGCCCACCCCGACGCCAACCCCGACGTTGACGCCGAAGCAGACATATGATCACGAGTACACCGTGGGCTATGCCTCATGGCAGCATTGTGATGTAGGGGTGTCCTACAAGGAGGCAGCCGACGCTGGATATGGGATGGGCTATATCAGTGGTATGTCGGCCGCGGCCCAGGACAACTGCCATTCCGAACGACTGGTGCCGATCGTAGCATCGGAGGCGGCGTGGGACTGCTTCTTTGATCGAGAGGTATATCGTCTGGCGAACGGGAGAGCCGTCACGCGCTGTGGCTGGCACACCTTGACGCTTGATTCGGGGGGATATCGCAGCCTGCTGACCGCGATCATCATTTACCAAGCCGATGCTGAATGGATTGCAGCGGCGCAAGACGTGCTGGCAGAGATCACGGCCCTAACCGGTATCGAGTTCATGTACCCGGGCGTGATTCCCTGCACGGAGGCGGTGTGCGTTGTGCTGGAGCCGGGAGCCCTACTCCCTGACGGAGAAAGAGGGATGGCTTGGAAGATGTGGACCGGGAAGGATTCTGCGGGTTACGTCGTAAGTGGGTTCGTCAGCATCGCAGCAGATTGCTGTCCGAGCGAAGAGTTGAAGCGCTACCTACTGCGGCATGAACTGCTGCACGAACTGTTCGGCTTCTATCATGCGGAAACAGGAGTGATGAGCGGTGATGCGTATTTGGAGTTCACGGAGCAGGACAAAGAGATGCTGAGGCTGTACGGGGCACTATCCCCAGGCCTGGCCCACGCGGAGATCGCAGAGCTGGCCTGTATCGGCGCAGACGGGGTGTGTGAGCGCATGTACGATTCGAGCTGAACAAAGCAACGCCCCCAGGCCGGAGACGCCAATCAGACGACCTGGGGGCGGAAGGAGGACACGATGGATAAGATTCTCAAGGCTGTGTTGGCTGATGCCTTTCTGCGGGTTGATCGATACCCTGATGCGCCATGGACAACTGACGCTCTGCTTGGCGCTCTGCGACAAGCCTTAGATGCTTTGGATACAAATCGGAACATTGAGCGAACAGACTACGCCCGAACCTCTCGTCAGATTGATGACCTGACGCTTGCGATTGAGACTCTACGGGAGCTGATTGATTGACCATGAGGCACTCCTAAATATGCCGTCTAATGCTTGACTTTTCGCCTCTGTTTCGGTACCATTAGGGCATCGAAACGGAGAGGTTTGTCATGAACAGACTACCACTTCAAAGGCGGGCGCAGATACTCCAACTGCTGTGCGAGGGATTGTCGATGCGCTCAGTCACCCGCATCACCGGCGCGAGCATCAACACGGTGACGAAGTTGCTGGTGGACACGGGGGAAGCCTGCCGGCGTTTCCACGGGGATGCGGTCAGTGAGGTTCCGGCGCGGCGTGTGCAGTGCGATGAGATATGGGCGTTCTGCTACGCGAAGCGGAAGAACGTTGAGTACGCCGTCGCAGCTCCGGCGGAGGCTGGGGACGTGTGGACGTGGACGGCGATAGACCAGGACACGAAGCTCATCATCTCCTGGCTGGTGGGGGACAGGGATGCGGAGACGGCACGGGTATTCATGGACGATCTCCGGTCCCGCCTGCTGAGTCGAGTCCAACTGACGACGGACGGGCACAGGGCATACCTCGAAGCCATAGAGGATGCGTTCGGGTCGAATGTGGACTACGCGCAGTTGGTGAAGATGTACGGGCAGCCGGTGGGGGAGGAAGCGCGGCGGTACTCGCCGGCGGTGTGCATCGGGGCGCGTAAGGAAGTGGTGATGGGGAAGCCGAACATGGACGACGTGAACACATCCTACGTTGAGCGGCACAACCTGACGATGCGAATGAGCATGAGGCGGTTCACTCGGCTGACCAACGCGTTCAGCAAGAAGTTCGAGAACCACTGCCACATGGTGGCGCTTTACACGGTCTGGTACAACTTCGTGCGGGTGCACAAGACGCTGGGGGAGACGCCCGCGATGGCGTCCGGCCTAGCCGCCGAGCCGCACACGATGCGCTGGTTGGCCAATCTCGCCCTCTCAAACTGAGACACTACCCGCGCGAAGGTAACTGTTCAGGGTTGATGAGTTCATCGTTCCTGCGGAGGCCCGCGCTTCAGCGCGCAACCTCGCAGCCTGGGGTTGGGGCAGCCCTTGTCATGCTGAGCGGGGCCGGAGGCGCAGTCGAAGTATCTCTCGAGTGCGCGCCTCGCCTATACGAACCTTCCCCGAGAGATTCCCTTCGGCAGGCTCAGGGCAGGCTCTCGGCTCCGCTCGGAACGACAACCCTCCGAAGGCATCTCCCTCATAAACTCTGAACAGTTACGCGGGAAGGACCGGCTTCAGACGGTGCGTCGGGCTTGACACGCCAACCGGCAGGCGCTCCAATGTCAAGCGCTCGCTCGGACAGTCCCCTATTGTCCGCTCGGGGTTCAGTGGGAGGCGCACCCGCCTTGCCGAGATGATTGGCAAGCTCTTCGTAGTGCCCCCTCGACCCGAGACGAAAGCGCCTGGGTAGTTCCGATTACAAAGGCTGCGGATTGAACGGCCAGCAGAGCCGAGGAGGTGCGAGATGACCGGACCAATCGGGAAGCCGTTGAAGATGGGACTGATCGGCGTCGGGCATGGTGGCTCTGAGTTGCTCCCTATGTTCGAGCAGGCGCCACAGGTTCAGCTGGTCGCCGCGACCGACATCGAGCCGGCACGGCTCGATGGGTTGAAGGCGGAACATCCAGACGTGCGGACGTATGGCAGCGTGAAGGAGCTCTGCAACGACCCGGAAGTCGATTCGGTGTGGATAGCGACCCCCAACAACCTTCACAGGTCCCACACCGTCACGGCCGCGTCGGCAGGACTGAACATCATCTGCTACAAGCCGATGGGCACGACGCTCCGCGAAGCGATCGCGATGGTGGACGCTGCGGACAAGCACGGGGTCAAGCTGATGATCGGTGGCTTGCACTCGTTCTACGGGCCGTTTCGGGCCATGCGCCGCATGATTGCCTCTGGCGAGATGGGGGCGGTGCGTGCCATCCATTCGATCGCATACACCGACTGGATGCTCGCCCCCCGCGTGCCCGACGAGGTCGACCCTTCGAAGGGAGGCGGCATGTTCCATCGCCAAGCGCCGCACCAGGTAGAAACGCTTCGATTTCTCGGTGGCGGAATGGTACGCAGCGTGCGGGGATCGGTAGGTCAATGGTCAGGCGTTCGACCTTCCGCCGGCTACTACTCAGCCCTCTTCGACTTCGAGGACGGCGCGGTCGCCAGCATGGTCTACAACGGGTACGGCTACTTCATGACGTCGGAACTGGTCCCCTGGGGAAACACACGGGGTCTGCTCAGTTCCACGCCCGAAAGTAGAGCGGCGGTGAGAAAGGGTCTCATCGACGGAAGCGGACTGGAAAAGGAACGGGAACGCAAGGACTCCGTCCGCATAGGGAGCACAGGCGGCGACTTCATGGCCCAGCAGCGCTCGAACGCTCCCGAGCCTTGGATCCCCCAACATCTCGGAATCACTGTTGCCACGTGCGAACGCGGCGACATCCGCCAGTCCGCCTACGGCTTGTACGTCTACGATGACGAAGGGAACCGCGAGGAACCGGTTGAGGACATGCTTCGACGAGTGGGGGCTGTGGAGATAGAAGAGTTCTACGACGCCGTCGTCAACGGCAGGCCGCTGTACCACGACGGGCGCTGGGGCCTGGCAACGATGGAGGCGCAGATGGCGATCCTTCGGTCGGCCAGGAATCGAAGCGAGGTGAAGCTGCGTCATCAAGTGGCGATGCCTGCAGGCTACAACCTCTAGGGATAGTCTGAACAAGTCCGCCTCCGTCGTTCCTGCGGAGGCAGAAACCTCGTCCCTGCCTGTCATGTTGAGCGGAGCCGGAGGCGGAGTCCGCGCTTCAGCGCGCAACATCCTCTCGGGGAACGTTCTCTTGTTCAGAGGTTCCCCAGGCCTCCAGGTGAAGCGGGGCGCAATCTGCGGGGCCCGATCGTCCCTCTGACAACTATCGCTCGCCAAGTGGGGGATGACACTATCACGCAGGCGCGCCGCAGAAGCAGGGCTGGAGCCGGGGAGCAAGTCGGCGTCACCCCCACGTGGCGATAGTGGCCCCTTCTATTCCGCAGTTGGTGACCGAGAGGTCCGCCGCGGCGCTACTTGCTCGGGCTTAGGCTTTACAGGAGGTGCTGGACCTCCTGGTAGGACCCTTCCTCCTCTCGCAGGTAGTCCGCTGCTTCGATCATCGGCAGATTGCTCACGGAGAAGAGCACGGCGTTTTCGCGAGAGCTTGCGTTAGCGTGCTCGTGCCAGGCGCCCGCGGGAACGCAGAAAACATCGTGCCTTTCCCAATCCATCTGCACTCCGTCGACGATGCTGAAACCCGACCCCCTCGCGACGTTGTACACGACCGCGTGGTTGTGGCGATGAGCGCGAGTGTGCTCGGAGGGCCTCAGCATCTGCAGTGAGCAAGAGACCGATGGCAGGGTGTGCCCGCCTGTCAACGGATTGACGTACTCCATGGCCACGCCGTCGAACTCAGATTCCTGTCTGGAGTCCAGCAGGGCGCCGTAGGAGTCCTCCCACTTGTAGGCAAGAGGCAGCGTGCGCTCTTCGGGCCTGTCGCCGAAGTTGCGCATGAACCCTCTGCCGACTCGCCCTACCGTGTACCCCTCAGGTTTCGTGATGGGTTGGACGTCCTCTGGGAAACCGTTGCCAGGCATGACCTCGAGGAACTGGACCAGGGGCGACTCGAGGACGTCCATCCAGATCATGTCCCTGTCTGTCCGGCCTGCGTGGGCATGATCGTGGTACATCATGCTCGGCGTGAGGACGAGGTCACCCTCCTCCATGTACATCTTCTCGCCGTCCACGATGGTGTACGCGTCCGACCCGTGCATGATGAAGCGGAGCGCGGCTGACGGGTGGCGGTGTGCGTTCGCGACCTCCCCCGGCTTGATCAGTTGAATGGCCGCGGAGCACGTGGGGATCGTCCCGTGGCGCTGGCCCTTGAAGCCCGGGTTGACGAGCGACAGAGACCTTCGTTCTCCCAACCCTTCCAGTCCTTCACCCGCCGCAGCTTCACGGATCATGGACTCGGTAAGCTCCCACCGCCAGATGTGAGGCAACACCTTCAGGTCGTTGGGCGCCCTGCCGGCGCGCTGCCAGACCGGTGACATGCTGGCGTCCTTCACGCGGTCGTAATACTCTTGCTCCAAGGGCATGGCTGCCTCCTTGCTACCCCGTACTCACTGTTATCCTGTCCATGCTCCCGGCCATCCGTCGTTGGTCCTGGCGCCGGGCGACGAATAGAGACTACTGAGCGGCCCGTCCACGCCGCGACGCGGTGTTGACAGGGCGAATCGTCGGCGATTATACGACGAAGCGAGGGGAACGACGATGTTACCCTTCCACCAGCCCACAGTCGTGCCATGCCGCATAGCCAGCGAGGACGTGCAGATGACTTCGTCACCCAGGAAACTCAAACTCGGGTTCGTTGGGATCGGCATCGGCGCTGCCGCGATCCTTCCCCAGGCCGACGCCATGCCTGACGAGATCGAAGTCTCGGCCGGGGCGGACATCAATGCCCGTGTGCGCCAGGCGTTTGCGCAGCGGTACCCGGAAGCCAGGGTGTACGACACGGCTGAAGCATTGCTCGGCGACCCCGATATCGAGGCCGTATGGATCGCCACGCCCAACCGCCTGCACCCTGAGCAGGCCATCCTTGCGGCCAACAACGGCAAGCACATCGTGGTTGAGAAGCCCATGGCCCTCACCCTCGCCGACGCCGACAGGATGATCGAGGCTGCGGACAGGGCCGGCGTGAAGATGCTCTGCGGGCACACCCAGGGCTTCATGCCCCAGGTCCGGGCGATGCGAAGGGTGATCAAATCGGGACGGCTCGGGAGAGTGAAGTTCGTGAGCTCCACCGCGTATACGGACTGGATGGTCTCGCCCCGGGCCGGGGATGAGGCAGACCTCTCCGCCGGGGGCGGACTCATCTACCGGCAGGTCCCCCACCAGGCCGACACGATCCGTTTACTGGGCGACGGCAAGCTCAAGAGCCTCACGGCGTCAGTCGGGCAGTGGGCGGACTGGCGCCCCAAGACCCCTGGCTTCTACGCCGCCTTCATGCAGTTCGACAATGACGCCGTAGCGCAGATGACCTACAACGGCTACGGCTACTTCCTGACTCAGGAATTGGTGGACTGGAGCACTGATGTGTCGGCCAATGGAACGCCATCCGAACGAGGCGACGTCCGCGACCAGCTTCGCAGCGGCGACCGGCCGGAAGACGACCTCAAGGACCAGGGTCGCATAGGTGGGAGCAACCAGCAGGCGCCCCGTCAGGCCCGGTCGAGCGCCGACGCTGCCCGGGGTCAGCAGTGGGTACCGGGGAACACGGGACTCGTGCTCGTCTCTTGCGAAGGGGGCGACATCCGCTACTCGAGGTACGGCATCACGGTCTACTCGGATGCCGGCCGGGACGAGCAGACCGTTGAAGAGGCCTATCTGCCGGGCCGGGAGGACCTGGCGGAGCTGTACGAAGCTGCTGTCCACGACCGTACGGTCTACCACGACGGACCCTGGGGCATGGCGACCTTGGAGATCAGCCTTGCGATGATGCAATCCTCCAGGGAGGGCCGGGAAGTGGAACTCAGCCACCAGGTGAAGATGCCGGACGAGTACGACATGGCCGTCCAGCCACGCTCGTCGTAGGCGTGGGGCTGCGGGCTGTCCCCTTTGGGACTACTCCCTGCGCGCGTTCAGTCCCGGTCGACTTCCGGCAAAGGATGAACGGCATTTCGCGATGGCTCAATCGTCGTCGCCGTAGTCCCACTCGAAGTTCGGATCGACGTAGGCCTGCTCTGGCATGAGACTCTCGATCCCCCGCTTCGCAAGCTCGGACTCGAACGTCTGCCTGACCCAGGGGTCTTCGTCCGTGTACTCGATTTGGTTTGCCGGATCCTGGGAGTCCGCGGTCATCCAGCCGATGGAGCGCGGAGCGTGCATCGCGAGGTACCGTCCGGGCTCGGCGCCAACGTTGAAGTGCTGGTGGTACCAGCGGCTCGGCGGCACGAACACGCTTGCTTCGTGCCACGGGATGAACACCTTGTCCTCGCCCTCGGGCCACATGATGGAGAACCCCTCGCCCGCCGGGATCACGATGACGACGCCGGGCCCGTGGCGGTGCGCCTTCTTGTAGGTCTTGGCCGGGAACACGGACATGTGGCTCCAGATCGGCGATTCGGGGAACTGTATGGTGACCGAGTGCCCGCCTGCCCCCCGTTCCCCTAGCGACTGGAGCTTGTCCCAGGTGCGCATGTCGGGGAAGAAGTTGCCGAACCAGACGTTCTGGGTCCCCCGCCGCGTAGTGATCTGGGTGGCCCTGGCCTCCTCGTACAGGTCGGCGGCCGCGTTCTGAGGCGGCTCCGGTTCGTACGGACTGTTGAAGAAGAAGTCGGGCTCGGGCGCCAGTTCCATGGAGAGCGGCAGGTAGTTGTAGTGGAGCAGCAGCGCGCGCTCGGTGCCGCTGGCGTTGCTGATCTGGTGCGTGCAGTTCCTCGGGAGCATGAACATGCTGTGCTTCTGCCACTCGAACGTCCGTGGCGCGTCTCCCTTGTACCGGGTGACGGTCGTCAGGCCGCGGCCCTCGACGACGTACACGGTCTCATCGAGGGCGAACTTCAGTGGGGGCAGCGTCGCTCCAGGTGGGACTTCGGTCACCCTTGCCTCGCTCACCCCTTCCTGGCCGGACAGCTGCAGGAAAGCCGCCTTGCATTCCCGCTCCGGCCACTCGCCAAGCTCCACCTTCCGGAGGTCTTCGATAAAGTAGCCGCGATGGACCGGGAGCCCCAGCGATTGCAGCCAGAGGTGGTATCCCGTTATACCGCTCTGGGCAGGCGGAAGCTTGGTGTTGAAAACCGCCGTTTCTGATTGTCCTGTCGTCATGGTGCCTCTCCTTATCCGAATGGCTGTTCTGGGCTGGCGCCCTACGACGATTGGCCTTCCACCGGCGCCAACTGCCGGTTCCCTGCGGTCGTTCCTGCTGAATCCCTCGCACGGGCGTCGTGCCGCACTCCCATGCCAAGACCGAACACCCGCGCAATGATGGCGACGACCACGGTCATCGCGATCATGAACAAGCTGATGATCCCGGCCTGCTCGTACTCAGTACCTGCGTCAGCCCCCATCTTGTTCAATGCGAGTATAGACAAAGTGACGGTATCCCGGCTGGACAACAGGATGATGCTTGCCGTCGTGCCCGAGGCGATGGTGAAGTTCATGACCCCGATCAGGACCATCGTCGGCATGATCAGCGGCACCCACACTCTGAGGTACGTCCGCCACCAGCCGGCGCCGGACACCCGAGCGGCTTCTTCCATCTCGCTGCCTATCTGCAGATACGCTCCCTTGAGCAGCTGGGTGCTGGTGAGTTTGCCCTGCATGACCACTACCAGCATCAGGGCCCAGATCGTTCCGTACAGCACCGTCAACCCGGGAGTCCGCAGGAAGACCCAGAGAAGCCCCAGGCTGGCCAACATCCCGGGGATCGCGGCCGACATCCAGAAGAGTGAGTCGAGTATCGCTCGCCCTCGCCACCTCGTCCGCACGATGACGTAGGCCACGATGGAGAACAGGATCGGCGAGAGAAGCGCGGTCGTCGTTGCCAGCGTCGCGGTGGTGCGCAGGGCTCCTACGAAGTACCGGTCGTTGAGCACGGCCGTCCAGTGGTCCATGGTGGACGCCGAACGCGGTGCGACGTCCAGGCACTGGCCGAGCCGATACATGGGGATGAGGAAGCGCAGGCTAGCAGTGGCAGGAGGGGGTGTCAAGCGAATCCGTCACGAACGACTGCCCACGGATACGAAACACGTGCTTTCTTCCGCCGTGTCCGCACGGATTCCACGAACGCCGCTCGGCGCCATCGCCGAACGCGCGGGTGACGTTTGATGCCTCCGGGCCGCGATGCACGGAGAAGCGGCGGGTCACAGGTCCGCGCCGACCTTCCGGGAGTAGTATTCCCACGCTCCTCTACCGGCATTGGGGGCCGCGGAGTCCTCCCCCCTGTTCGAGAAATGCGGGAGGCTGTACATCGGTGGCTTCGTTCCCTCCCGCGTTATCATCTCCTCGGGGATCCGCGGATGGTCGGCCCCTGCGATCGCGTAGGCCAGGTAGTTCATGCGCGCTTGTTCCTCAAGCTGCAGCATCGTCATTACCGACTCGTCCACGGTGCGGCCAACCGCAACAGCGCCGTGGCCGTAGAGCAGCGCGACCCGCCCGTTGCCCAGGGTCGCGGCGACGGCCTGCCCCTCCTCATGCGTCGTGATGAGCGCTACGTCCGGGTAGACCGGTACCGGTTGCCGCACGAGAGGCATGCCCTCGCGGCACACCGGGCTCATCTCGACGCGAAGCACGCTGAGCAGCACCGCGTAGCGCGGGTGAACGTGTACCACCGACATCACGTCGGGCCGCGCTTGGTAGATGCAGGAGTGGATCTTCACCTCCGAGCACTGCGACGAGCCGGGTGGTCCCTCGAGGAAGTTGCCTTCCGCATCGCAGAGCACCATGTCCTCTGGCGTCATCGCCGGCAGCGCGTCCACCTCGTACCCCCGGCCCTTCACCAGGAACTTGTCGGGGTCCGACGGCACCCGGATACTCACGTGGCCCAGGGACGCCGTCACGCCGGCCGCGAGTCCGAACTCCGCGAGCAAGCGATTGCCGATGGCGCACTCTCGTCGTGCGCTTGCCATGTCGGTAACCATTTCCGTCCTCCTCTGGTCGTCGTTGAAGTGCAGTCGGCTGCCGGAGTATAGGAGCTATGACCCCGGTGCGCACGGGACTCCGCCGGGTCCGTGCGCTCCTCGCACCAGGCCCTGGCTGCCCTTCTCCGCGGCGGGCCCACGAACCTCGCCGACCTGGTTACCTACCCCACCCCGTTCCGTGGCTCCCCACGACCCCACATGGGATGGCGGAACGTCGGGTTCGCGCTCGCGTGCCACGAGCGCTGCTGTTGAGCTGGCGCGGCGGCGACCGGCGCTTCCTCCTCGACGGGGCGGGACGTGTGCTGGTGACGCACCGGACGGCTCTGCGAGAGGTTGTTCAGGTGCTCGGCGAGGTCGAGGAGCGCCGTGAGGTTGTTCACCGGCAGGAGGTCGTCTATGTACGGCGCGGCGGCCCGCATCCCCACCGTCAGCGGCTCGCAATCCTCGTTCCCGCCAACAGATGGCTGCGGCGGGCGCGCTCATCTACCGCAAGGCGGTCGAGGCCGGCGTCGGCCACGAGATCCCCACCGAGTGGTTCGGCAGCGACCTCTCGTTCTGGTACGACAAGGGGTTCTACCCTTCGGCGTAACTGGCGCCGCTTACGACCAGTCCGTTCGGAGGGTCAGCGCCGGGCGGGATCGAGTCCGCCGCTGTCCACAGCCTCCGGTTGAGTTCGCGGGCAGCAGCGACCCCATCGCTGAGGTACTGCTTGCTGTAACGGTCCTGGTAGAAGTTCTCGTGGAGTGAGCGAACGTACCCGAACAGCTCGTTGATCCGCCTGTCTTCCGACTGCTTCCGAAGGTAGGCCCTCATGGAGTCGGTCGCGCGCGCCGTATGAAAGACCCACCCTCGTGTTGCTGCGATGGCTTTCAGCGTATGTGTTACAGCCCCCCACACTTTCTCCGACACCTGTAGCCTGTCCGCGCCGGTCATGGGGTTCTTGCGCAGCAGCGCTTCTGCGTGGTCCAGCAGACTGTCCACACGAGCCAGGTGCTTTGCGCGCCGTTCTTCAGGCGTGGCGTCAGCGCCGATAGGCTCTTCGATCTCCGTCACCATCGCGGCCTCCTGGCAGAATCATACCATAACCGTATGGTCGTACGTGATAACTCGGTGCTAGGCTCCCTACGCCCCATTCCCCGGCTCCCCGCGACCCCACATGGGATGCCGGAACGTGGGGTTCGCGCTCGCGTGCCACGATCGTTGCTGTGGCGCTGCCACTGCAGCGACCGGCGCCTCCTCTTCGGCCGGGAGATCTCGTCAGGCGGCGTGCTACCCGATGAAGCTCTGGGCGAGGCTGAATGCCGCCAGGAGCGCCACGCCAACCCCCGCGCCTATCCAACGCGTGCGCCCCTCCAGGAAGAGCAGCGTAGGGCCGAGCGGGAAGAGTATGGCCGCGTACGTCAGGCCGATGACGTGGAGGAGCGCCACAAAGACGGCCACTATGGCGGCCATGAGCAGCGCCGTCCTCCGTGCGCCCGGTAATCCCACGCTCCGCATCCCGATGTCCATGACTGCGCCGGGCTTTCCGTGCCGGAGGTCGAAGACCAGTTGAGCGCTTCCCAGGACGACGACTGCAGAGCTGATCAGCAGTGGAAACGCCCTGTCGGACGACGGGAACGTAGCGGCAGCGTACAACCCCCAGACACCCGCCACGACAACGGCCATTGTGAAGAGGCTGGGAAGCGTCACCGCGATACGTGGCCGCGCGCCCGCGTCGTCGAATGCTCGATCTCTGGAAGAAGCAGGTCCGCCATCGCTTCCGGCGTCCGCCCCTGCCTCGTCCGGGCGAGCGACTGGAACGCCGATCCTGCCTTTCTTGAAGACCACGGCGGCCACCACCGCCGCGACAGGCAAGGCGGCCAGAGCGGGCCAGAGCGTGGACCAGACCGTCGTCTCGGTGTCCGCGAACGCTTCGGTGACCCGGTTCAGCGTGAGGCCGATCAAGAGTCCCAGGACGAGGGGTGGGCGCGGCCACTTGCACCACTTCATCAGCAGCCCCAGCGCTGCCGCGGCAGCCATGACGTATATCCCGAACAGGCCCTCTGTCGAGGCGAGGAAGAAGATTGGTATGAGGATTGCGCCGATGACCGGATAGGGGACCCGTGCGAGTTTCACCAGCCGCCCCGTGACCAACACTCCGATCACAGCGACCGCCGGCATCGCCAACGCGAGGCTGAGCACCATCATGATGGTGATGTCCGCGTGCTGCTTCAGCATCGGTGGACCTGGTTGTATGCCATAGATAATCAAGGCAGCGACGACGAACACCCATGCGCTGCTGCCGGGTATCGCGAACAGGACGGTTGGAGTTCCTCCTCCCGCCCTGCCTGCGCCCACCGCTGATTCCGCCAGGAGCAGTCCGTCCAGAGATCCCCGGCCAAACTGCCTCTTGTCCTTCGTGAGGAATATCCCCAACGCATAGGAGAGCCAGTGCACCACTGCCGTGCCCGTGCCCGGCATGGCGCCGACCAGAGCGCCGAAGAGACCCTGCCGCGCGGCGGTGCGCCACCTGCCGAGGCCGTAGCAGACGCCTCGAAAGACCTCGCTACGGTTGTCCGGCGTCTCCCGGAGCGAAAGCGGCTGCCGGGTCATCGTCAGGTCGATCACTTCCGCCAGGCCGAGGACGCCTATGGCTGCCGCGGTCACGAAGAGACTGTGCCACACGTCCGATCCGTCGAAAGCAGAGCGCAGCGGCCCCTCGAATGGGTCGAGACCGCTCGTGCCGAGCAGTAGACCCAACGCCGCGGCTGACAGCCCCTTCAGCATCGCTTCCGAATTGAGGAGCGCAACGATCATGAGACCGAACAGCGCTATCGCGACGAACCCGAAAACGCTGAGGAACAGACTCACGAGAGGGGCGCCGATGAGGAGTGCGGAAGCGAAAACGAGCACTCCCACGAGGCCCCCTACCGCTGAGACCGTGTAGGCGGCCCCGAGGGTGTAGGCGGCTTGTCCTCTGCGCGCCAATTGGTTCCCTTCCAGGAACGTCGCGTAGTTTACTGAGTCCGCCAGGCCGAACAGCACGGGAGTGACGGACCTCATCACCACACCCGCTCCCGTCAGCGTTGTCAGCATGACGATGCCGATGAGTGCGTCCTTTACGTTCTCAACGATGAACGGCATGGCGAGTGCCACCACGAGGCTCGTTGAGACGCCGGGCAGCAGCCTGACGAAGACCGCCGTCAGAATCGCAACGCCGAACGCGAGCCAGTAGACGCAGCTGCCGAGATACGCAAGTCCTTCGAACAGTTCGCTCATGCTACGGATGCCCTCAACGCCTCAGCGGCTGCATGGGTTGGAAGATACAGAAGGCCCCCCCTCACGCCCCGCCCCCCGGGTCCCCGCGGCCCCACATGGGATGCCGGAACGTGGGGTTCGCGCTTGCGTGCCACGAGCGCTGCTGCGGCGCTGGCGCGGCGGCGACGGTCGTTTCCTCCTCGACGGGGCGCGACGTGTGCTGGTGACGCACCGGACGGCCCTGCGACAGGTTGTTCAGGTGCGCGGCGAGGTCGATCAACGCGGCGAGGTTGTTCACCGGCAGCAGGTCGTCTATGTACGGCGCGGCGGCCTGCATCCCCACCGTCAGCGGCTCGTAGTCCTCGTTGCCCGCCAGCGGGTTCAGCCAGATCAGCCGGTTGCAGCTGCGCTGCAGCCGCGCCATCTCGTGACCCAGCAGCTCTGGCTCGCCGCGGTCCCAGCCGTCCGACACGATGAGGACGATGGAGCCCCAGCCGAGGGTTCGCCGCGCCCAGCGGAAGTTAAACTCCTTGAGCACGTCGCCGATGCGCGTGCCGCCGGACCAGTCCGGCACGGCCTTCGCAACCTCCGAGACGGCGCGGTCGATGTCGCGCTGCCCCAGGTGCTTCGTGATGCGGGTGAGCCGCGTGGCGAACAGGAACGCCTCGATGCGGTTGTCCAGCCCCGCGTAGAGGCTGTGGATGAAGTGGAGCAGCATCCGCGTGTACCGCTCCATCGAGCCGCTCACGTCGCAGACCACCACCAGCCTGCGCGGCTTCTGCTTGCGTCGCCGCGTCTCCAGGTGGACGAGTTCCCCGCCGTACCGCGCGTTGTGCCGCAGCGTGCGTCGCACGTCCAGCCCCGGTCCCCTGCCGGCTTCCTTGCGCCGCGTGCGCCGGAGGCCCGGGTTCCACTGCAGCGACGCCATCAGCTGCCGTGCCTGCAGCATCTCCTCCGGCGTGAACTCCGCGAAGTCCCGCGTCCGCAGCACCTCCCGCGCGCTGAACGTGCGGGTGAGATCTATGCGGTCGAAGCCCTCGTCCGGGTCGGCGGGCTCGGCGGAGTCGTCCGGCTCCCTGCCCGGCGTTGGCGGTCCGGCTGTTGGCTTGCGGAAGCGGTGCTGCTCGCCCATCGAGCGCAGGTCCATCGTCGAGGTGCTGTTCTTGCGCTGACGCCAGAAGACGTCGAACGCCGCGTCGAACAGCGGCAGGTCGTCCTTGCGGTGCACGAGCAGCGTGCGAAGCGCCGCTCGAACGTCGCCGCGTCGTTCGAGGCCGATGTCCTCGAGCACGCGGATGGCGTCCAGCATCCGTCCAACGTGGACGTCGAGGCCGAGCCGCCGGAGCAGCCGTCCGAAGAGGAGGAGGTTGCCGAGGATGTAACCGTCGCCGCCGTCAGCCACGCCTGCCCCCGCGCTGCGTGCCGCGGTGCATCGCGCGGTTCAGCAGCGCGCGCGTCTGCTCGCCGCGCACCGCCTGCACGTCCTCGCGGTACTTCAGCATGATGCCCAGCGTGTCGTCGATCACATCGGGGCTGAGTTCGGTCTCGTTCAGGCTCACGAGCGCCGCCGTCCAGTCGAGCGTCTCCGCGACGCCGGGCACCTTGTACAGCTCCGTGCCGCGCAGCTCCTGCACGAACGCCGCTACCTGCCCCGCGAGCTTCTGCGACGCCTGCGGCACTTTGCTCCGCACGATCTGCGTCTCCTTGTCCAGATCGGGGTAGTCGATCCAGTAGTAGAGGCACCGGCGTTTGAGCGCGTCGTGTATCTCGCGCGTCCGGTTGGACGTGATGACGACGACGGGCGGCTCGTCGGTCGTGTACGTGCCGACCTCCGGTATTGTGATCTGGAAGTCGGAGAGCATCTCCAGCAGGTAGCCCTCGAACTCCTCGTCGGCCCTGTCCAGCTCGTCTATCAGGAGCACCACCGGGCCTTCGCCGGAGTCGAGCGCCTGCAGGAGTGGCCGTTTGATGAGGAACTCCTCGCTGAACAGTTCGCGCTCCGCCGCCGTCCGGTCGACGTTACCGGACGCCTCCAGCAGCCGGATGTGCAGCAGTTGCCGCGAGTAGTTCCACTCGTAGACGGCCTGGCTCACGTCCAGCCCCTCGTAACACTGCAGCCGGATGAGGCGAGCGCCGAGCGCCGACGCCAGCACTTTTGCGACCTCCGTCTTGCCGACGCCTGCCTCGCCTTCGAGGAAGAGTGGACGGTTCAGCGTCAGCGCGAGGTAGACCGACATCGCCAGCGCGCGGTCGGCGACGTACATCTCGCCGCGAAGCGCCTGCTGCAGCTCGTCAACGGACGCGGGCGCGGAGTCGGTGCGCGTTTCGTCCAAGTCCTCTGTCCTCCGGAATCGCGATTTGCTCGCAGATAAGCAAGGGAGCCCTCGTTCTTTTGCTCTGGGCGTCCCTTGTTTCCCTCTCCCTCTGGGAGAGGGTGCCGCCGCGGAGCGGCGGCGGGTGAGGGTGCCCCCCTAGTTGTCATTCCGAGCGTAGCCTGCGCTTCAGCGCGCGGAATCCTCTCGGGGGCGTCCGGCTATGCGGACCCTCCCCCGAGAGAGGTTTCGGCTGCGCTCAACATGACATTCCCCAACGGCGGGGCGGTCTAGCCCGCCCGCGACGCTGCCGCGCCGAGCGCGCGGCGCACGTAGACCGACGCCATCGCTCTGCGGTACTCCGCGGAGGCGAACACGTCGCCCATCGGGTCGCCGTTCAGGTCGCCCTCGACCGCTGCGGCAGCGGCGTCCAGCGCACCGTCGCTCAGGTCCGAGCCCGCCAGAGCCGCTTCGACAGACGACGCTCGGGCCGGGGTCGCCTCGACTCCCCCGACCACGACGCTCGCCGACGAGCACGTTCCGCCGCTCACCGTGAGGATGGCGGCTGCGCCGACGACGGCGTAGCGCGACGCAGGGTGTGAGAACTTGACGTACGCCGAGCCCGCGCCGGACGCAACGGACGGCACCGAGATGCTCGTCAGCACCTCGTTCTCTTCCAGCGCGTTCTCCAGCAGGCCGGTTGCGAAGTCGCCAGCGGCGATGCTGCGGTCGCCGCCCGGCCCCGTCGCGTTGAACGTCGCGCCCAGCGCCGCCAGCACGGTTGGCTGGTCGGACGCGGGGTCCGCGTGGGAGACGCTGCCGCCGATAGTGCCCCGGTTCCGCACGGCGGGGTCGCCGACGAGCGCGGCAGCCTCGGCGAGCACCGGAGCGTGCTGCCGCACGAGGTCGGACGCAGCGATCTCCGCGTGCGTCGTCAGCGCGCCGATGGTGATGCCGCCGTCGCTCGCGGAAACGCCCTTGAGCGCCTCGATGCGCCCGATGTCGACGAGCACGGCGGGCGCCGCGAGCCGTAGCTTCATCAGCGGGAGGAGGCTGTGCCCCCCCGCCAGGAGTTTCGCGCCCTCGTTGTCCGAGAGCAGCTGCACCGCTTCGGCTACCGAGCCTGCACGGTGGTAGGTGATCTGTGCTGGAAACATGGCCTAGCCTCCATTCCGTGCGTCGTTGATCGCACGCCAGACTCGCTCCGGCGTCAACGGCATGTCCACCCGGGTAACGCCGAGCGGGCGCAGCGCGTCCATCACCGCGTTGTAGACAGTGGGCGTGGACGCGATGGTGCCCGCCTCGCCGATGCCCTTCACCCCCAGCGGGTGGTGGGGCGATGGCGTCGTGTTGGAGTGGACCTCCAACTCCGGCAGCAGGTCCGCGCGGGGGAGCGCGTAGTCCAGCATGGAGCCGGTCACGAGCTGCCCGTCGTCGTCGTACACCGCGCCCTCCCAGAGCGCCGGGCCGACGCCCTGGACGATGCCGCCGTGCACCTG
>DAOUHP010000061.1:0-4294 GCA_034428575.1 Dehalococcoidia bacterium | reverse complement strand
GGCGTGGGTGTAGGCGTCGGTGTCGCCGTAGGTGTGGGGGTAGGAGTGGGAATCGGGGTCGGCGTTGGCTCGGGAGCGCAGGCCGCCGCCAGTATGGCGGATGCCGCCACGAGCAGCGCGCAACCCAGGACACGAGAGGAAAGGGCGAACGTCATTGCCATGTCCGTGGTGAAGAGTGCCATAGGTTAGAGCACCTCACGAACCCCGGCGCGTGGTAGTCTCTAGACATGGTGCGGCGGAGCATAGCATACGAGTCAGTGATGCAGCAGATCGCTGCAGGCGGCATCGCCGTGCTCGACGGCGGCATCGCCACGGAAGTGGCGCGTCGCGGCGGCACGCTTGGCGCATGGGCGAACCTCGCGAACGTCGAACTGCCGGATACCGTTCGTGCTATCCACGCCGACTTCATCGCATCTGGCGCGGACGTCATCAGCGCAAATACGTTCGCCTGCTCGGAGCTTCATCTCGCCGCGCACGGGTTGCACGGACGCGAGGAGGAGCTGAACCGCGCGGCGGTGGCGCTGGCGCTGGAGGCACGGGAGCGCGCTGGAGCGGAGCGCCCGCTCCCCGTGGCCGGCTGCATGACGACGGTCAGCTACCGGGGACCGGAGGGAAAGGTGGCTCCCGCTGAGGAGGACTGGGCGCTCGCCTCACAGGCTCGCACACTCGCGGATGCGGGCGTGGACTTCCTCAACGTGGAGATGCTGTCGCACGTCGAGCGCGCCAACATCGAACTGGCCGCGGCGGCGATAGCGGGCCTGCCGGTGTGGGCCGGGTTCTCCAGCGTGGCGGACGAGGATGGCAACCTCACGCTCATCAACCAACAGGACGAGCCGCTGGAGGAATCGCTGCGGCGCATCGACCTCTCCGGCGTTGACGCCGTGTTCATCATGCATACGCTAGTCCCGCTGGTGGAGCCGTCGCTCGCCGTGCTGCGTGGGGTCTGGGACGGCCCGCTCGGCACGTATCCCCACGGTGGACGCTACACCCGTCCGTCATGGGAGTTCGACGACGACTTCACCCCGGACGTGCTCGCGGCGGGCGCGGAGCGTTGGCTGGCCGACGGCTGCCGCATCGTGGGCGGTTGCTGCGGAGCAACCCCGGCGCACATCGCTGCGCTGCGCGCCGTCGTGGACGCGGCGGCGGGCGCGGGATAGGCTGTGCATTCCCCTCTCCCCCCGGGAGAGGGTGCCGCCGCTCAACGGCGGCGGGTGAGGGCAGATCGGTACGAGGAGGGTGCGAGATGCGATTGCAGGACAAGGCCATCATCGTAACGGGGGCGGCAGGCGGACTGGGACGCCAGTACGCCATCCGCTTCGCGAAGGAAGGCGCAAAACTCACGATCGCCGACGTGCAGGACGTGGGCAGGACCGCGGAGCTCTGCCGCGCGGAGGGCACCGAGGTCGTCCCGCTGCGGGTCGACGTCTCTTCCGAGGACGACACACAGGAGATGGCTCGCCGCACGCACGAGCAATACGGGCGTATCGACGGTCTGTTGAACAACGCCGGGATGATGCGCGGGCTTGAGGTCAAGTCCATCCTGGACGTGGACATGGAGACGTGGGACCGCACGTTCGCGGTCAACGCTCGCGGCACGTTCCTGGGCGTGCGCGCCGTCTTCCCGTACATGCGGGAGCAGCGCTCCGGCACCATCGTCAACGTCAGTTCCGGCAGCACGCTCCGCATCGCCCGCGCGGCAGACGCCATGAACCCGCACTACGTGGCCTCCAAGTCGGCAATCACCGGCATCACGCGGGCGGTGGCGCGAGAGCTCGGGCAGTACAACATCAACGTCATCACCGTCGCGCCGGGCTCGACGACCTCCGACCGGGAGGACCCGTTGAGCGCGGACGAGGCGTACGACGAGCCGGAGGCGTCGCTCGCGCGTCGTGGCGTGCCGGACGACCTCACCGGCGTGATGACCTTCCTCTTCAGCGACGACGCCCGCTTCATCACGGGCCAGATGATCGTCGTCAACGGCGGCAGGGAAGTGCACTAGGCGTGGCCGAGCTGACCTGGGAGCGCATGGGCCGTTGCGCCCGCCTTGCGTGGGAGCACGGCGTCGAATCGTTCGAGAACGCGACGCGGGCCCGGTCGGCGCTGCTGACCGGGCACCTGCTGCTCGGCGTCATCCGCCATCCGGAGTGCGCGGGCGGGCTGATGCTACGCCGCCTGGGCGTGGACATGGCGCTCGCAGCGTCCATCACCGAGTTCGAGCTGCTGCACGCGCGCCCCGTCCCCGATCACGCCGAGCGTGTCGTCGACCTGTGGGGCAAGCCGCACACGCGGGAGGCGCTCCGCACGATGGAGCTGTCGCTGGACGAGGCGGAGCAGTTCCACTCGGCGTATCCCATCGGGACCGAGCACATCCTGCTGGGCCTGCTCGCCATCCCGGAGGGCATGGGCTGCCGCACGATGGCGTACTTCGGCGTCGACTACGCGAGGGCTCGCGCCGCCCGCGACGAGATCTGGGGGCTGCTCAAGCTCACCGAGTGAGGGCCGTCGCCGACCGCCTGCCCCTGCACCTCTCTGGCTTGTCATGCTGAGCGGAGCGCAGCGGAGTCGAAGTATCTCTCAGGGCACGGCTTGTCGAGGCTATCTGTCCGCTACAATGTGGGGCAGGTGACACCGCCATGAGTACGACACAAGACTCCTCCGAACGCCAGCCCTTCCGCCTCCCCGACCTGAGAGTGGGCAACCCGGACGACCCCGACCCGCTGGAAGGGTGGACGTGGGAGGATTTGCGGGACGTCATCTATGACGACGATTCCTGTACGGTTGCAGGCGCTCAGCGGGCTGCACGTGCATAACCCCCTCGTAATCTTCGACTGCGACGGGGTCCTGGTGGACGGCGAAGCGGTATGGAACCGCATCACCCAGGAAGCGGTTGAAGGACTGGGTATAACGCTCACCGAGCGGGACCACCGGCGGTACCGCGGCGTATTGGACGTCGATATGATTGCCGACCTGGTCCGCCGTTTTGAGGTTGCGATACCAGGGGACTTCTTCGAGCGCCTTCAGGTCAGGAAGGTTGCCGCGAGTCGTGAACTCACTGCCGTTCCCGGCGCAGTTGAAGCGGTCAAACGAGTCGTCCAGACCGGCGTGCAGGTATGCGTAGCGAGCAACGGGACTGTCGAGGAAACCGTCGTCAAGCTCAGGGCCGTAGGGTTGCTCGATTACTTCGGCGGTCAGGTCTTCAGCGGATGCGACGTGCCCCAGGGGAAGCCTGCCCCGGACCTCTTCCTGCAAGCATCGTGTGTGATGGGCGTGGACGTCTCACACTGCATCGTCGTGGAGGACAGCGACACAGGGGTGCAGGGGGCGCTGTCTGCCGGCATGACGACCCTCGTCCTTGCGCCGAACGGACCGTCACCCTTCGTGAGCCAGGTCGGCGCACAAGTGTTCACCGGGTTTGCAGAGCTGACCGGCGAGCTTGTGCGGATGTGTGGTGGGGAAGTGCGCTAAGAATCACGTCCGTTGAATATGGGTTGCCCATATGATGCAATATGGGTAGTATGGTTTCGAAATGAAGACCACACTTGACATCCACGACGAATTGCTCATTCGAGCCAAACGCCATGCCAAAGAAACAGGCCAGCCGCTGCGAGCCCTCGTGGAGGATGGGCTTAGGCGAGCGCTATCCGCTGTTCCCCAGCAGGAGTCCTACCGGCTGCCTGACATGAGCGTGGGGGACCCGAACGGTCCCAACCCCCTCGAACACCTTTCCTGGGCGGAGGTGCGCGACCTCATCTACGAGGGCAGGTAGGCTGCGTGATTGCGGTCGATACGAACCTGCTGGTCTACGCGCACCGGCGCGAGTACCACCGGAACTCCGAGGCGGAGACGGTTTTGCGAGCGCTCGCAGAAGGAGATGCACCGTGGGCGATCCCCTGGCCGTGCTGCTACGAGTTCCTGAGCGTTGTCACGAACCGCCGGATATGGAAGGATGCCGCATCCACGCCGCAGGAGGCCTGGCGCCAGCTTTCTGCTTGGACAGCGTCGCCGTCGGTGCGCCTCATTGGAGAGACCGAAGGATTCCTGTATATCTTGCGTCGCTTCGTTCAGCGGCCCCGCGTGACCGGCGGAGTAGTGCATGATGCCCGGATAGCCGCGATATGCGTCGCACATGGGGTTGACGTGCTACTCACGCTCGACCGCGACTTCTCGTTGTTCCCTGAACTCCGAACACGGAACCCAATAGTGGCTGGTTAGGGTCGCCCCCTCTCACGCAGGCCGGAACACGGGGAGCGTGATCTCGTCGGTGACGCCCGGGAAGGCGACCTCGACCGCCATG
>DAOUHP010000060.1:0-4237 GCA_034428575.1 Dehalococcoidia bacterium | reverse complement strand
GTAGAGGTCGCCCGTCCCGAAGTAGTGGTAGGCGTCCACGCTCACCATGGCGTCGAAGAACCCGTCGGCGAACGGCAGGGCGTGTGCCTCCGCATGGATGGGAAACACACTCTCTTCCACTCCGGCGTCGCGGATACGGCCCAGGTTGTCGCTGGCTGCTATCCACAGGTCCACCGCCCACACCTGCAGGCCGTACTCCTTCGCCAGGTATATGGAACTCAATCCCTTGCCGCAGCCCATGTCCAGCACCCGCATGCCGGGGCGCAGGTCCATACACTCGGCCAGGGACTCCGTCAACCACAGGGCGTTCGGCCCCATCATGTTATCCAGGACCCAGTTCGGGTCGTATTTCGCGGAACGGGGAAACTCGGCCGGCCGGAATGGGTCCTCCTGTCCTTCCTCTCTGCTCTGCACCACCTCGTCTCCTTCTTCTCGACTGCGTTACCGGTAAACGCTCGGTACTACACGCTAGCACGAGGGTGGCTCGACAAGCTCGCCACGACCGCACCCACTGCCATTTCGAGACCCGTTGTCATTTCGAGCGTAGCCGAGAAATCTCTCGGGGAAGCACCCCGCTGCACACGAACGCCCCCAGAGAGGTGCTTCGACTCCGCTCAGCATGACAAGCCCATCCTGTCCATCCCTGTGAGTGAACGAAGCATGGCTGAGGTGTAACCTCCCTGCGTGACGACCCAGCCCCCCTCCAGCCAGCCTCCGGCGTCCGCAACCGACGCGGGCGCCTCTCCGTACCGGCTCCTGCGGCTGCTTTTTCAACTGCACCTGCCCGCGATCGCGCTCGGGTTCGGCATGGGGGCGACGGTCCCCGTCGTGCCTGAGTTCGCCAAGTCGTTCGGCGTCGGACCGGAACAGGCATCCCTCGTGTTCGTCGCCACCATGCTCGGGGGGCTCATCGCCAGCATCCCCATCGGCTACATGCTCGACAGGATCGGGCGGCGCCGCCTCCTCATCCTGGGGCCGGCGATCACCGCCCTCTCCGCCTTCCTCACCGCCACGGCCGGCTCTTTCGAGCTGTTGCTCCTGTACCGCTTCATCGGCGGATGGGGCACGCAGATGTGGACCCTCAGCCGGCTCACCATGATCGCTGACACCAGCGGCTCAGGCTCGCGCGGACGCATGATCACGAGCCTCCTCGGCGTGCAACACGTCGGCACGCTCGCCGGGCCGCTTGCCGGCGGGCTGCTGGCTGTCGCGTACGGACTGGAGGTTGCGTTCGTGCTCCAGGGCGTGTTCGCGCTCGTGGCCATGACCCCCGGCTTCTTCGCCAGGGAGACGATGCCGCAGCGCGAACGTCCCGGAGGCCGGGGCGCGGCTTCCACTTCCGCGGAGAGCTTCTCGTGGAAGGCGCTCCTCGCGCACCCCATACCGGTCATGTTCCTTGCGCAGTGGCTCGGCATGACGGCGCGGGGCGGCATCGTCGCGGGCAGCACTGTGTTTGTCTACGCTGCCTACGCCTACGAAGAAGCCGACCCCGCGACGCTCGGCATCCTGAGCAGCCTGATGGCGGGCGCAGGGATACCGCTCACGTTCGCCGCCGGATACCTGATGGACCGCTTCGGGCGGAAGATATCCATCGTGCCCGGCCTCTTCGTGCTGGGCGGCGCGATGGCCTTCCTCGGCGTCACGTCGTTCGTCGGGCTGGGGTTCGGCTATTTCATAGCCGGGTTCGTCGCCCTGCAAACGATGAACAGCTTGCTCACCGGCTCGTGGCAGGTCGTCGGTACCGACCTGGCGCCCGCCGGCGGCAGAGGGCGCTTCTTCGCAGTGGGGCGCACCGTCACGCAGGCAGGCTTCGCGACCAACCCCGCGATCTTCTCAGTCTGCACGGCGCTCTCGGGCTTCACCCTTGCGCTGGGGGTCGTCGGCGCAGCAGGGATGCTCTCCTCCGTCGTCCTCGCCCTGTTCGTGCCCGAGACCCATAAGAGGTCCTCTCCTTCCAGCGGGAAGGAGTAAGGATCCTGTCATTTCGAGCGAAGCCGAGAAATCTCCCCACTGCGCACGAACGTCCCTCATGAGATGCTTCGACTCCAATCGCCTGCTGCGCTCAACTGACACCCTATCCCGTCCATCCTGCGCATCGATGTCCGTTGTCCGGGTTGTGACACGCGCCCCTTACGCCGTTGCCCTCTGACCGCGTACGCTGGATAACATGACCGTATATCTGGCAGCGCCTATAGACCGCGTCTATACCTCAGAGCCCAGCTATAGACAGAACCTATGGGTCGGCTGCGGAAGTTTCGTTTTCCCTGGCGCCCTTGCATCCTTGGTCGGCGGAAGCAGGCCACGGCCTTGGAAACACCCCCGACCAAGGATGCCAAGAGTGCCAAACGGGGTCCCCGTTTCACTCGTAAGACGCGCACCAAGAGTGCCAGAATTCTTCAGGGTTGGCACCCTTGGTCACACCCTGCCGGATTGCGCGGAACGATGCTGAAGCGATGGGCAGCCGTTGGGGCGCTCGCGGCGCTGGCAGCCGTCGGAGTCGCGTGCGGGGGCGAACCCACCCCCACGCTCAGCCCCGGCCCCGTCGCCGACGCCGAGGAAGCCGCCCACATCCGCGAACTCGCCTTCGGGTACTGGGAGGCGTTCAACGCCTACGAAGCCGACCGGGCGCTGGCATACCTGGAGGACGAGTACCGGCAACAGCGGGAGGAGCAGGTCCGTACGGAGATCGGCCGCATCGATCTCTTCAACGTGCAACTGGGAGTGAGCGAGGAGGCCCCGCCCTGGACCATCGACGGCGGCAGGCGGGAGATGTACCTGACGATGAAGGAGCCGCTGGGCACGCGGCGCATCCGCATGGAGTTCCGGGACGTCGACGGCGAGTGGAAGATAACCTTCGCCCGGCAGGTAGAGTAGGAGCGCTCCTGTGGGCGACTGCGCTTATAGACATGGATGTAGCACTGACTATATGCTATGTCGTAGTGAGCGGCGGGCAGCCAGGAGGGAACAGCATGACCAGCGCGGAGCACCCCATCACCCGCTCCGAACTCAGGGAAGAGTTGAAGCACTACGCAACGAAGGCTGACCTGGCCGACCTCAAGGCCGAGCTGATCAAGTGGATGGCAGGTTGGACGCTGGGTGGAATGGTTGCTGTAGCAAGCCTGGTGACGGTCATCCTCAACTTCTACGGCCGGGGATAGGGAGCAAGGCCCCGCCAGGACTTCCATCCGTCTGATAGCCTGCCTACCGTTCGTCTCTTGAGGAGGACCCGGTGCGCGAACGGTTCCACGAGCGATGGCGCGACAAGACCCGCGACAACCTCGCGAATGCCCTCAACTCGATTGGCGTGCGCGCCGAGATGGCCGAACGCGACCGGCCCGAGGAGGGGATCTGCAAGCGGACGTTCACGCGGTCGATCGGAGTCGTCGACATCGCAGAAGGACCGTACCGCTGGGTCAACGTCGTCAAGCAGGACGGCAACCAGTACAGCCCGACGCGGTGGTGGACCGTCTTCTGTATCCCGGACGAGGAGCGGAACGTCGCTCCGCAAGACCTGCGCGAGATCGACAACCGGCAGTTCGTCAACATCAAGACGAGCCGGGAGAAGAGCTTCCCGCTATTCGGCAGAGTGACCGCCGTCTCGTGGGAAGGCGACGACCACGGCACAGGACTGCTCGACACGCTCTCCGGCGACGCGGCGGTTACGAGGCTTGCGAAGAAGGTCGGCTGCCTGGAGGTCGCGGGGTACGACAAGGAGTTCCAGGGGTGGACGGTGCAGGTGGACACCGGCCTCCGCCCGAAGCGACAGGACTGGGAAGCGCTGCTCAGGATCGCAGGCTATCTTCTGCCGTCGCCCGGCGAGGACACGGCGTAGCCCCACGCGCTTGAACGGCAGGCGGGGACGGGAGTACAGTACCCACGTAAGAACAGCACGCGCGCAAGAGGTGCAACGATGCTTACCCAGCAAGAGAACGACCTGCTTACGAGAGTCGGCCCCGGCACGCCGGCGGGCGAACTCCTCCGGCGTTTCTGGCATCCCATCGCTATCGCCTCGGACCTGACGGACGAGCGGCCCACGAAGGCCGTCCGCGTTCTCAGTGAGGACCTCGTGCTCTTCAAAGACAAGTCCGGGCGCATCGGCCTGCTCGCCGACCACTGCGCGCACCGCAGCGCCTCGCTGGTCTACGGGCGCGTTGAGGAGCGGGGCATCTCCTGCGCCTACCACGGCTGGCTGTACGACTGCGACGGCAACATCCTCGAGACCCCGCCGGAGAAGAAC
>DAOUHP010000059.1:0-7655 GCA_034428575.1 Dehalococcoidia bacterium | reverse complement strand
CACGCTGGCTGGAGCCCGTGCTGTAGCGCGCAGCATCCACTCGGATGCCCGACTCCCCTCTCCCTACAAGGGGAGAGGGCTAGGGTGAGGGTACTCTGGGGTGGTGTGGACGGGGTACGCAAGGGTCTGTTCATAGGCGAAGGCTGGGATGGGGGTAAAGCTTGTCACGCTGGCTGGAGCCCGCGCTGTAGCGCGCAGCATCCTCTCGGGGTCCCACCTATCCTGTTCATCCTGTCCATCGATGTTGAATGTGTGACACGCACCCGTTGCGCGCCCGACGCACCCCTCCCTACCATGTCTGCATGACTACACAACCCGCTTCCATGCCTGACAACCGAATAGACGTAGACACCCTCCCACCGAAGGACGCGGCATACTTTGCCCGCATAGAGCGCGCCCTCCGCTGCGGCGTGCCCGGCTGCGACTGCGCATCCGGCCCCAGGGTCCACTGCCCTTGCCACGACAACCCGCTGGTGCCCACCCTTGCCATCTCCTACGACGAGGACACGGGCTTCTCGTTCGAATGTACCCGCTGCCCGTCCGGTAAGGTGTGGGACGCCCTCGCGAAGCGCGGCCTCATGCCTCGTTCCCGCCTCTACACCTCCACCGGCGCGGTCGAGGCCGGACTCAACCCATTCGCATTCTTCATCCAGCAGCCCCAGGACTGGCTCTGGCCCAACCGCATTCCCCTCGCCAAGCTCACCCTCATCGCCGGATACCCGTCGTCCGGCAAAACTGCCATCGCCCTCGATATCGCCGCCCGCGTCTCCCGGGGCGCGCCCGCCCCGGATCAGCCGGACGCCCCGTTCCCCGCCGCTCCCGTCGTCCTCGCGCCCCTCAACAGCAACCCGAAGGCCGACATCCTTCCCGTCCTCCGCCTCTTCGGCGCGGACCTCGACTTCATCTACCTCGCAGACCTCCTCTCCCCCACGCACCCCCTCGACTACTACCCCGACGACCCGCCCAACAAGAACGACGACGAGGACGAGGACGGCTCTGACGACTTCGAGGGCCGCGGCACGCCCCTCGGCCGCCCGTCGCCCATCACCGGGCGGCCCAGGATGTTCCCCCTGTTCGACGAGCCCGCGTCCCCCGCGCCGAAACTCGCCGCCCCCTGGCCGAGCCTCAGCCATGTCATGGGACGTTTGGCCAACTACATCGAGGCGGGAAGCGCCGCCCTGCTCATCGTCGATCAGGTCGAGGACCTCGCCTCCATGCACCGCGCTCAGGCCGAAACCGTCCTCGGAATGCTCAAGGCGCTCGCCGCCCGCACCGGCGTAGCCGTCATCGCCACCACCCACAATCCGGCCCAGTACTACCCCCGCGCTGTCGCCGCCATGCAGCGACGCCTCGCGCAGGCATCCGTCGTCTTCACCACCGCCGTCGTCGGACCCGGCGACCGCCGCTTCCTCGTCCCCCTCCGCCCCGCCATGAGCGACGACACCCCTGCCATCCCCTTCGTCCTTCCACCGGCCTCCGTCGCTCCTGCGGAGGCAGGAGCCCCGCAGCCCTTCCACCGGCCCTCCCACGACTTCACCGTCGCCTGGCGCAAACCCGTGTTCTCTGTCTTCCAATCGACAGAAAGAGGTGCGGTTCTCGTGGGCAGTCGATTTGGAAGCAGCCGGCGCAGAATGAGTATCGGCATGGTGCGGAAACTACAGATGTCCCATTGGTAGCCGACCAAGACTAGCTCTGATGTAATCCTACGGGTATCGTGACCGCCCTCGCTATCGCGCTCCGAGCGACCAGAGAGGCCGTAGGCCGGCGCGATGAGCGTGACCAACAGAGCAGCCCGGCGGGAGAACCGGAGGCATTGCACGGTGTGGGTCAGCACCCCGGGGCGTGGACCGCAAGCTCGTAGAGCACCGTGTACTCCTTCGCCGTCGCCCTCCCCCGGCTCCCATCATAAGTGTTGGCAAACACTTGGAGCCGGTCGCGCTCCAGGCCCCACTTGTTCCCTAACTCGGTGGCAGGGAGCTTGCCCTCTCGTATCAGGCGCTTTACCGTCTTTTGAAGCTTCCATGACGCGGACGTAGTTCTCAATCATGGGCTAAACCTAGTATAATTGTCGTACTTCGACGTTATCATACCACGGGGCGGGACCGATTCACCTGCTGGAGTCGCTGGCTGTTCCCGGTTGAGGCCGTCATGTCTCACGGTCCCGTTAGCCCCCAGCGGCTAGAGGAGATGGAAGTGATAATGAAGGGCTGCCTTGCCACCCGGGTATACATCGGCGCATCCCCGGATTTCCGACAGTTCAAGCGGCACGTGGACAAGGTCGACTGGAAGACCGAAGTCTGGACCGCCGAGATTTCTGACCACCCGGTCCATTTCAACGGCGATAAGTTTCTCGGGCCCAACAAAACTACCTTAGCCAATCAATAGGGCACGTAAGGAATATCGAGTGTGGTACAACGCTAAAGAAGACACTAACTATAGATTCAAACTCCAACGTGGGGTTCTGACCGCATCACCTGCTGTAGAACAAACTGTCGGTGGGTTTCTAGTGGACGGTCTCGCCAACGTTGAGCTAATGAAGTCAATATTGCGTCGAGTAGGTCTAGTTGCCGCAGTCAACTACTTTGATGCTCACGTAGCTTCTCGCGAAAACATCCAAGTAGGTGACTTCGGAGAAGTTGTTGCGGGACACCTTCTTGAAGACGCCGAGGGACTCAACCGACTCATAGAGAAACTTCGCCACAGAGAGTCACCCGACTGGCCAATGAAGCTCACGGACGTCTTCTGTGTGAGATTCCAAGATGAAACGATCGCCAGCTTTTACTTTGGTGAGGCGAAAGCCGGCACAACGACCCCTAGTGTTGCGCTAGGGCAGGAAGCGTACACGCGAGCCTACCAAGAGATCGAAGATGAAGAGCCGCAGATTCTGTTTTTCACATTGGATCGCTTAGTGGAGGGCAATCAGCACGAGACGTACATCCAACTTGATGAAGCCATGCACCAAGCACCACCTGTGCCTCGTGCGTTGCGGATAGTGTTCGTCTTCGATGAGCATGCTTGGCGAGACGAGATTCTCGACGACCTCAATAGCCGCTTCGCTTCTGGTGACTTGACCTTAGCAACAGATTTTAGGTGCTATGTCTTAACACGCGAGGGCTTGAAGGACGTAATCCGTGGCTCATATGCCGAAGCAAGACGGGCGGTCGGCAATGATCAATAGGGAAGCGCTTATTGGAGCGACAGAGAGGCTCCTGTCCTCTCTCCAAGACCCGAACCTGCTAAACAACTGGGCACAGGTTCGGTCCAAGCACTTACTTGGCGCGGTTGCGCCTGAAGTCGCAGCTCGTATCGACTATACCTACTCAACCCCTCGTCTCAAGCGCGTGGCAACATCGGCACTTCACACGGCACTATTGGTCTTGAAAGCCGACTCGCAATTACTGAGTGAGTTAAGCGATTCGCTTCGTGTAGCAGCCGAAGTCATGGAGTACCTTGCTGACCTGCCGGATGAGACAAGGCACGTCACGACAAGGCTCATTGCGGCCGGACTCTATCAGTTAGCGGGGTACGAAGCCAACTCGATGTGCATCGCTCGGGCACTGCCCCTCACGCCCTGGCCAGGGCCGGGTGGTATCCCACGCCTGGCAGACATACTTGACCGTTGGACCCAGCTTGCGCTGCGTCGACAGTTGCTACGCCTACGAGTAGAGACTGAATCTTTGACGCAGAATCAAGAGCAACTGGAGCGACGATGGATCGAAGGTGCAGGCGAAGGGGATTCTGGAGAGCGATTGGTAGATTTGGCGGCGGCGCTGGTCGCCGCAGACATGTACGGCTCTTTGGCCTTTGCCGCATTGCAAGGCCCGACTGCAGAGGACTCATTCCGACGAGCATCAGAGGAACTCTCGGAACTACTATCCACAAGTGGGCGCGCCTTGGAATTGCTGGAGACCCGTACGCTACAGGGAGTAGGCGAACTCGTCATTCAGAATGGAGTGTGGAATCAGATTCCACGACTGGTGCAGGCGGAGCCTGCATGGGAGCGGTACGCTACCCTCTCCGCACGTGGGACAGCTGCAAACATGCTCGATGCCACTAGCCGGATCGAACTCTGGGAGTCTCAGAGGCAAGCACTGTCGGCTGGACTGCTAGACGCTCAATCTGGATTCTCAATACGCATGCCCACGAGCGCAGGGAAGACTCGGATTGCCGAGCTGGCCATTGTCAATGCGCTCGTCATGGAGAGTGAGCGCAAGGCACTTTATGTCGCACCATTTCGGTCACTGGCAGATGAAGTTGAAGAGGCATTAACCCCTATCCTCGCTGACTTGGGGCTGCGGGTATCGAGCGTACTTGGAGGGTTCGAGGTAGACGAGCTGGAGGCCCAGATAATTGGTGGGGCAGACCTAATAGTTAGCACACCGGAGAAACTTGCTCTGCTCACTAGAATTCGACCAGAATTGTTGCGGGGTATAGGGCTTATCGTCTTGGATGAAGGGCATGTTATCGAAGACAGGGACCGCGGCGTCGGCTACGAATTGCTTCTCACGAAACTTCGTCACCATATCTTGCCAGAAGCGAAGGTACTATTCGTCTCCGCGGTGATTTCATCGGACAACGCCGCTGACTTTGCGGAATGGTTGTGTGCTGATCGCCAAGCGCTCATTGAATCCGACTGGCGCCCCGCTCGGCAGCTGATCGGAATCTACAATGCGCAGAGAGACCGCATCTCATACCCACTGGAAGGACCGGTAGCTGGAGCCCCCGCTCCATTTGTCATCGGTGCCGCGGTACCGCATGAGTACCTCGACTACACAGAGAAGCTCCGTCGAGAGAAGCAAGTGCAGTTTCCGACACGAAGCAAAGGCGAAGTTGTTGCCGAGCTAGCAATCAATTTTGCAAAGCAGGGTCCAGTCCTTGTTTTCACAACAAGCAGGGGGAATGCGGAATCTGTGGCGCAAACCATTCAGCGCGGTTTGCGGCTTCGCCGTCAGACTGCCCATGCTGAGACTCCGACAGCCTTCAACATCGCTAAGGACCGACCGGGTCGAGCTGCAATCGAGGTGGCCTCCCTATGGTTGGGCGAAGAATCGTCACTGACTTCTCTTCTTGCCGAGGGCATCGGCGTTCATCACGCCGGGCTGCCCGAAGCAGTTCGGAAGGCAGTGGAAGCTGATTGTCGACGAGGCTCACTTCCGGTGGTCGTCGCGACGACAACGTTGGCTCAAGGAGTAAACCTGCCGGTGAAGACTGTAATTGTTCACTCGACCATTCGGCACGTCGACGATGATGGAGAAGGCTCGGCTGGTATGGAGGAAATCAATCCTCGTGAACTCTGGAACATTATCGGCAGGGCAGGCCGTGCAACTCGGGAGACGGAAGGACACGTTGTACTCGCAGCAATGGATGATAGCCAAGCACGACAGTACGAACGACTGCTTCGTCGAGAGATTCCGCCACTTCGTGGGCAATTGTATTCGTTACTCGAAGAACTGACCGACCAACGACTCTCGGATGATCGTTTTCGGCAACTATTAGATTCAGAACTGGTCACCCTCATGGTTGAGGAGTCGGTTGGCAAATCAGCAGAAACGCTCTTTCAGGAGCTAGTTGGGGAATCGTTTGTTCGGATCCAGGCCGGCAGCGATGATCTGCTTGAGCCCCTCCATGTCAAGAGTGCAGAGACTATTGCTGCTATTAGAGGCGAAGTGACAAGCGAGAGCACGAGGAAGGTCTTTGCCCGGACTGGCATGGATATCCGCAGTTGCCTCACCCTACATGAACGCATCGTAGAAAGAAAGGAACGTGTGCAGGAGGTCATATTCGACCACGACACGTCCCTTCAAGACATCATCACAACCCTGGTGCCTGATATTGTGGACCTGCCACAGATGGAGACCGGTTACGAGTTCCCCGGTGACCTAGTTGATCTTGCCGACGATTGGCTTGGACAATTGGCAATGCCTGAAATAGTGAAGCGACACTTGGCTGAAGGCACCGACCAGAGGAAGTTTCACAGGTTCGTTGCCGACCTCTTCGGCTTCAAATTACCTTGGGGGATAGGGGCATACATCGCAATCGCTGAGCATGTCTTGGATACTGGCCGTGAGACTTCGGAAGTCGTCCGATGGCTTCCGACAATGTTCCGTTATGGAGTCAGAACGCCAAGCGCTTCATGGGCGATGACGCTAGGTTGCCCTTCAAGAGAACTCTCCACTACTCTTGCCGCAGGATTTGTTTCTGATGTTGCCAATGACAGAGCAACTTACGGCGCTTTTGTCACCTGGTTCTCCTTCCTAACGGAAGAGGATTTTACTTACCGTTTTGGAGCATCCGCGCATGAATCAGAGATTCTGAGTCGTCGGTCTGCGTCACTCGTTCCAAATGATCGGTCGATTACAGCATCCCTTCGCGAACGGCCTAGCCGCCTTACAACTTCAGTTGCTGGCATTCAGTACGAACGTCGTACCGCTCTTCTTGCTGGGGTCATAGATGGCAGTGCGGTCAGACTGGTACGTGACTACGCGAACCAGTACGACCCGAATGCAATCAGGGTTCAGATCGGGGACGGTCAACTGGGTTACATTCCCCGCAGCGAGGCGCGTTTGCTAGCGCCGCGGATGGACGCTGGTGCTGCGCCAGTCGCTACGGTTGTAGCTGTGGACCGAGATCTATCCAATCCTCAACTGAGTATTGAAATCACTGTAGAATCAAATCAACCTGCCAAACCCCAAGAACTATAGACCAGTAAACGAAGGAATCGCCAAGGTCTTTAGGCCACCCTGGGCACCGAATGGGTGAGCATGGCCGCATTTCATTGCAAGGAGCTGCGATACTTTCAATCCCTTTCACTCCACGGCCCAGCCCTCAGACAGGACCTCCGCTTGTTCAAGGATGGTGCGTGTCGCCTGCTCCTGCTTGTCGGGCGGGTAGCCGTGTTTGCGTAGGATGCGGCGGACCAACCGGCGTAGGTCGGCGCGGACGTTCTCCCGCAGCATCCAGTCGATCTTGACGTTGCCACGCACCGCATCAACCAATTCGCGGGCGATGTCGCGCAGCGTCTCGTCGCCGAGCACCTGGACGGCGCTGTCGTTGACGCCCAGCGCGTCGTAGAAGGCCAGCTCGTCGTCCGAGAGGCCGAGGTCCTCCCCGCGCGCGTCGGCCTCCCGCATCTCCTTCGCGAGTTGGATCAGTTCCTCGATGACCTGCGCGGCCTCGATAGCCCGGTTCCGGTAGCGGCGGAGCGTCTGTTCCAGCATCTCGCGGAATGAGCGCGCCTGCACGACGTTCCTGCGGCTCCGAGCGGCGACCTCGCCCTTGAGCAGTTTCTGGAGCAGTTCGACGGCGACGTTGCGGTGGGGGAGGTGCTGGACCTCTGCGAGGAACTCGTCGGAGAGGACCGCGATGTCCGGCTTGTCCAGGCCCGCGGCTGCGAAGACGTCCAGCACGCCCTCGGACGCCACAGCGCGCGAGATGATCTGGCGCACCGCGAGGTCCAGGTCTTCCTCCGGACGCGCCTCTCCCTCGGTGTGCTTGGACATCGCCGCGCGCACCGTCTGGAAGAACGCCACGTGGTCCCTGATGCGCGTCGTCTCTTCGTGCGGGACGGCGAGCGCGAACGCCTGGGAGAGCTCCCGCACGGCGGCCATGTACCGTTCCTTGCCCTGGGTCTGGGGCAGGATGTGCTCCTGCGCGGC
>DAOUHP010000058.1:0-19430 GCA_034428575.1 Dehalococcoidia bacterium | reverse complement strand
ACAGGTCCAGCACCTCCACCGTTGCCCCGGCGGTGACGAACGCACGGGCCGTCGAGGGGTCGAACGCGACGATCTCCGCTCCCTCTTCAGACGTGTACGTGCCGAGTTTCGTGAGCGAGATGGGCGGCAGCGGCGCCGTCAGTGTCGTGAGGTCGCGCCAGGCTGAGTCGTCCTCTCCCTCGTGGCGCCATGAGAGCACGCCGTCCACGCTGACCAGCTCCACTTCGCGACCGTCCGCTCCGGGCGCGCCGGGCCTTCCATCCGAGCCCGTCACTCCGGCAGGCCCTGGTGGCCCGGACGGTCCTGCCGCACCTGCTGGCCCTTGCGGCCCCTGCGGCCCCGCGGTTCCGGCTTCTCCACGTTGTCCCTGGGAACCCTGCGGTCCCGTCTCGCCCGGTACCCCTTCCGGCCCCTGGCAACCCGTGAGCGCCAGTGGCGCCGCCGATGCCGCGAGCAAGAGTCCTATCCACAGTCTGCTAAATCGAGGGAGGTGTTCCACGCGATCTCCTTGGTAGGGAGGTGATGCCCACGCTTGCCACCCGAGGGCGAACGCAGGTACATCAATCACACCACGGAGCGCGGGCCACCGTGTTATCAACAGGGGAAGGGCGTGTTATACGCGGAGGGGGATACTGTTAAGGATGCTCTGATCCCTTCCCCTCGATGAGGGGAAGGTTGGAATGGGGGGGGGGGGCGCTACCCCACAAGCCCTGCCACCACGTCCGAGAGCGAAACGCCGGCCATCGACGGGAGTACGTAGTCCGCGTGGCGCAGGTCCATGCCCGCGGTGAGCGGGTTCGGCGCGGCGACGCAGCGCAGCCCGGCCGCCTTCGCCGCCGTCACGCCGTTCGGGGAGTCCTCAATCGCGAATGCGTCCTGCGGCTCCACGCCCAGCCGTTCGACGGCGAGCTGGTACAGCGCCGGATGCGGCTTCGTCTCCTCCACGTCGTCTCGTGTGCAGAGGACGTCGAACGACGAGAGCAGCCCCAGCCGGTCGAGGTGGCCGTTCACCCATGCGAACGTCGAACTCGACGCAACGGCGAGTGCGAGCCCGGCCTCCTTTGCTTCCGTGATGAGTTCGGTTACGCCCTCACGTGGTGGCAGCGTGAGCGTCCCTTCCCAGCGGATCGCCCGCGCCTGCTGACGCATAGCCTCCCGGTCCACCTCCCGGCCGATGGTGCTCTCCAGGTGGACGAACGCAGCAGCGGCGCCCGTACTTCCCCCTATCACGTCCCGCCACACGCTCAGCGGCAGCGTGGCGCCGAGCTCCGTGAAGAGCGTGTGGTACGCCTCGTAGATCGGCTGCTCCGTGTCGACGATGAGGCCGTCGAAATCGAAGACGATGGCGCGGAAGGAGATACTCACCCGCCCATTATAGAAGACCTGATCCCCTCTCCCTACAAGGGGAGAGGGCTGGGGTGAGGGTACTGCGGGGTCGGGGGGAGGTGTTGGTGTAAGTCCGTCCCCTGTGGGCGCCCTTGCACCACCCTCCGCCCCACGCGGCTATACTTGCGCGCAGCCGTGCGATTGGAGGTTGCGATGTCCCCCGAACTGACCCCGGATGCGTTCGCGTCGTGGGCGCGCGCCGTTGGGCTGAACGTCGGCCCCGAGCACCTGGAGAAGCTTCGCCCCGAGGTGGAGGCGTTGATGGGACGCCTCGCTCCGCTGGACGCCATCCCGGTCGACGACATCCCCATCGAACGGGCGGTTGGAGGCGTGGAATGACGGACATCACCTCCCTTCCCGCATCCGACCTAGCGCAGCGCATCGCCGGAAAGGAGCTCTCCGCAACCGAGGCCGTGGGCGAATTCGTGGCGCGCGCCGACGCTTTGGAGCCGAAGGTGGGAGCGTTCATCACGCGCACCTCGGAGCAGGCGATGGCTGACGCCCGCGCCGCCGACGCCGAGCTCGCCGCCGGGCAGTCGCGCGGGCCATTGCACGGCGTTCCGTTCGGCATCAAGGACATCTACTGGAGCGCCGGCGTAACCACAACCTCCGGCTCCCCGCTCGACGTCGAGTTCGTGCCGGACGAGGATGCCACGGCCGTACGGCTGCTCCGGGAAGCGGGCGCGATCCCCATAGGCAAGGTGAACACCGTCGAATTCGCCTTCGGGCCCACGGGACAGAACTCCACCTACGGCATGCCACGCAACCCGTGGGGAGAAGGCCGCATGCCGGGCGGGTCGTCCAGCGGCACGGGCGCGGGTATCGGGTCAGGCTTCTTCCCGATGGGCCTCGGCTCGGACACCGGCGGCTCCATCCGGATACCGTCCGCGCTCTGCGGCATATCCGGCATCAAGCCCACGTTCGGGCTCGTGAGCAGGTACGGAGTAACGCCGCTGTCGCACTCGCTCGACACTGCGGGCCCGATGGCGCGCACCGTCGAGGACCTCGCACTGATGCTGAACGTCCTTGCGGGCCCGGACGAGCGTGATTCCGTCTCGATCACCGCCCCGCAGGTGGACTACGTTGCATCGCTGCAGGGCGGTATCGGGGGGCTGCGCATCGGCGTGCCGGTGCAGTACGTATGGGAGCCGCTCGACACGGACGTAGCGCTCGCGTTCGAGGCCGCGATGCGGACGCTGGAAGGACTCGGCGCGCAGGTGATGGAGATATCGCTCCCCGAACTGGACTGGACGCCGCCCATCGCGGCCGGCATCACGATCGCGGAGGCAACGATGGCGCACGGCGCACGCGTGCTCGAGTACGGCGACCGGATGGACCAGGTGACGCGCCGCCGCTTCGAGTCCGGGTTCTTCGTCCCGGCCACGGCGTACGCGAAGGCGCAGCAGGCCCGAGTCAAGTATGCGCGGGCGGTCGCACAAGCGCTCACGCGGGTCGACCTGATCGCGATGCCCACCGTGGCCACCCCGGCGCCGCTGGCGGAGCAGGACACGCTGACTCTCGGCGGAGTCGAGATAGCGTCACGCGAGGCGCTGCTGCGGCTCACCCGCGTCTTCAACCTCGCCCGCATGCCGAGCGCGTCCGTACCCTGCGGTTTCTCGCCGGACGGTCTGCCGATCGGCCTGATGCTGGGCGGCGCGCGCCTGAACGATGCTCTCGTGCTCCGCGCCTCGCACACCTACCAGACCGCGACGGACTGGCACCTGCACGAGCCCTCGCTGGGCTGACTCCGGAGGAGCGTGGGGTACGACTCCCTCTCCTGGGGGAGAGGGTTGGGGTGAGGGCCCTTGGCGATGTGGGTAGCGGTGTCTGATGCAGGGGGTCCCTCGTGGGTGCCCAACAGGAGCGGAGGGGGAGGAACCGACAAATAGGAGGCCATCGCGATGGCAGACCTGAACGAACTCATGGAAGAGGCCGCGCTGGCGAACCGGATGCTGTACGAGATGGGGCTTGCCGACGCCTCCACCATCGAGCGGGGACACGTGAGCCTGCGCCTCCCGGATGAGCCGGACAAGTTCATCATCAAGGCGCTGGGCCCCGCGCTCTCGCAGACCTACGCGGAGCACATGGTGGTCGTGGACGTAAACGGCTACAAAGCGGGCGGACTGAAGGAGCTGAACCTGCCGAACGAGGTGAAGATGCACTCGTGCCTGCTGCGCGAGCGCCCGGACGTCAACTCTGTCGTGCACGTCCACCCGCGCTACACCGTGTTGATGAGCGTGCTGCAGGAGCAGATGGGGCCGATGTGCATCGAGGGTATGCCGCTGTTCGCCGAGCCCTTGCCGATGTTCCCCAGCCCGCGGCTCATCATCCACGAGAAAGACGGCGCAGAGGTTGCGCGCCTCATGGGCGGGCACAGCGCCATCCTCCTGCAGGGACACGGGGCTGCCACCGTCGGCGGCGACATGGAGGACGCCATCGTGAACATGCTGCACCTGGAGGAGCAAGCGCGCATGAACTATCTGGCGCTCTGCGCTGTCGGCAGCGGACACGCGGTGCTCACGCCCGGACAGCGCGCCGAGTTCGGCGCCAACATGCGCTCCATGCCGGACGCCGACCACCTCACGCCGGAGGTCGCCCCGACGCCGCGCAAGCCCAGCGGCATCTGGCGCCACTACGCCGCGATGGCGCAGCGCGGGTAGCGCCCCGACTCCCCCCTACTCCAGCGTCTTCAAACTCGGCACGAGCGACCTGAAGTACTCGTACGCGTGCGACGCGCGGCGCGACCAGTCCGGTCCGAACCGCGCTACGTAATCGTCTGGCAGCGGTGTCGGCGTTCCCACGATGGACGCGATGACCTGGATGATCGCCGAGCGCTCCAGATAGATCGTATTCGACACCGAGTGGTCCATCGACTCGCCCACCACCACGACGCCGTGTCCGCGCAGCAGCGCCGCCACCCGGTCGCCGAGCGTCTCCGCCACCTCCACCCCCTGCTTCGTCGTCGTTATGAGGTCGGGGTGCGGGTAGATGGGCGTTTCCGGTGCGAACGGCAGGCCCTGGTTCTGGAGCGCCCTGATGGGAACATTCCCCGCGCCTATCGACGTCGCCACCAACTGGTGTGTGTGTACGACGGAGTTCACGTCCGGCCTCGCTCGCATGATGGCCGCGTGCAGCGCCGTCTCACGTGGTGGCACGGGCTCGGTTATCGTCCGGCCACGCTGGTCGGACGGGTTCCACTGCGAGTCGCCGCCTTCGAGATAGGCATCGATGTCGACCGCGATGATGTCCTCCGCGCGGATCTGGTTGTGCGGGCGCAGCACGGGCTTGATGTAGAGCACGTTCGTGCCCGGCACGCGTGCGCTGACGTGCCCGTGGAAGTCCACGAGCCCCTGGTGGTCGAGCACGTGCGAACTGTCCGCTACCTGGCGCTTCAGCGCCTCGATCTCTGTGGACGTTGTCATGGCTGGGCCTCCTCCGCTGTTGTGGTTGCGATTGTCGACGGGCGCTGTGGACGCTGCGGTTTCGTGGCGAGCGCGAGCAGCACGGCTGCGATAGTGAATGTTACGGCAGCAGAGTAGAAGACGGCTTCATAGGACCCTGTCGACTCCCGCACCCACGCCATGATGACCGGTCCGAGCGCGAGCCCGACGAGCAGAGCGGTCTGTACGAGGCCGGAGATGGCGCCGTAGGAGCGCCTGCCGTAGTAGTTCGCAACCAGGATCATCAGGATGGAGCCTTCGCCCCTTGCTGCCACACCGAGCAGGATGCCGTAACCCACCGCCACGACCGGATGCGAGATGAACTGGAAGCCCAACGCGAGCACCATCCCCATGAGCATCGTGAAGATGCCCAGGATGCGCTCTGAGATGCGCTCCGCCAGGAATCCCCAGAGGGTGTTGGCGAACGCGCCGGATATGGCGAACATGCTCACCGCCGCGACACCTATCACCTCTCTGAGCCCCTGGTCCGCGTAGTACTGCGGCATGTGGAACGGCAGCCCGCCTCCCCCGTAGTTCATAAGCACGATGGAGAGGATGATGAGCGTGAACGCCGGCGTACGGACGGCCTCGCGGAACGTCCACGATTGCGCGGCCTCCCGCGCGCTCGCCGCTATCGCAGCCTCCTGGCCTCCGTCCGCTGCGCGGTCGCCGTCCGGCAACAGCCCCATCTCTTCCGGCGCCCGCCGGATGACCAGCGCGTTCGGCAGCACGAGGAGGACGATGACGGCGATGCCGAAGATGACCCACACCCCACGCCAGCCCAATCCCGTGCCGATGATGAGCAGCGCGACAGGGCCCAGCGCGAACGTTCCCACCGGGTGAGCGGTGCCAACGAGTCCGATGGCACGCCCTCGCATGCGGCGGAACCAGTTGACCACGATGACGCGGGGGACGACGCCCGCGATCATGTTCTGCGCGATCCCCCGCGCGACCGCATAGCCGACCACCAGCACCCAGACACTCGGCGCGGCGGCGATGAAGAAGAACGACGCTCCCATGAGTACGACGCCGGAGGTCATGAGGACGCGCGGGCTATAACGGTCGGCCATGAAACCCACGAACGGGGCTCCTACGCCTGCCAGCACGCCGCCAACCGTCACTGCGCCTGCGATGGCGGTGGTGCTCCAACCAGTATCCTCGCTGATGGGTCGGACGAGCACGCCGATGAATACCTGGCTCGTGGGGCCCGCGAACAGCCCCGTCAGCAGGATGACGCCGAGGATGTACCAGCCATAGAAGATGCGAGGGCTGGGGTTCGGGTTCGTATTGGTCAAGGCGAAGCTCGCGCGCAGTATACGCGAGCGCCCATGGCCGCCCGGTGCGGCCGGAATTCGTGCAACCGCAGCGGCTTCCACGACGTAGAATCCAGTAGGGGACGTATGAGCACCGTGGACGACATCCGAGCGCGCCTCGACATCGTCGATGTCGTCTCCGGCTACGTCCCGGACCTGAAGCGCGCCGGCAACAGCTACAAGGCGCGATGCCCGTTCCACCAGGAGAATACTCCCTCGTTCGTCGTCTTTCCCAACACCCAGACGTGGCGCTGTTTCGGGGGATGCGCCACGGGCGGCGACATGTTCTCGTTCGTCATGCGGACGGAGAATACGGACTTCACGGGCGCGATGCGGGCCCTTGCGGCCCAGGCCGGTGTGCGCATCGAGGAACGGCGGCAGCGGAACGACGACGACCCGCTCTACGCACTCAATGACTCGGCGCAGCAGTTCTTCAAGCAGTCGTTCATCGCTGAGCGCGGAGCGCAGGCCCGCGCGTACGCGGAGGGGCGACACATCGGAGAGGACGCGGTGGCGCGCTTCGGCATCGGCTACGCGCCGTCGACCGGCGGAGAACTGCTGCGGAGCCTCAGTTCGCTGGGCTTCGGCGACGACCTGCTGCTCCGATCGGGACTCGTCCTGCGCGGCGACGACGGAACGCCATCTCGCGACATGTTCCGCGGACGGCTGATGTTCCCACTGCGGGACACGGAGGGACGCATCGCCGGGTTCGCAGGCCGGTCGCTGGACGGCTCAGACCCCAAGTACATCAACACGCCCCAGACCTCGGTCTTCGACAAGGGTCGAATGCTTTACGCACTCGACCGCGCGCGGGAGGCTATCGGCGCAGAAGGCGAGGCGGTGGTCGTCGAGGGCTACATGGACGTCATTGCCGCGCACGAGCACGGCTACCGGAATGTCGTTGCGTCCATGGGCACCGCGCTCACCGAGACCCAGGTGTCGCTGCTGAAGGCGCGCGCGCAGCGCATCGTCCTTGCGCTCGATGCGGACGCCGCCGGGCAGGAGGCGATGCTCCAGTCGCTACGGACGACGTGGGAACTGGTAGGAAGCGTTGCGGCTGGCCGCAGGCGCACGGAGGTACTGAACCGCCCGGACGATATCTCGTCGCTCCGGGTCGCCCTCATCACCACGGGGAAGGACCCGGACGAATTGATCCGCACCGACCCCGGGCAGTGGCAGCGTCTGCTGGCGAATGCGGTCCCGGCGGTGGAGTTCCTCATGCATGCAGAGGCCGCGCGCCTGGACATCAGCTCGGCGCAGGGGAAATCAGCGCTGGTGGAGAGGCTCCTGCCGGTGATATTCGCCCTGCCCGACTGGGCGGACCAGGAACACTATTTCACGCGTCTCGCCGAGCTGGTCGGCGTGCCGGTCTCCACGTTGGAAGCGGCGGTAGGACGTATGCAGGGGCCCCTGCGCACGCAGCGGGGCGGCAGGCGGCCCGCGCCGGAGGCCGGAAACCGGCAGGTGGAGTCCGTGTTCGCCGTCGCGGAGCACGATCCGCTGGAAGAGCGTGTCCTCGCGCTGGTGGCGCAGGACGAGGCCCTACTGGCGCGCGTTGACGAGGTTGAGCCGGACACATTCGTCCGACCGGAGAACCGTGCCGTATTGTTCGCGCTCAGGGATGCTGGTACGATGGAAGGTGCGCTAGCGCAGCTCGACGGCCAACTTGCCGACCGTCTGGTCAGGCACTCGCTGGAGGCGCTTCCTCCCGCCGATCGAAAGCAGCGCACCGAGGAATGGGATGGCTGTTTGCGGAGGCTCGAGGAGAGGCGCCTCCGTAATCTGAAAGCGCAAGAGGCGGCAGCGTTCTCCTCGGACGCCGTCGACGATGCCCCGGTAGACCCCGAGTACGTTCAGGCTGTACACCAACAAGCCTTGGAGATCAACGAACGACTTCGGGACCTCTTCACCAGGGGACTCGGCTGATCCGCCCCGCAGCGCAAGAAACTCTCCCTCATCGAGGAGGAAGCATTGGCAACCAGGCAGATACGTACTTCCAACAGCGAGGACACCACACAGGTGAATGGGGCGCCGGTGAAGACCCGCGTCAGGAACGCGATGAAGACCGCGGCGAGGTCCGCCGCGGCGAGGCCTACTTCAAGAACAGCGCGCCCTCGCCCTCGCGTGAAGGCCACCGATATCGGACAAGCGCCGGCTGACGGCAGTGCCGGCGGGCAGGTAGCGGTCGACACGAACGGCGCGGAAGCCGCCGTGGCTGTCGTCGGGACGAACGGAGCGGGGTCCAGCGAGGTGAGCGAGCTCTACGCGTCCGCTGTCGCCATCGCCTCCGCGGTCCTCGAAAAGGCCGCCGAAGAGCCGAACGCGGAAGACATCAAGGCGACCGAAGAGGAGGCGAAGGAAGCGGTCACGGACGCGCAGCAGGACGACATGGAAGGGGATGTCATTGACGACCCCGTACGCATGTACCTCCGCGAGATCGGTCGAGTGACGCTCCTGACCGCCGCAGACGAGCGCCGCCTGGCCCTGCAGCGCGCCTCTTACAAGCACGTGGAGAAGGCCGTGAACGACCTGCGCGCGGAGACCGGCCGCACGCCCCGGGACACAGAGGTCGCCAAATTGCTCCTTCACCGCCTCCATGATCAGCAGGGGCTGCTGGAAGCCATCACCGAATTCCTCGCCATCGAGGAGGAGATAACGCTCGGTGAACTGCTGCACAACGAGAAGCTTCGCGCGAACGTGGACGGCGAGTTGAACCTGGAGATGGTGGAGTCCCTCGCCGGACGTTATGAGAAAGAGATGCCGGAGGTCGGCCAGGAGGTAGTGCAGTTGGCGTTGAACAGCCATGTGCTGCCGGACGATATCCTTGGCATCGTCGGAGCGGACGTCGCGGTCGCCAACCTCCCCGAGGTCATCGAGGACGCGGACATCGGGCAACGGCTGGAGAGCCACGAGTTCGTCCTTCACCGGCACTTCCGGGACGTTGAGGAGTTGGGCATCAAGGCGCAACGCCACCTGGCGGAAGCGAACCTCCGCCTCGTCGTGAGCGTCGCCAAGAAGTACATAGGCCGTGGCATGTCGCTGCTGGACCTCATCCAGGAGGGGAACATCGGCCTGATCCGCGCGGTCGAGAAGTTCGACTACCGCAAGGGGTACAAGTTCTCCACCTACGCCACCTGGTGGATACGGCAGGCCATCACGCGTGCCATCGCAGACCAGGCGCGGACGATCCGCGTGCCGGTCCATATGGTCGAGACCATCAACAAGCTCATGCGGGTCAGCCGTCGCCTCGTGCAGGAGTACGGACGCGAGCCCACAACCCAGGAGATCGCGGAAGGAATGGAAGTGCCGCCGGAGCGCGTCCGTGAGATCCTGAAGGTCGCGCAGGAGCCTGTCTCGCTGGAAACGCCCATCGGGGAAGAAGAGGACTCCCACCTGGGAGACTTCATCGAGGACCGAAACGCTCCCGCCCCTCCGGAAGCCGCGACCGCGCAGCTGCGCCGCGAAGAGGTCGCCCGAGCGCTCGGTACGCTGAGCGAGCGCGAACGGCGCGTTCTCCAGTTGCGGTTCGGCATAGACGATGGACGCAGCCGGACGCTGGAAGAGGTTGGACGCGACTTCGGGGTCACGCGGGAACGCATCCGCCAGATCGAGGCGAAGGCGCTCCGCAAACTCCGCCACCCCAGCCGCTCCCGCCTCCTGCGCGACTTTCTGGAGTAAACGCGGCGGCGCCCATCCAGTCGGCGCCCACCCAACGGATAGAAAGAGGGGGCAAGTGCCCCCTCTTCTATCCGAGCGTCCCTGGCTCGATCGCAGGCGGCCGCTGGGTACTGTATTCCTCGAACAGCGCCGTCTCTACGAGGGCGATGAGCGGCGCGCTCACTCCCAGAGCGACAGCTCCCGCAACGACGGCCACGATGGTGCTTTCCGTCCACGAGGCCACGGCTCCGCTCAACGCCAGCAACATGACTGCGAATGCCAGGACGGGTAACTGGATGAAGAAGGTGCGCCACCAGCGCCCCCCGACCATCTGCCAGCTCCGCGCGAGCGCCTGCATAGGAGTGCGCTGCTCCAGCACGATCGCCGGGCCCGCGAGCGAGAGGCGCATTGCGAAGTAGACCAGTACGGGCAGGGCGGGAAGAGCGAGCGCGGGGACGTACGCCGCTACAACCAGCAGTCCTCCGCCCGCCAGGCCCAGGACCAACCCCACCACGAAGAACCTCGGTGCGAATGCGACCAGTCCGTACAGCGTCGCCGCAGCGGTGAGCGGTTCGCCCTTGCGGGCAAGCGTCGACAGCATCCACACCGGTGCCTGGAGTCCGGTAACCAGTGCGGCTGTAAGCTGGCTCCAGAGGAGCGCTACCAGGAACAAGGAAGGCGATAGCAGCAGTCCAACCACGTTCCCCGCTAGCGCCGCCGCAATCGCAATCGTGATGAGCAGCGAGGCGTTGCGTCCGTACAATGCCAGCGCCTCGCCGAGGACTTCGGCGGCTGGCGCGAGCGGCTGGCGTTCGGGGCGAGGCGCGTTCATCGGAACGCATCCATCCTAGAGCGCGTCCGCGCCGCCGTCCACCCGGAGCGGATTGCTATACTCGCCGCACGGCCTGCCCTGACGAGGCCGCCAGCGAGGCCCATCGTGCCCGAGATACCAGACCTCGAGGTCATACGCGAGTTCCTGAACGAACGCATCGCCGGACAGGAGATCGTTCGTGCCGAGGCGCCCAAGCCGTGGATCGTCCGCTCCCTCGCCGCAGATGACTTCCTGGCGGACGTGGTCGGTCGTACGTTCGGCCGGATACTCCGTAAGGGCAAGGACCTGCTCTTTCCCCTGAGCGATGACCGAGTGTTGGTGACCAACCTCATGCTCACAGGGCGTTTCCAGTACACGGAGCCCTCCACGAAGCACTCCAAGCGCATGTTCTTCCTGCTCGGCACCCAGGACATGGACCTTCGCTACCTCGACGACAAGTCCATGGGTCGCATCAACTACGTAACGACCGACCAGTTGGCTGGGATACGCCGCCTGCAGGAGCAAGGCCCCGACGCCCTCGACCCGGACGGCACGTTCGAGGCCTTCGTCGAACGGTTGCGCCCCTACACAGGCGAGATCAAGGGCGTCATCGCGCGAGGCAAGGTCGTCGCAGGGATAGGGAACGCCTACGTGGACGAGATACTGTGGGAGGCGGGTGTCTCGCCCTTCCGCAAGCGCCGCTCGCTCTCAGACGAGGAGCTGCGCAGCCTGTTCGACGCCATCCCCAAGGTGCTGAACGAGGCCACTGCGGTAGTGCGGGAGCGCATGCCCCCGAAGATCCACGTGAAGGTGCGCGACTTCCTGAAGGTGCACCGCAAGGGCGGTGAGCCGTGCCCGCGCTGCGGTGCGTCCATCTCCGAGATCGGCCCGAACCAGAAGATCACGAGTTGGTGCCGCGCCTGCCAACCGGGCGGGCTCGTGCGGAACTGATGGCTACTGTCGCCAGGGTCGTCCCCGTCCCGGAGCCGTTCGATTTCGCACTCACCGCCGGGCACCAGACCAACTACCGTGGAAAGGCGGGCTCCGACCTCTTTGCGGACGGGGTGTACTACCGGGCCTTGTGGATGGACGGCGAGCCACTCGGCGTGGCGGCGCGCCCGGTTGAAGGCGGCATCGAGGTCTCACTTCCAAACGGCGGCCCTGAGCGGACCCTGGACTTCGCCGCGGAGCGCGTCGCATGGCTGCTGGGGATCGACGTCAGTATGGAAGGCTTCCACGAGATGCTCGCAGACGACCCGGTCCTCTCCGATGCGGTCGGAGCGTTGCGCGGTCTGCGTCACACACGCACCGAGACCGTGTGGGAGGCGCTGGTGCACGCCGTAGTGGGGCAGCAGGTGTCTGGTGTCGTAGCACGAGTGATACGCGACTTGATCGTGACCGAGTACGGGACGGAGGTGCGGGTGGACGGGCACGTCGTCCACGCCTTCCCCCGCCCGCAAACGCTGCTGGCAGCAGGAGTTGACGCCCTGCGTGCACTCAAGCTCAGCGCCCGCAAGGCCGAGTACGTCGTCGGCATCGCGGAATCCGCGCTGCAGGGCGACCTCGACCACGAGACGCTTGCGCCATTGAGCGACGAGGAGGCGATCGCGATGCTGAGCAGCATCCGCGGCGTCGGACGCTGGACGGCGCAGTGGACGCTCATGCGCGCACTCGGACGGGTGGACGCGCTGCCCGCCGGCGACCTTGCCCTGCAGCGCGTCGTCGGCGAGTGCTACTTCGACGGCAGGCGCCTCACAGAGGAGGAGTTGGAGCGGTTCGCTGAGGAGCGGTGGAAGCCGTACCGCGGCCTCGCCGTCACCTACCTCTTCTCACGCATACGGCAAGAGCGGGTAGGGCGTGAGACCGCGAAGCGAGGCAAGGGGTAAGTCAAGGTCAACTCCAGGAGCAGGCGAGGTTCAGCTGAAGCGCTGCCAGTCCGACTGCAGGACATCGTGAACGTGGCCCTGTGGAATCCAGGAACCGAGGTGTCACTATTCTCGTGCGCTTGCCAATGGCCAGCGTGCCTAGAAGCCGGGCAATCCCAAACCGCGGAGACTTCCCCTCTTTCCGGATGAGAGTTGCTTCATCATCTTGCGCATCTGCTGGAACTGGGCAAGCAGCTGGTTGACGTCGGCGGGCGTCGTCCCGCTTCCTATGGCGATCCGCCTCCGGCGGCTGCCGTTGATACGCTCCGGGTGACGCCGCTCCCACATCGTCATCGACGATATCACGGCCTCGGTGCGCCGCAGGCGCTGTTCTCCCTCGGGTCCGCTGGGGAGTTTCGCCCCCAGCCCACGCGCGCCGGGGACCATCTCCAATATCGAGGACAACGGCCCCATCCGCTGCAACTGCCGCAGCTGGCTGAGGAAGTCGTTGAGGTCGAGTTCGGCGCGGCGCATCTTGCGTTCGAGCTCGGCAGCCTGCTCCTCCGTGGTCTGCTCCTGCACGCGCTCGACGAGGGTGACGATGTCGCCCATACCCAGGATGCGGGACGCCATGCGCTCCGGGTGGAACGGCTCCAGTGCATCCGCCTTCTCCCCAGTGCCCGCATACTTGACGGGCACGCCCGTGACGTGCGTGGCAGACAACGCAGCGCCCCCTCTCGCATCGCCGTCGAGCTTGGACAGGATGAGGCCCGTCAGCGTGATGCGCTCGTTGAACTGGGCGGCTGCGTTCACGGCGTCCTGGCCGGTCATGGCATCCAGCACCATGAGCACCTCGGCAGGCTGGAGCACGCGACGCATCTCCTCCAGCTCTTCCATCAACGCCTCGTCGGCGTGGATGCGCCCTCCCGTGTCCACGATGGCCCACTTCACCCCCATCTCGCGGGCGCGCTTGAGGCCGTTCTGCACGACTCGCGGGGCCGCGTCCGGCCCTGCGTTCTCGCGGTAGACCGGGATGTCCAACTGCCTGCCGAGCGCCTCGAGCTGGTCCATCGCCGCCGGCCGCCGCAGGTCCCCTGCGATGAGCAGCGAGCGCTCCTCACGCTTGCGCAGCAGCAGGGCGAGCTTGGCAGCGGTCGTGGTCTTGCCGGAGCCCTGCAGGCCGACGAGCATGAGCACCGCGGGAAGCGACGGACCGGGGGTGAGCGCGTGGTTGCCCTCGCCGAGAAGCTCGACGAGCTGGTCGTGCACCAGTTTGACGACCTGCTGCCCCGGGGAGACGCCGCGCAGGATATCGCTGTCGGTGGCCCGCTCCTTCACTTTCGCCGTGAAGTCGCGCGCGACCCGGAAGTTGACGTCCGCCTCCAGCAGGGCGAGGCGCACTTCGCGCAGCGCCTCGTCAACGTCCTCGTCTGTGAGCCGTCCCTTGTTCCCGATGCGGGAGAAGACGGTGGTGAGCTTGTCCGTCAGCGTGTCGAACATGGCACGCTACAGGCTATCAGAGACCCGGTTCGGAACAAGGAACTCATCGGTCGCCGGATCTCTGACATCCTTGTTCGGCATCCCAGGAGTGCGCCGGCAAGCAGAACTGAGATCCTTGTTGCCTTGCCGGAAGGCGTTTTCAAGGCCGTAGACTGCTTCCTGCCAACAAGGCAACAACAATCTCATCGATTTCAAAGTTCTGTTCCCGCACACGAGTGCTGCTCCCCCTGCACTCCCCTTGCCCCATGGTCTGTCTTCGGCCTGGCAGGCGCATACATCCAGCGTAGCGGATGGAGACGGCACGGCGTAAGGGGCAGGTGTCAGCGCCCCGTTGGACGGACCGCAACCAGCAACGCCGCAGCGGCAGTCAGCGCCGCTATCGCAACGAACCACGCGGGCGTGTACGCACCTGCAACGTCCCGCAGATAGCCGGTCACCGGGAATGCCAGCGCCCCCACGCCAACAGTCACCGGTATGGTGAACCCGCGCAGGTCGCCCTGGTGCCGCCTCCCGAAGTGGTCGGCCCACATAACGCTCTGGGCGACATGCGTACTCTGGAAGCCAAGCGCGTAGCAGATGTTGGCTGCGAACAACCAGAACACGCCTCCTGCGAGCAGCAGCCCTACCGCACAGAGTGCCCCAATCGCGATGCCGCCCAGCAGCACTGCACGCAACAGGGCCCGGTCAAGCATCCTGCCGAGCAGGACGCTCGCGATGACGGCGATGACAGCGTCCACGGAGATCGCCACCGCAACGAGTGTGGGGTCAAGGCCACGCTCGATGAAGTGGGGCACGCGAAAGATGGCGAGCGTAAAGAACCCATACGTCATCGCTGTGAAACCGGCCAGCATCATCCAGAACCGTCGAGTGCGCATCGCCTCGCGGCGCGTGAGTGACCGCTCCACGGAGGACGCTGCCCGCCCAGTTGGACGGAGGCCGTCCGGCCCCGGTCCGGGCAGCGGGACATCGCCGTCCGGGAGCAGCCCTGAGTCCTCCGGCTGGCGTCGCAACAGCAGTCCAAGCGGCACGGCGATCGCCACGCCGGAGACTGCGAGCACCATCAGCGCTCCCCTCCAGCCGACGCCGTCTATGAGCAGTTGCGTAAGCGGGTAGTAGACCGCCACGCCGAGCGGCGTGCCCCCGAGCGCGATGCCCATCGCCAGGCCGCGCCTCCGCACGAACCACTTGGCGATTGCCGCGCCGCTCTGCAAGTCGTTGGCGCGCCCCATGCCCACGAGTCCGATGAGCATGAACGCGGCCATCAGCTCCCAGGCAGCAGCGATGCGGGACAACCACAACACGGCGCCACCCGCAACGAGCAACGCACCGACAACCGGCAGGCGCGGGCCCCGGAGGTCGATGAGCCTTCCGATGAGCGGGCCTGCGGCAAGGATCATGAGGAACCGCAGGAAGAAGGCCCAGCCGAATGTAGACGAACTCCACCCGAGGTCCTCGGACACCGGCACGATGAACAGCGCGAAATTCGCCCCTGCAAGGCCGACCCCGACGGCCCCGAACACGCAGAGAACGCCGACGATTGTCCACCCGTAGAACGGCTTTCCGCGAGGCGTGAGGACGGCCATGAAGAAAGCCTAAGCCTCCGCTGCACGAGGCACAACCGGAAGGCGCGAACCACGGGATACGGCGTAGCACGCATCCCTAACCGCAAGGCAGGGCGTGCCGTATGCGGTACGATAACTCAACGAGTGCCTATGCGCCTGTTCAGAACGAACCCCGCCTTCTGGTTTGCCGCGTCTCTCATCACGGTGATGGCGCTGGTCGGCGCGTGCTCCGGCTCCCCGACTATGGCGCCCGTCGTCTTCCCGGAATCCACCGACAGGGCTACTCCTACGCCCACGTCCACCCCCACCGCGACGCCGACAGCCACGCCAACGTCAACTCCAACGGCCACGCCAACGCACACCCCGACGGCGACACCAACGACCACGCCTTCCCCGACCGCCACACGGACGCCAACACCCACGGCCACCCCCAACCCAACGCCGACTCCCACGCCGACGCCGACTCCCACGCCAACCCCGACGCCGACCCCCACGCCTACTCCTACGCCTACGCTGGGCCCCGGCAGCGCGCCGATCCCTCCCGACTTCACCCCCTTCCCGCCGAAGGACACCCCGACGCCGACGCCCGGGCCCTCACCGACCCCCACTCCCATACCCTTCGACACCTTCGTGAGCATGCACGGAGGCAGCACGCACACCTGCGGACTGCGCCCGAACGGGGCCGTGCTCTGCTGGGGCGGCAACGACCACCGCCAGGCGTCGCCCCCGCCGAACATCCGGCTCGCCTCGCTCAGCACCTCCTACAACCACAACTGCGGCCTGCAGGACAACGGCATCGCGGTCTGCTGGGGCGCAGCAGGACTGGGCAGCCAGACTTACACCATCACCTCCAGGCGCGCACTGGCCACGACCATTGGCACGTCCACAGGAGAGCTCCGGAACAGGGACCAGTCATTCATGTTCGCCATTCCCGGAAACCTGAGCGGCGACGGAGCAGGCAGGCTCACGTTCACGCTCTCCGTGCGTCCCGTCTTCAACAACAACGAGCTGGGAGCACACCCCTTCACCCTCGGCGTAACCGACCTCGATAATGACGGCTCAGTGGAGACGTGGACGGTCGACACGGGCACCCTCGGCAGCCACGACTTCGACGTGCAGTACCTCGCGGCCGGCGGCAACGGCCGCGTGGTCAGCATCACGCTTCGGTCTGATCCTCCGTCGCTGAACAGGATGTACTGGTCGTTTTCCGCGTCCTACCCTGAATCGGAGTCCCGTACGTCGAACCTGACCGAGGAGATCCTCTCACCGCCGCGCGCGGTCTTCACCGCCATCAGCGCGGGGTTCGACCACAACTGCGCGCTCCTGTCCGACGGCTCGCCCGAGTGCTGGGGCGACAACTCGGAGGGGCAGTCGTTCCCGCCGAGCGGCCTGACGCTCAAGGCCATCAGCGCCGGCTTCCGGTTCTCGTGCGGCCTCCGCACCGACGGCTCGCCCGTCTGCTGGGGCGACATCAACCGCTGGACGATGCCCGCGCCGCAGGACGAGCAGCTCGTCTCCCTCACCACGGGCGGCGCGCACGCCTGCGGGCTGCGGGAAGACGGCACGCCCGTCTGCTGGGGGCGCAACAACTACCGCCAGTCCGTGCCCCCGGAGGGCGAGGTCTTCGGCATGATGAGCGCGGGCGAACGCTACACCTGCGCGCTCCGCCTGGACGGCACGCCCATGTGCTGGGGCAACAACAGCAACGGACAGACGGCTGCGCCGCGCGACGAGGTGCTCACCAACATCTACTCTGGAGTCGCCCACACCTGCGGTGTCCGGCCCGACAGCACGCCCATCTGCTGGGGCGACAACTCGCACGACCAGAACTGGCCGCCTTTCTCAGCCCCCAAGCCGACGCCGACCCCCAGGCCCTACGAGCTGTACAGGCACACGGACCCTGACTGCGCGGACGCGGACGGCTGCACCTTCTCCAACATCAGCCTGGACAGCGGCACCTGGCAGCTCTCCGTCCGCCTCCGCGAGAATTTCGAGTGCGCCACGACCCCGGACCCCGGTCAGAAATGTCAGAGCTACACCAGCGCCGCTGCTGGCTTCAAGATCACGATCGGCGAAGGCAGCGACGCCTGGGTCGTCATGGACTACACCGGCGCCAGCGCCGTCAGCGGCCTGGGAGGCCCGAACGATACCGCGTCCCACACCCGCACCGTGAGAGTCGGCCCGCTGGAGGACGGCAACAACGTCGAACGCGGCAGGCAGGCCGTAACCGTCGAAGCCACCGGCATCTGGACGCTCACCTTCTCGTTCGTACGCGGCCCCTAGAACACCACCCTTGACCACGTCGCAGCGGTTGCGGGGATGTGGGGCTGGACCGTCATTCCGAACGGAGCGCAGCGGAGTCGAGGAATCTCTCAGGGCCTCTCCGTCGTTCCTGGGGGGGCAGGAACCTCGCACCCCTGTCTGGTGTAGGGGCATTCCCCTTGTGGGTGCCCTGTGGCCGTGCTACGGCCTCGTCCCTAACCCCGCGTTGCCCGACGAACGTGCCAGGCTCGCTGCAGAACGGTGAACGCGCCGACGACGGCGATGATCCCCAGCCCGTACGCCGGATACCCCACGAGCAGCGCCACGCCGAGCACGACCACGCGCTCCGGCCTGCCGAGGAATCCCACGTCGCCGGGCACGTTCAGCCCCTCCGCGCGCGCACGCAGGTAGCTCACCATGAGCGACGCCGTCAGCGCCCCGAACACCAGGTACACGCCCAGCGCGTCCGTGTCGCGCATGTAGAAGACGGCGAGCCCGAACAGCACCGCAGCCTCGCCCAAGCGGTCCATCACTGAATCGAAGAACGCCCCGAACGTGGATGCCTTGCCAGTTAATCGAGCGACCGCCCCATCGAACATGTCCAGTACCGCTCCGCCGAGCATCACGACGCCTCCAAGGAAGAGCCGACCGTCCGCGAGGAGCCATGCCGCGCCCACGGCGATGCCGAACCCCGCAAGGGTAAGCATGTTCGCGGAGATCCTGAGCGCGATGAACACCCGGGCGACGGGGTGTGCGAAGTACCGCGCTGCCATGTCCCGCGCGCGAAGCCTGGGAACGAGCTCCTTCATCCCGTGGAGTCCCGCTGCGCTCTGCGCCAGAGGAGCGTGCGGTAGTGGGCGAGGACCCGGTCCGCGACGCGCTCCCAGCGATACTGCTCGACCGTGATGCGGCCCCGAGCACCCATCTCCCGCCGCAGTTGCTCGTCCACGATCAGCCGTTCGAGCGCATCCGCGAGCTCGCCGTCGTTCTTCGGCTTGACCAGCAGCCCCTCGACGCCGTTGGAGAGCACGCGGCTGAAACCGTCGATGCGTGAGGCTGCGATCGGTTTGCCCGCTGCCATCGCCTCCAAGAGCACGATGCCGAAGCTCTCCCGTCCGGTATTCGGCGCGCAGTAGATGTCGGCGGTCTGGTAGTAGCGCGGCACGTCCTGGTACGGGGCGAGGCCGATGAACTCCACGTCCTCCAGGTTCCGCTCCCCGATGAGCGACAGCACGTCCTCGCCCGGATTGCCGCCGCCCGCGATGATGAGCCGGATGTTCGGGTAGCGCCACTTCAGCCTGCTGTACGCCATCACGAGGTACTTCAGCCCCTTGCGCCGCTCCAGCCTGCCGAGGAAGAGGATATTCAGCTTGCCGTCGTTGAAACGCTCTATCGGCTTGGCGTTCTCGAACCGCTCGATGTCCACGCCGTTCGGGATGATCTCGTACTCGCCGGGGTAGAACTTGCTCACGAAGTCCATCGCCGGCTTGGAGACCGCGATGCGCCCGTCCAGCTTGCGGAACCACCTGCGGCTCAGGTACCGCCACGCCCTGTAGAACCGCGAGCCGTTGAACGTGTGGAACGTCCCGACGTTCACCGAGGTCGAGTTGTGGAGGAATGCGAACGGCAGCGCC
>DAOUHP010000057.1:0-4957 GCA_034428575.1 Dehalococcoidia bacterium | reverse complement strand
CTGGTCGAACAGGTGATGGACGGCTGGCCTCAGGCCGAAGTGGCACGCTTGTTCCGCGTCTCCCGCGCGACCGTCTCCAAGTGGGTACGGCGGTTCCGTGAAGGCGGGGCAGACGCGCTCCTTGACCGATCCAGCCGCCCCCTACGCAGCCCCCGCAAGACCGCTCAGCTCCAGGAAGCAACCATCTGTGCTGCTCGGCGCATGCTTGCCTGGGGACCGCACCGCATCGGGTGGAAGTTGGGCATCGCCCGCTCCACCGTCTACGCCGTCCTACGCCGCGCCGGGATTCACCGCCTCGCGTGGCTCCACCGCACCACACGGGAGGTCGTTCGCTACGAGCATCCCCGTCCCGGCGCGCTGGTCCACTTGGACATCAAGAAACTCGGGCGTATCCCGCAGGGTGGCGGCAAGCGCATCCTGCCCGGGTTCGCAGAGACTCAGAGTGGCCCTAAGCGCGGCCCTCGCCTCGGATTCGACTTCGTTCATGTAGCCGTGGACGACCACTCCCGCTATGCCTACGCCGAGGCCTTGCCAGACGAACGCGGCGCGACTGCTGCTGCCTTCCTGGTCCGGGCTTTGGCCCACTTCGAGTGCCAGAGCATCGCCGTCAAGCGCATCCTGACCGACAACGGCGCCTGCTACGTGAGTCGCATCTTCACCGACACGGCGGCAGGCAGAAATATACGGCTGAAGCGCACCCGGCCTTTCCGGCCTCAGACCAACGGCAAGGCGGAGGCGTTCAACAAGATCCTGCAAGCCGAGTGGGCCTACCAGCGACCGTATACCTCCAACCGCGAGCGGCTCGACACGCTGCCGGCCTTCCTTGCGTATTACAATCACCGGCGTCCACACGGCGGCATCGGCGGGATCACTCCCGCCTCGCGCATGTAAACAACGTCCCTGGGAACTACATCTAGTTGGCGTTTCTCAGCGCGCTCTCGTCGATCCGCCCACGCAGCATCCGCAGGTAGTTCGCAGTCGTGGCCTCGGCGACGGCATCGACGTCGATGTGCTTGAGCTCGGCGACCTTCTCTGCGACCTGCGGGAGGTGCCACGGCTCCGTGCGGCGGATGGGGTTCTTCTTGAATGGCTGCGGGTACGAGTCGGTCTCAATGACGATGCGGTCGAGCGGGATGTGCTCAACCGCCGCCTGCAGCTCCGGGATGCGGAGCAGGGGCTTCGCGAGGGAGATGTAGAAACCGAGATCGATGACGCGTTCGGCCAGCGCCAGATCGCCCTGGAAGTAGTGCCACGCGCCGCCCACCTCGCCCGCGCCCTCCTCGCTGAGCAGGCGGACGGTGTCGTCGTCGGCCTCTCGGGAGTGGGTGACGAGCGGCAGGCCGAACTCCCGCGCGATGCGTATCTGCTGGCGGAACGCGTCCTGCTGCACGTCGTAGGCGGGCGAGTGGGGCATGTAGTCGAGCCCCGTCTCGCTCCACTCGACGACCCTCGGATGGCTGGCGAGCCGCCGCAGTTCGGCGGCAGTGCGGTCGTCCACCCAGCCGGTGAGGTCGGCGGGGTGCAGGCCAACGCCCGCGTAGACGACGGGGTGAGCATCGGCGAGCATCTGCAAGCGCCGGCAGGAGTCCAGGGTGACCCCCGCTGCTATAATCAGCCCCACGTTGGCCTCTCGTGCCCTGTCGAGCAGCGGGCCGATATCTTCGGCAGCGAACTGGTCTATGTGCGTGTGCCCGTCGATCAGCGGGCGGTCGCTCCGGGAATCCTGGGTTGCGGATGCCTGCATGGACGGATTGTAGACGATGAAGGCTGAGGGAGGAGAACGGTCTTCATGCCTTCGTGGGCACAGGCAGCGTTACGACTTTCCAGGAACAAGTGGGCGCAAGCCACGTTCGGCGTCGTCGCGAGCGGCTCGCTCGCATACCTCGTCGCTCACAACATCGTCTGGAAAGAAGTCACGGACGCATTCCTCGCGTTTCCGCCTGAACTCGCGCTCCTCGCTCTCGTCCCGCTCGCAGCCGCTATCGCTCTTCGCGCGTCGCGCTGGCATGTCCTGCTGCACCGGGAGCGCGTCACCTTCTGGCAGGTGCTGCTGACGCAGAACACCGGCCTCGGCATCAACAACCTGTCGCCCGTGCGCATGGTGAGCGAGCCGGTGCAGCTGGCGATGATCAACCGGCGCTACGGCGTGCCGTTCCCGCAGGCGTTCGCGACGCTCGTGGGGGAGAACGTGCTCGACATCTTCGCGACCGCGCTGATGATGGGGCTCGGCGTCCTCCTCAGCCCGGGCATCCGCGCAAGCAACGCGAACATCCAACTCATCGGCGCGATCATCATGTTCATCGTCAGTGCGCTGATACTTATCGCCGTCGTTCGCGGGGCGGTGCCGTGGCAGGACAGGTTCGCCTTCTTAGAGCGGATCGTTCGAGGTTTCACCGAACTCAAAGAGCAACCCCTGCGGCTCTTTCTCTCTCTGGGCGTGAACATCGTTCACTGGCTGCTGATGGGCGTTTGCGGGTGGGTGCTCGGGACAGGCCTGGGGATGGACGTACACCCCGTAACGATGGCGACCATCCTCGTCGCTGCGACCTTCTTCACGTCCGCCGTGCCGTCTGTGCCGTCCGGCCTCGGGACGTACCATTTCGCTGTGATAACGATGCTCACCGAGTCCGGGACGGAGCAGGCCGCCGCATTGAACTTCGCGCTGATGATGCACTTGCTGGTGGTGCTGCCACCAACGGCCATCGCGCTGATTATGACCGGCAGGATGAGCCTGGGCACGCTGCGTGACCCCTCCGGCGCCTCGCAGGGCGGGTCAGGGAATTAGCGTTGAGTATCGCTCTCTATGTACGCGGAGGGACGCTTTTCGCCGCTGCAACTCTGCTGGTGCTCTGCGCTGCCTGCAGCAGTTCCACGCCCACGCCAGATCCCACTGCCACACCAACGGCACCTCCTATCATTGACTCCACGCCGCTTCCGCCTCCCGAGGGCACACTGCGCGTGGGCGTCACCGGCGCGGCGCCGCACAAGGACATGCACGCGATGCTCTCCGAATGGGCGGCGCTGTTCGGCCCCGGCCCCAGCCACGGACGGCTCATGCGTTTCGTGCTCGATGCGGACGGACCGCCGACACTGGAGGTGGAGTGCGACCTCTGCGAGTCGTGGAGATTCGTGGATGACCTGACCGCCGAGTTCCGCTTGGACCCGGAGGCGCGCTGGCAGCCTGCCGAAGGGTTCGAATCGAGGCTGGTAACGTCACAGGACGTGGCATTCAGCATGAACCGCCTGCGAATGCCCGGCCTCCCGCACGCTTCGCTGCTCGATGCTGTCGAGAGCATCGAGCCGGTGAGCGAGGATGTCGTGCGTTTCAACCTGCACTACCCGGACCCCGACCTGCCCATCAAACTGGCGAGTCCCTACGCGGTCATACTGGCGCCAGATTCCTTGGATGGCGTTGACGTCCGCGTGAGCGGCGCGCCCGGTGCAGGCCCCTGGCTGTACGAACGGGGCAGAACCGGCCAGGTGACGCTCAACGCGTGGGATGGCCACAGCACAGGGACGAAGGTCGAGCACATCGTGTTCCACCCAGCGTCCACGCCGGACCTCGTGACGCGCTTGCTTCAACAGGGACGCGTGGACCTCGCGCAGGTGCATGAGTCCGAGTGGCAGGAGCTCGAAGTGGAGGGGTTCTCATCGGAGGTCGTGCACCGTTCAGGCAGAGGCGTGTTGTTCGGTCTGAACTCGGCGCGGCCTCCGTTCGACGACCGCGACGTGCGTCGCGCGGCGTTCTTGGCGCTTTCGCCCCACGATGCGTTGCGGGAGACATTCGGCATCGGTTCGGTCTCCACGGGGTTGCCACTAGCCAACGAGGCATGGACTATCCCGCTGGCCGAGGTGAATGGCGTTTTCGACGATCAGGCGCAGGCGCGAGCCGTGCTCGGCGCCGTCGGCTCGCAGATGTCGATCACGCTCATCGTCGCCAACTTCGGCGAGACGCACGTGGAGCACGGCCGCCTGCTTGCGGAGCAGCTTGAGGATGCGGGACTCGGCGTTACGGTCGAGGTGCTGAGCCGCGCCGCGTACCTTCGCCGGGTGTGGAAGGAGCGGGACTTCGATGCGTTCGTGGGGCCGATGCCGCCGACGGATACCCCGAACGCGTTCCTGCTGGGGCTCGTGCACTCAGACGGCGCATTCAACGTGACAGGCGGCATTATGGGGCTCGACGTACTCATCGAGCAGCAAGCGGCGGAACTGGAGGGTGCGACCCGAGCGGAGCTCGCACGGGAGATACAGCTGGAGATGCTCAGCGAGGCGCTCTTCTTCATTGCGGCAGGCGCCGCGGAGCGGTGGGCGTTCAGCGATCGGGTGACAGGGTTCGTTCTGCAAATGCCGATGGGAGCTGGCGACCTGTGGGCCGTGGTGGGCGTTGCGGACGACGGGGCGGGCTGATGGGTCGTCGTTGGGGTATACTGACAACAGGTGCATGAGAAACCAATCTGGACGTACAGCGGCGCTCACGCCCTGGCGCAAGTGAACGGAGGTTCTGAGATGGCCAAGCCCCAGCCCGTAACCGATGCCGATTTCGCCACGACCGTGCTCGAGAGCGACCAGCCGATACTGGTCGACTTCTGGGCGGACTGGTGCGGCCCCTGCAAGATGATTGCGCCCGTGGTGGACGAACTCGCCGAGGAGTACGAGGGCCGCTTCGCATTCGCCAAGCTGGACGTGGACTCCAACCCGCAGACAGCGATGCAGTTCGGCATCCGCAGCATCCCGGCGCTGTTGCTGTTCAAAGACGGCAAGGTGGCTGAGAACGTCATCGGCGCGGTGCCGAAGGCAGTCCTCAAGAAGAAGATCGACAAGGTGCTCGAGGACTAAGAACCTCCGCTCTCAACTCGATGAGTACACGGGCGGCGTCTCTTCTTCCGTGAGGGGCGCCGCCTGCGCTGTTAACCGACTCCCACGCCAGCCAAGCGGGTTAGGCAGCCCTTATACTGCG
>DAOUHP010000056.1:0-3082 GCA_034428575.1 Dehalococcoidia bacterium | reverse complement strand
GGCATGCAGTTCATAGTGGTGAGCGAACTCCGTGCCATTGTCGAAGGTAACCGTCTGCCGGAACTCCGGCGGTAGAGGGCCCAGGATGCCCGCCATGGCCGCGGCGATCGGTGCGGCAGCCTTCGAAGGCTGCCGCACCCCTATCAACACCCGTGAATGACGCTCGTGCAACGCCAACACCGTTTGCCCTGCACGCCCGAACTGCATACAAGATGGAAGAGCTCAAGAAGATTCAAGACAAGATGTATTCGGAGATGACAAGGGAGTGACTGGCTAACCCTACCCACTCGCAGCACTCACGAGCCCCGCACGTTGCGTCAACCAACCGGCAGAGGGTGAGGTGGACGTCTGCCCCTGCCTGTCACTACTGCACTGCTTCGGGGCGCAGCGGGTGCCCGTGCGCGTCGCACCTGGTACATGCGTCTCCAGGAATCGAGCGTCTGCGGGGCTGGGCACGTTCCGAGGGCTCCGGCGGTGACCCATAGCCCACGCAGTTGAGCGGGCAGAGCCGAGTCCTTAGTCTGTAGGGCGCGGTTCTCGGTTTTGAGCACGGCGACTGCGCACAACGCTGATAGGAGAACCTTGTGCGCTGGAGGGCGAGCTGCCGGAGGACGGCCTGGCCGCCTACGGCGACGATGGTGATGACCTCATGCTCGCGCTGGCCCGCAAGATCGTGAACAGCGACGAGGATGAAGCAGAGACGGTGGAGTCGGTCTTCGCGGCCGCGCGGGACGCCGAGTCCACCGCCGAGGAGTATGACGCGTAATACATCCGCGGCCGCCCGGATGGACTGAGCCCAAGAGCCGAATCGGGCCAGACCCGCGGACAGGACCCCGGAGCTGAGTCGGCGCGCGCACGGACGCTTGTCCTCACGGGGAGGCGTGCACGGGCTCCAGCACGCCCGGCACGCGCCACGCCGCACCCAGCGGCCCCTCGGCATCCAGCCGCTCCAAGAATCCCGCCTCCACTGCCGCGTCGTCGAAGACCATGAGCACGACGGACTCCGCGGCATGGTCGTCGAGGAGCACCCGCGTCGCGTGGTAGCGCAGGTACGGCGCGAGCCGTGGATATGCGCGATGGCGAAGTGTTGAACCACTGTGTCTTCCAGTTGTCCCATGGACGGCGAGCACGGGGAGGCGGAGTGCGATGCTGGGTGAGGGCGTTCATGTGCGACACGAGGGGGCAAGCCACTGGTGGTATGGTTGCCGGTAGTGGGCGGCCCCCAAACGTACCCATCCGCAACGGAGGTGACACCTATGCCCGAGTTCAGCACGCTCCCGATCGGCGAGGCCCGCGCGAGGAGCGCGACCGGCAAGCGCGCGGCGCTGCTGCAGGAGTACATCGGCTACATCGAGCGCGTCGCTCCGGGTGAGGCGGGGAAGCTCGAGGCCGGAGAAGGAGAGACGACACAGGCGATCCGGCGCAGGCTGAACACGGCTGCGGAGGCGCTGGGGAGGAGGCTGGAATTCCGCCGCACTGCTGACACGGTCTACTTCTGGCCGTCGGAGGGACGGCGGCGGGGCAGGCCGCGAAAGAACCCTCTACAGTAGCGGCCAGCGCATCTGGGTCTGGGGGCGCATCCTGGTGTGGGCCTCGCGGGTGTCCTGTACGCTTGGGTCGTTCCCGTCGTGACGGTGTCGTTCGCTTGGCGCCGGAAATGCGACGACGATGGCCCGATGCGCGACACCGCGATGACGGAGGCTCACGGTAATGGATCTAGACGACCTGCGCAGTGACATCCGGGGAGATCTCACAAACATCCTGCGGGCTGCCGACGCGTTCATCTTTCGGGAGGAAACATCGGCCTACACGGACATCGCGACTGCCGTTCGCAAACTGGCGCTCGACAGCAAAGCACCGGCATCCTTCCATAGCGGGACACGTCACCGGAACCTGCTGACTCTCGCCTACCACGAAGTGTACGTGAACTCCGACCTGCTGACTCAGGAAGACGGCTGGGTGCTCGCCGCTCCTCCGTACAACCTCTCGTTCCGCTCTCGGATTCATGTGGCATTCACCGGCTACCGGAGAGTCCCTCTCAACACATGGCTGGATGAGCACTACGTCCAACAGGAAACGCGGTCGGCCGCGCTGCGCCGGATCGCCAACAGGGAGGGCGCTCATAGAGTGAATCGGCCGGAGGTCGGAATGGGAGTAATCGCGGTTCCGATCGAAGCCACAGACACCGTCCGCGCACGCGATTTCGAACTACCCTGGCAGGAATTCGTCGTGGAAGCCGGGCTTGCGTTGGCCTTCGCAAGCCGGTTCGTCGAGGGGAGCATGCAACCCATCATCGACCTAGACCGCTTCCACCGCACATATCCGCACTGGAAGCCCTACCTGGGACTCTCCGACCAGCGAGACGTTGAGCGGCATCCCCCACTAGAACCCCCGTCCTAGATGAGCGGCCGCATTGACGCAGACGAGCACCTGAGGGCCGTGACCTGGGAGGTCGCCTACACGGACCTGACGGAAACGAACCGGTGGGAGAAGCTCATCCCAGACTTCGACGCAGTCGGCGACCGGAATACAGTTCATCCCTGAACGCCTCTACTACGAAAACAGGCATCAGGCTCAGATCTGGTTGGGTAAACCACGCCTGCCGTTCCGCAAGTGGCTCACGCGCGCTGGTTCTCCCATGACAGACTGCCTGATGACGACAGCCTGGGTTTCGCCATAGACGTGCGGACAATGGAGAAGTGGGCGTCTGAGAACGAAAGAAGCTCTCGCATCAGCTACTCGTATCGGCCCGGCGTTCGGGTATGCGTGTGATGCCAGCCTGCTAGGTTCGGTCTGCAAGGGAGTTGGCGTATTCCTAGGAGGTGCCCGTTGCGTGTGGTGCCCCTACAGCGCTACCTCCCACTGGAAAGTTCGCAGTACGGTAACCTTAGGTTCACCATGAGCGGGTTGCCCCTTTACTATGAGCGGGTTGCCCCTGCACCATGAGCAGGTCGCCCCTTTCGCGGTCGCCGCCCGCGCCGCCTATAATCCCCCCGCATGGCAACGCACGAAGGCACACCCCCGGACGCAGGCGCAGCGGCGCGCACAGCCGTGGACGCCGCGTCGGACAAGCAAGGTTCCA
>DAOUHP010000055.1:0-2323 GCA_034428575.1 Dehalococcoidia bacterium | reverse complement strand
GAGTGGCACAACAGGACAGGTGTCCTCGAACGTCCGTGCGGAGGGCGAGTTGTCCGCGAAACTGCGGTACGCGGCCCGTCGCGCGCACCCTCACGTACCCCTCGACGTCGGTCGAGTGCTCTTCCTGGGTGGGGCGAAGACCAGCCACAGGATAGGCAGCACAATGCCGAGACCGGCGACGAGCACCATCCAGGGGAACCCGCGGCTGCTCTCACGCACCTGCACGGGTAGTGTCAGTGACGACGGCCCCCGCTCCGAGTCGATATTGATGACGATGTCCCAGCGCCCAGGCGCGTCCGGTATCAGGACCGCCACGTACTCGTTCTCCAGCGTCCGCCCCTGCTGCGCCGCCTCCGGCCCGATCCGCAAGCCTTCGCGCGACGCCAGCACAGCGATGCGGAGCGGGTAGGAAGGACCATCTCCCGCGTCACCCATAACCGGATCGACGACGACTGTCACCTCCAGGAATCCTACGAGCGGCACGACCGTCACCAGCACCTCATACGGCCCGCTGATGCCCTTGAACAGCGTCTCGCTGCCCTCGTGCGTCGTGTGCGCCGACGCAGGCAGCGCGCTGCACGCCATCGCCGCTGCTGTCACCGCCGCGAATACCGGCAGACATCCGCGGCGCATTCTCTCAGCCAACGTCATCGGCCTACTTGGCTTCCCCCATCCGGAGCACCGTGTTGAACTCTTCCTCCGTGACGGGCGTGATGGAGAACCGGTTGCCACGCTTGAGCACCATCATCTCCGCGAGCGCAGGCTCTGCCCGCAACTCCTCCATTGTGACGATGTCCGCGAACTTCCGGTCAGCCTTCAGGTCCACCATGTACCAGAGGGGTCTATCGGGGGTGCTCTTCGGGTCGGGATGGTCGGAGTCCGGGTCCCACGCCGTGTTGTCCGGGTACCCTTCCCGCACGACGGTCGCTGTGCCGACCACCCCTATCGGCTTCGCGCTCGAGTGCCAGAACAGCACTCCATCACCCGGTTTGATGTCGTCGCGAAGCCAGTTCCGCACCTGGAAGTTGCGGACGCCATCCCACTCGGCGACACCGTCGCGTACGAGGTCGTCGTAGGAGTAAGTCGTCGGTTCGGACTTGAACAGCCAGTAGCCGGGCATGGTGCTCGTCTCTCCTCTCCTGCGTTCGCCTGTCGCTTACGCGAACTGCGGCGCGACCTCCTGCGCGAAGCGTTCCATGACCCGCGCGTCGAACGGGCGAGGCGTCATCAGGATGAAGTGGTCGATGCCTGCGTCCACCCACCTGCCCAGTTGGTCCGTGACCGCCCCCGGCGGACCGAGCAGCATGCTGTCGCGCACCTGGTCCTCAGGCGTCGCGTAGTACGAGGTCTCCTGCGTGGCAAGCGTGGCGCCTCTGGCCACGGTCGCCTCCACTTCGGACGCGTCGTCGGTCAGCTTGATCTGTAACTGCACTGAGTGCCGCATACCGGAGAAGTCGCGGCCCGTCTCGTCGCAGACCGCCTGAATCCGGCCCAGGTTCACCTTCACCTCTTCCAGTGGCGCGATCTGGTTATAGTCCGTGGCGTGCTTCGCCGCTATCTGGAGTGTACGGTCGCCGCGTCCCCCGACGATGATGGGAGGATGCGGTTGCTGCACAGGCTTTGGCATCTGCGGCGCCTCGTCCAGCGTGTAGTACGTGCCCTGGAATGAGGCAGGCTCCTCGGTCCAGATGGCCTTGATGACCGAGAGCGCTTCATCCAGCCGGTCGGCCCGCTCCTTGAACGGCGGGAACGGGATGCCGTGGACGTCGAATTCGTGTTTCACGTTCCCGCTGCCGATGCCGAGCTCGGCGCGGCCGCCGGAGGCATGGTCGATCGTGTTGACCATCTTGGCAGTTATGACGGGGTGTCGGAGGTTATTGTTCACCACCAGCATACCCAGGCGGAGGTTCTTCGTGTGACCGGCCATCGCCGCCATCACGGTCAGCCCTTCCAGCCGTGCAGCACTCGGTCCCCGGCCCGGGTTGATCTGCATCAGGTGGTCCGACGGATAGAAACCGTGGAAGCCAAGTTCGTCGCAGGTCTGGCATATCTCGAGGAAATCGCTCCACTCGAGTCCTGAGCTCCCGCCGACGCTGAAGATGACCTTGCCCATGCGCTCCCCCTCGTTTGGTGTCGAGAGCATTGTAACTGCTAGCAGTGCGGGCTGGAGGCTGGGGCATGCGGCTGGGTCGGCACGAACGAAGGGGCCGGACAGTTGTCCGGCCCCTTCCCTGCTCTGCGTCACTCTGCCTGCGGACTACACCTAGACTGCCATCACCCCGACACCGGCCGTCACCAGCGAAGCGGACACCCAGCGGGCACG
>DAOUHP010000054.1:0-11209 GCA_034428575.1 Dehalococcoidia bacterium | reverse complement strand
CCCACGGCGCAGGCCACCTGCGGACTGACGGCGAACTCCTCCCTGAAGGTCACGATGACGTAGCTCCCACCGGTCCTCGCGCTCTCAAAACACCGGGGCGACGGTGTCGGGCTCTTCGCCAGCGTCCAGGGCAAAAGCGGGGGGTTACAGCGCCCGCGAGGAACACCGCCGCCGTGGCGATCAGGTTGGGAAATCGTCGCCTATCGGTGCCAGTCATTGACTACTCCCTCCTTTGTTGCGACTGTTCCACGGGAGCGGGATTTGACAGCCCGGCCGCTGGGCTGTCATCGACCGGATGCCAGCCCCAGAGAGCCCGTTCGGGTAGGAAGGGCGAGAGCGCGTGGCGCACTTGCACCGATAGTGGATGGCGCACCGCCGATATCGCCGGGAGAGTCGAGAGAACTGGATGTGGAATTGTTCTTGCGCTGAGGAAGGGCGACCGAGCAACCATAGCGCGCGTCGTAGGACCCGAAGTCCGAGAATCGCGAACGACCTGGTTGACCTCGCTATGGACATTGCATCTCTCCCCAGCGTGGGTTAGAGAGATTGCACAAAGGTGTTGCGAGGCTCTTGGTCTGACGCCGTTGGCAAACCTCCGATCTTCCAAGGGGTGTAGCAGAGTCCAGTGGCAAGCGTCCTGCTTGCTCGCTAACGGCGTTTGGGGCGCCGTCCGGGCGTGCAGTGAGGCGGAGGAGTCGAGCGCGGTTGAATCGAAGTAACGCGTCACGGCTATGGCCGGGAGACGAAAATCGGGGGGGGGGGGGGGGGTACTTAAGGGACCCACAGCGAGCGCGAGGAACAACGCCCGCGGCGGCGAACAGGATGGGGAATCGTCGCTTATCGGCGCCAGTCATTGACTATGCCCTCCTCTGTAGTGGCTCGGAAACAGCTTCGGCGGCCGCGGGATTCAGCAGTCCGCCCGCCGGGATGACATCGACCGCGCCCCTGCCCCTGGGAGCCCAGTCGCAGATCTGCATGAGTTCAAACCCAGCATTGGAGATGACAGGAACGGAAGCCAAGTAGGCCCTCCCTTTCCAAGGCAAAGGCTGAACCAACGGTACCACCCGTCTGTGAATGTTCGATGGATTTAGCCGCCGTGTAGCGCTGTCTTTTTGGTGACAGTTTTTCTGAAGAATGGTATAATCGGCCCGCCTTCATTCATTCAACCTAGATTCCGCTCGGGCGTCCGGCACGACGCCACACGGGGGTTGCGCCATGAGCATGTCCGACACTCCCCACTCCGAGGCGGCGGCCCGGGAGGAGCGGCTGTCCCGCCTCATCGAGGCCATCCTGCGCCTGAACGAGCGCCTGGACCTCGACGGCGTGCTCCAGGAGGCGGTGGACAGTGCGAGGTCGCTCACCGGCGCCCGCTACGGGGCGATCACCACCCTGGACGAATCGGGGCCGCCGGAAGACCTCCTCACCTCCGGCATGTCCGACGAGGAGCGGCGGGGCCTGGAGGAGGCGCACGGGGGAGCGCAGCTCTTCGACCACCTCAGGTCCCAGCCGGAGCCCCTGCGGGTGCCCGACCTCACCGGCCACGCCCGGCCGCTGGGCCTGCCCGAGACCGTCCCACTGCCGGTGGGCGCCCTTCTGACCTCGCCCATTCGCCACCGCCGGGAGACGCTGGGCCACGTCTACCTGGCCAGGGACCCGGACGGGGGCGAGTTCAGCCCGGAGGACGAGGATGCCCTGGTGATGTTCGCAGCCCAGGCGGCCCCGGTCATCGCCAAGGCCCGTCGCCACCGGGAGGAGCAGCGGGCGCGGGCCGGACTGGAGACCCTCATCGAGACCTCCCCTGTGGGCGTGGCCGTCTTCGACGCCGCGACGGGAGCGCCCCTGTCCGTCAACCGCGAGGCGCTGCGGATCACGGACGACCTGCGGCTGCCCGGCCGTCCCCGGGAGGACCTGCTGAAGGTCCTGACGGTTAGGCGCGGCGACGGGCAGGTGCTGTCCCTGGCGGAGTTCCCCTTCGCCAAGCTCCTCGGCAACGGCGAGCGGCTGCGGGCCGAGGAGCTGGTCCTGAGCGTGCCCGATGGGCGGTCCGTCACCGTCCTGGTCAACGTCACCCCGCTGCCCTCGGAGGACGGCGGGGTGGAGACGGTGGTGGTGACTTTCCAGGACATGACCCCGCTGGAGGACCTGGAGCGGCTGCGGGCCGACTTCCTGGGGATGGTGAGCCACGAGCTCAGGGAGCCCCTGACCTCCATCAAGGGCTCGACCGACACCATGCTGGAGTCCCTCCACTCCCTGGACCCCGCCGAGATAGTCCAGTTCCTCCGCATCATCAAGTCCCAGACCGAGCGGATGCGCGACCTGATCAGCCAGCTCCTCGACGTGGCCCGCATCGAGACCGGCGCCCTTGCGGTGTCCCCGGAACCCGCCGACTTGGCCTCCCTGGTGGACGAGGCCCGCAACACCTTCCTGAGCGGGGGAAACCGGGAGAACCTGGTCATCGACTTGGAGCCGGACCTGCCCCGGGCGATGGCGGACCGGCGGCGCATCGTCCAGGTGCTGGGCAACCTGCTGACCAACGCGGCCCGCTACTCCGGCGAGGACACGCCCATCCGGGTGAGCGTCGCCCTGGAGGACGGCTCCGTGTCGGTGTCGGTGGCCGACGAGGGCAGGGGGGTGGAGCCGGAGCGCCTGCCCTTCCTGTTCCGCAAGCCATCCGCCCCCACCGACGGAGAGGGCGACCGGGACGTCGGGTCGGGCCTGGGCTTGGCCATCTGCAAGGGAATCGTGGACGCCCACGGCGGGCGCATCTGGGCAGAGAGCGAGGGCATTGGCCTGGGGACCCGGTTCACCTTCACCCTGCCGCAGGCCGAGGAGCCCGGTAGCCCGGAGGACGGGGCCGCCAGGTCATCCCCCAGTTCGCGCTGGGGCGGAAGGGAGCGGGCGCGGGTGCTGGCGGTGGACGACGATCCGATGACCCTCCGGTACGTCCGCGACGCCCTGTCGAAGGCGGGCTACACCCCCCTGGTCACCGGCGACGCGGACGAGGCCCTGCGCATCGTCGAGACCGACCGGCCCCGCCTGGTGCTGCTGGACCTGGTGCTGCCGGGCAGCGACGGCATCGAGCTGATGAAGACCATCCTGAACGTCGCCGAGGTGCCGGTGATCTTCCTGTCCGCCTACGGCCGGGACGAGATCATCGCGCGGGCCTTCGAGGCGGGGGCCGTCGACTACATGGTCAAGCCCTTCTCATCCACCGAACTGGTGGCCAGGGTCCGGGGGGCCCTGCGCCAGCGCGTCGCGTTCCCCCCCGCCGTGCCCTCCCGCCCCTTCGCGCTCGGAGACCTGCGCATCGACTACGCCGAACGCCGGGTGAGTCTGGCCGGGCGTCCGGTCCATCTGACTCCCACCGAGTTCGACCTGCTCTCCGATCTGTCGATCAACGCCGGGCGGGTGGTGACCTTCGACGACCTGCTGGAGCGGGTCTGGGACCTGGAGCACTCCGGAGGCCGGGGGAGCGTCCGCACCTACGTGAAGCGGCTGCGGCGCAAGCTGGACGATGACGCCGAAAGCCCGAGGTACCTCTTCGCCGAACCCCGCGTCGGCTACCGGATGCCGAGAGGCGACGACCAAGCCGGCGGGAAGGAGCCCCCCGATAGCGCAGGCCAGAATGGCTAGCCCCGACCCCCGGAGCCGCGCTTCGAGGCTGCTGGGCGCGGTGACCGGCGCTTTTCCGGCGAGCCGCTGGGGCGCCGAAGCGGCCGACGCGGATGAGCTGCGCTATCCGGCGACGCTCTATGTCTGGGTGCGTTGGTTCTTTGTCGCCATCTTCCTGTTCCTCTTGACGTACCGCCCCGACTTCATCCTCTCCAGATATGTGGCTTACATACTCTTCCTCTCACTCCTGGTGGCGTTCAACGGGTTCGTTCACTACCGCGTCCGGTCAGGCCGCAGCGTGACGCTGCCCTGGATGCTCGTTTTCAGCGCTGCGGACGTGGCTATGATTTCGGGCGGCATGGTGGTCTCCGAAGGATTCCGCCACTTCTTGTTCTACCTGTTGTATTACCCTTCGCTGGCCTGGTTCGCCGTCTTCTTCAACTCTTTCAGACTGACCTTCGCGTGGGTGACCATGGTGGCCGTCATCTACGCCGTCGTGAGCCTGACGGCCGCAGAAGGCCTGGACTTTGCGGCAAGAGACGAAAAGGTGCTGCTTGCAAGAATCGCCGTCATGTATGCGGTCGTGACCCCGGTCAATCTGGTCGCCAGCTCCGAGAGGATGAAGCGGCAGGAGGCCGTGGCGCGGGAGCGGGCGCTCCAGAGGGAGCGTGTCGAGCTTTCCCGCACCATCCACGACACCGTGGCGCAGTCCGTGTATGTTGTTGGACTGGGCGTCGAGTCGGCCAGGGACGCGGCCAGGGACGCGGGCGATGGACTGGCGGCCAGGCTGGAGGCAATCTACGCCCTGTCCAGGACCGCCCTGTGGGAGCTGCGGCACCCCATCGACTCGGGGCAGATCTTCGAGGGCCGGGACCTCGAAGAGGCGTTGAGCGCCCACGCCTACTCCTTCACCGCCATTACGTCCCTCCCCGTCGAGGTGGTGCGGACCGGCGACGAGCCCGACCTGCCGCCGCTCAACAGGAGCCTGCTCTTCGCCATCGCCCACAACGCCATGACCAACGTGCTGCTCCACGCGCAGGCCGGGCGGGTCGAGGTCGCCCTCGACTTCCGGTCCGACCATCTGTCCCTGTCGGTGTCGGACGACGGCATCGGGATGCCGCCGAGCGCCGAGAGACGGGGCCATGGCCTACGAAACATGGCCGCCAACGCGGAGCGTCTGGGCGGGAGGCTGGAACTGTCGCCTGGAATCGGCGGAGGCGGCGCCAGGATAACCTGCGTGGCCCCATACCACGCACAATTGGGAGGTACCGGAGATGTCAGTGAAAGCACCGATCAGAGTGATGCTGGTCGATGACAACGAGAGCGTCCGCCGAGGGCTTCAGGATGCGCTGGAACAGTCGGATGACTTCACGGTGGTCGGGCAGACCGGCGAGGGAGAGGAAGCGCTGCCCTTGGCCCAAAGGCTCCGGCCCGATGTGATCCTCATGGACGTGCTCATGCACGGGACGGACGGCATCGACGCCTGCCGGGAGATTACCACGGCGATGCCCGACGCCAAGGTGCTCATGCTGAGCGCCTTCACCGACCGCAGCGCTTCGAACAGGGCCACCGCGGCGGGAGCGTTGGGCTACCTGCCCAAGCTGTGGAGCCGGTACAAACTCCTGGATACCCTCCGGGACGTGGCGAAGGGGCACCACAGTCCGCCTACTCCCGGCGCCGTTCAGCCTCCATTGCACGGGCCCACCTGATATGGTTTGTGCCCGCGCAACGCAGGCCAGCGCGCGGCAGGTCGAGGCGAGCCAGGCGGGCGCAGCCGCGCCGTCACGGCCATAGCGGGGCTCGGTTTTTAGGTTCAGGAGGAAGGGATATGCACACGGCCGCACCGAATCCCCGGGGCCGCGGTTTCAGGATGCCCCCCACGAGTGCCTACCTCATGGCGGTCGTCCTCCTCCTGCTGGGCTTCTTCCTGATATGGCCCGTTCTCCTGATCGTCATCAACAGCTTCGACGCCAGGGCCAACTGGTTCATAGGCGAGCCTGAATGGGGCCTGCAGCACTGGCGGGACGCGTGGTCCACGCCGGGGCTGCTCGTTTCGCTGGGCAACACCATCATGATCTGGGCGCTGGTCCTTGGCATCAGCTTCCCCACCGCCGTGCTCATCTCGTGGGTGCTGGGCCGGACGAACATCCCGTTCAGCCGCACCATCGAGTTCCTCTTCTGGGTCTCTTTCATAATGCCTGGCATTGCCACGACCATTGCCTGGATTATGCTGTTGGATCCGGACACCGGTCTCCTCAACATCGCGATAGCGAAACTGCCGTTCATTGAAGAGGGGCCGTTCAACATCTTCAGCGTCCCGGGCATTGTCTGGGCGCACCTCATGGCGAACGGCATCTCCATCAAGGTCATACTGCTCACCCCTGCATTCCGCAACCTGGACGCCAGCATGGAGGAGGTGAGCGGCGCCTCCAACATCTTTACCATGATGCGCGTGACGCTGCCCCTCATGGTCCCGCCCATGGCGCTCGTGTTCGCGCTGCAGTTGCTGCACACCTTCCAGTTGTTCGAGACCGAGTACCTTCTCGGCCTCCCGTTCGACTTCTACGTCCACTCCACGATGATATTCCAGCTCGTGGCTCAGTTAGTTCCGGACTACGGTGTAGCGACCGTTCTCGCGAGCCTCACCCTGCTGGTCATCGCGCTCATCATCCCGGTGCAGCGCTGGATCATCCAGCGCCACCGCTACACCACCATCACCGGCAGCTTCAGGCCCGGTCTCATAGACCTTGGCAAGTGGAGACTGCCTATTTTCGGCATGATGGGGTTCCTGGTCTTCCTGCTGACGATCGGCCCGGCGATAGTGCTGCTGTTCAGCAGCTTCATGAGTTTGGTGGGCTACTTCAACGCCATGCCCACCTACACGCTGGAGCACTGGCAGCTCGTCACGGATGACGTCTTCCTCCGGGCACTACGCACGACACTCATCCTCTCCATCACCGTCGCGATACTCGGTCCGCTCCTCTTCTCCCTCATCGCCTACATCCTCGTGCGGACGCGCTGGAGGGGCAGATGGGCGCTCGACCTCATCATCTGGGGCTCCGGCGCTATCCCGGGCATACTCTCCGGCCTCGGCCTGCTCTGGCTCTTCCTGGGCACGTCATGGCTCATCGTGCTCTTCGGCACCATCTACGCGCTGCTGCTCGTCGTCATCATCCAGGGCTTTACCACGGGGACCAACATCATGAAGGGCGTGTTCGTCCAGTTCGGTGCGGACATGGTGGAGTCCGCGCGCGTCTCAGGGGCGGGATGGATACGCGCTTACTTTTGTATCTGGGTCCCGCAGCTGATGCCGACGCTGATCCTGTTGGCGACGCTCAACTTCGTCATCGCGGCGGGCACGGTCAGCAGCATCATCATGCTCGCCTCGCGCGACACCGTCACCCTCCCGCTGCTGGCCCTGGAGTTCGCTGCCAACGATCAGCGCGAGGAGGCGGGCATCGTAAGCCTCATCAGCATCCTTCTCACGGTGGGGCTGCTGACGGTCGCCCGGGCGTTCGGTCTGCGCCTCGGGACCCGGCACGAACAACAGGCCAACGCGCGCCAGGCCGAGGCGAGCCAGGCCGGCGCGGCTGACGAAAGAACGAGGTGAACCGCTATGACGACTGACGCCGAGATCAAACGCGCGGAGACTCCCGACAATCTGGAGGCCTTCCGGAACGGGACACCTACCTGGACTGGCAGCGCGACGAGGGCGTGAAGGTCATCGTTGACTTCGCCTTCGAGGGCCAAGCGGTACTGTACTGCGAACCTTCGAGTGGGTAGTGGCACTGTAAGCTCAACGAACTTCTGGCCGCGCTCCCAAATCACGACCTGTGTCGCGCGAGTACTATAGCTGTTGTGAGCTGTTGTGGGCTCACTGGAGAATCCCAGTGAGGGTGACAGTCTATCCCCGCGTGCACGCGGGGAACTCAGTGGCGGCGACACGCGATGCAGTTTGGCCAGATTCAACTCGGGGCCACGGGCTTGACAGGCCTGTTCCTGTGACGTTTTCCCGCAGGGCGCTCCAACAACGGAGGAGCCCCTCCGCCTAGCGGCGAGCGTTCCCGGTTCCTATCGGATGTTCTTTGGCTGGTCGCTGTGCTCCAGCCAGATGACGAATGCGGTGATGAGCAGTGCGACTGCAATGTACCAGAGGTTAATGCCAGCGAGGATGCCGGTTGCTAAGAGGATGAGCGGGATGCCCCGCGTAGAAGAGCAGTGGTTGAGTCATGGTGGCGCTCCGTTGCTGGTGATCGGCTTTGCCGATGGTAGCATGTGAGCGTTCTTCCGCATGGGCGGGTCTATCCCGCGTGCACGGGGGAACCCGCATCATGCGCTCGGTCGCTGTCTCTCGCCCGGGTCTATCACCGCGTGCACGGGGGAACCCCGTCAAACCCCTCTCCGCGCGATTCTGCGGCCGGTCTAAGTGGTGATGGTTCGGCACGGGCCTGACGTCGGTAGTGTCTCAGTTTGAGCCTTCAGGCCGAGTCCCCACACGAGGAACATCTCAACTCAGAGTCTAGTAATTCCCCAGACGATGAGCCAGATAATGCCGAGCAACGCGACGTGGGCGACGGCGACCATCAGCCCCGCCGCGTAGGTGAACACCGTAAACCACGCAACCTCGCAGGCTACGTCCCAGATAGTGGACAGCACTCCTGAGCTGGTTAGTTCCCTATACGAGGATATCTTCACACTCGCAGCCATCCACTGAGCAGCGATAGACGCGGTACACGCCGCCGTGTCGATAGCCTCTCACTGTCATAGTGGGCAGGTGGTCCGTAGCAGGGTGGCCGCAGTCCGGCTCACTGCACAGCTGGTGTTGTTCTGCCATGATCCGCCTTTCCCTCCAATTCGATGATTATTTCCGTTCAAGCGCCGGGTCGTACCGGCAGAGCATCTGCCTATGCCCGACGTCCTGGAGTCGCTGGGGAGGCGCGCAATCGGGCGTCACGGTCAACCACGCCAGCACCAGCAGCGCGATGACCGTCAGCGCCGCCAGTTCCTTCACGTAACCCACGACCAGGAGTGCCCGTCTAAAACCTGTCGTGCCATTCCACGCATTCTCTGAAGTAACGGCAATCGGCCCAAGCCTCCATGCTGCCGGAGAGGATCGACCATGCACCTATGATGGTCAGGGCCAGCAGTATGGCCCACACCACGATCCAGTTCCACTTGCAGTACCAATGCGTCATGGCTGCCTTGCCCTGCGGATGCGGGGCGGGCTTATAGGAGGCACTGCGGCCTGCCCGCCCCGCCGACCACAGTTACGCTGGCTCCTTGATTGCCTCACGGAGCGGCTGGATGCAGGCGATCACCTCAGTCATGGTCTCGTATGCGGTCTGAGACGCTGTCTGCGCGGTCTTGGCAGCGGCCAGCCCGGCTCGGGCCTTGTCCTCGAGCTGAGCCAACCGCTCCTCGATGTGTCGTGTCGTCATCGGCGCCTCCTTGATCCGTCTCTCCATGGTTGCATGCCCTCCGGCGGCACCTCGCCGCAGCCCAGAACCCACCAACGGGCGATGAGCGCGAGTATCCGGCCGCAGCGAGTCTGGCCGTCAGCAGGCATCGGTGTTGGCCGTCACCTCACCGTGGTTGTGGTAGACGCCGCCGCTGATCTGGGCCCGGACCTGGAGCCGATATTCCGTGCCGCATCGCAGCCCCCAGACGGTCCCCTGCGGCCGGGTGTCGCTGAACGTGTTGAAGTCCACGTAGCCGCCCCAGTTCCAGTCGAACGAGCCGTGCCGCTTGAAGATCACGTAGTCCTGGAGGTAGATGCCGGCTGGCGGCGTGTATGCGTTCCAGCTGATGCGGATCGTGTCGGCGGTCCTGCTCTCGACCTGCACGTCAGCACCCTCACTGGGCGGGCCCGGTTCACCCGGGGTCGGCATTGCAGTCGGGGTCGGCGTTGCTGTGGCCGTGGGGGTAGCGGTCGGAGTGGCCGTTGCGGTGGGAGTAGGCGTCGGAGTGGGAGTCTCGTCCGGCTCTGTCGGCCCAAACCCCGGCGGCGGTGTGATGGTATTGACCTCGCCGAACCCGGACAGACTAATCATCATATGGGCGTCCTGGCGCTGGTCGCCCGAGACCATCGTGATGTCGCGCTCGATCTGGACGATATGGCCGGTCGAGTTCACCCACAGATGCTCGGTGCCTTCGATGCTGAACAGGCTGTTTGACCCGGCGCTCCGCGACGTGCTCTCATACCGTTGGACCAACTGACCGTTCAGCGTCTCTGATTCGAGCTGCCGGTACGGTGAGACGCCGTAGTTGTAGATGGCGGCTCGTCCAGAGGCGCCGTCCGATTGTTCTGAGTCGAGAGTCGGGCCACAGATCCCCTCAAACGCTTCTGGGGTTTCGAGGCTGGACCAGTCGTCGCCGGCATTCAGCCGGTAGTAGAGGGTGCCGCCCTTCTGGATGTGCTCGGCTGAGCTGCCGTCGACCGTCATGTGATAGTCCGGGCCGTCGTAGCGGTAGCGCGAAGTCTTGGCGCGTCCGTCGATCGTTTCGACCACGACTGCGTCGTAGTGGCGTGTCAAGGCTGGGTCACAGAGGTCAGTCAAGGCTGCTTGGACGGCATCGTCTGATGGCCGGTTGAGCAGTGCGACCAGCCCGGCGACCGCCAGCAGAACCACCAATGCTGATGCTATGAGTATGCGTGTCTGCATCTGATTCCTCATATTGAGCGTAGATGTCCGGTATGAATAGGCCCTGGCTGACTACACGTGCCGTGTGGCCCCATGACCTGCCGTTGACCACCGACATCTCGCCGCCTTCGACCACGTCGACGAACAGTTCCTCGATATTGCCCAGCGAGGAGTAGGCGGTGATGTACGGCGGGGTGTCCCAGACGCCCCTTGGGAGTTCTGCCAGTTCGGGAAGATCGACCACTTCGACAAGTAGTATAGGCCGAGTTCCGGTGGCCGTTGGTCGTTCAAGGTCCGTGTGCGCGAGACCAGGTAGGCTTCCAGATCGATGACGCTGGCGCCCGGGTCCGCGGTCGCGGTGACTCGTCCGATCACGCAGAGCGGGTTCGTGCCTGATGGTAATAACGATTCCACGAGCGCCGTGTTGCTGGTCCGGTCGGCGCTGATCGTGAACCCGGACGGAGCTGGGGGCGGTTGCAGCCCACCGCCCGGTATCGGAGTAGGAGTATAGGTAGGTGTGGCAGTCGGCGTGTGAGTGGGCGTCGGCGTCTCCCTCGGGCGCGGCGTCAGGAGTGGGAGTCGGCGTGGGCGTGTGGGTGGGAGTAGCGGTCGGTGTCGGGGTCGCGCAGGTCCGGGTCGTAGCGCTGCTGATGCTGGACCAGTTGCTCCATACGTCGTCGTAGGTGACGCCGTTGCCTAGCGCAGCGACCCGGGCCTGGTAGCGCGTGCCGCTGTTGAGGCCCGAGATGTAGGCGCTGGTATCCCGTGGTACCTCGAGCGGCATGGGTTATCGCTCCTGTTGCGGGTCGTCGTAACGTGTCAGTCCTCGAATCATCTTCTTCGATCAGAAGGCCTAGATTGAGCGGCTGATATATCCGCAACGGGCGCACCATACCATTTTGTCTATGTATATTCGGTGGATAATAGTTCATATTCCGATGTACTTCTGGTGGCTA
>DAOUHP010000053.1:0-53209 GCA_034428575.1 Dehalococcoidia bacterium | reverse complement strand
TAGCCACCAGAAGTACATCGGAATATGAACTATTATCCACCGAATATACATAGACAAAATGGTATGGTGCGCCCGTTGCGGATATATCAGCCGCTCAATCTAGGCCTTCTGATCGAAGAAGATGATTCGAGGACTGACACGTTACGACGACCCGCAACAGGAGCGATAACCCATGCCGCTCGAGGTACCTACACCCCCCCCCCCCCCACTCCAGCCCCTACGCCGGATCCACAGGAGACGCCGACGTCCAACGGCTGGCGGACTGATGGCTGAGTTTAAGCGCAGGTTTCTTGCGCTGGTGGCCGTTCTCGCCATCCTGGGTATGCTCTTGCCGGTGTTCGAGGGATGCAGCGGAGATCCGCCGACCGCGACACCGGACGTACCGGCCACGGTGGCAGCGCGGGTGGTGCTGTCTATCGAGGCAATCCCCGTGCCGACCCCGACACCCACCCCTACTCCTATTCCTACGCCGACACCGACGTCCACTCCGCTGCCGCCTCCAACTCCGACTCCAACAGCTACACCACTGCCGGGGCTCCCATTGCCAATGCACGAAGCCCACTACATCACCGTCAGGGGCTACACCATCATGCCGGTCAGCACATCTCCCGGCGACTACTGGCTGGACATCACGGTGAGCCAGCCGACCGGCTACTCCTCGCCGCATGCTGTTGACGGCGAGGCGCTGTACGCCAAGTTCGGCCCGCACCATTTGACCGAGGCGGACTTCGAGGCCTTTACCTCTGGCGACAAGACCACCTACCACCACGCAAAGGTATACGCGATCGACGCCTCGTGGGCCTCCAACGGACACGACACCATGGGGATAACCGCACACCCAGAATCCGACTGGATCGTCCGGGTCACGCCTCTACCGCCGCCGCTGCCAACGTCAGAGAACATCGAATGCTGGGACAAAATCGCATACGCATATGTGGGTCAGGAAGAGATCAACGGGGAACTGACCAACCACTACGCCTCGGTTGGCCTGTGCCGGGACTACGATGCATGGAGGTGGGAGTGATGAGCCTCATCCGGTACGGCTGGATTGTGCTGTTGCTGATAGTGGCGGCGTGCAGTGCCCCGACACCCACCCTTGGCCCAACACTGACTGCGACGCCGGATATCCGGCGACAGTGGCAGCTCGGGTCGTGGAGGCCATCGAGGTGATCCCCACGCCCATCCCGACAGCAACGCCCACGCCAATCCCCTACTCCAGTGCCGACAGCAACGCCATGGCCGAACTCCTCCGGGCCCGCCTCCACCCGTATCGCTCTACGACCGTGACAACAAGATATACATGGACGCGCATCCCGAGGCCTACGTGAGTATCCAGATCGATCCCCCACGCAGTTGCTGGCGGGAGCCTGTCCGGTGAGCGATAAGGCGGCGATATGGGGGACGGGGGCCTTGCTGGCTGCGGGCTTCGTGGCGACCATGCTGTATCTCTTTCTGCTAGGACCGCAGGATGACCACCTGACCGTCGAGGAGTACACGGCGGCCCTGTGCAACAACCGGAACCTACAGTTCGAGCCGACCACCGGCCCCACATGGGGCGTTGCCCTGGATGTCTATAGCGACATACGCTCTGAACTGGACCGCATGCCGCCGCCCCCAGACCTGCAGGAGTACCACGACTCCATGGTCCAAGCTGTGGACTACATGCTGATTATCATGCAGAACCAGCCGCAGGATCAGATGTTCGACCCGGCCACCTTCTCACGGGCGGCCCCGGCGGCCGCGTACGAAGAGTCGCTGGCAGACGGTCTGGACAGCCTCACGGAAGAGCATCTGGCAATCATGAAACAGCACAATTGCTTATCAGGCTGATAGGCTGCCGCCTAGAGCGAAAGGATGAAACACTTCTGCATTACTTACCGGTGGGAGCTCCTGCTATTCATGGGGGTCCCGCTCGCACCACTCGCACTCGAGACCCTGGCTCTCAACCTCGACTGGCCCCTTAACTGGTACGAGCTCCATGAACGAACGGCGCTCGTCAGAGCCATCGAGGCTGCCGTACTGGCCGGATTCCTCCGGCGCGTCCGGAGCCAGGGGCGGCAGATGCTCACCCTCGTATGGGAGTACTCACTACTCTTAGCGGTCGCCGCGGCGCTCATCTGGTCAATCGCCAGCCTGCTCCCCATCGGCCTCTCGCAGGTGAGCACCACCGGCTACGTGCTGGGGATCTCTGGAGCGTCCACCCTTAACCTGCTGGTCCAGCTGTCGCTCTTGGCATGGTTCGCTCGACGTGCCTCGCGGCTCTCCCTGGCGCACGCGTTCTTCCTGTACGTGGTCACCACAGGGCTGCCCCTGGGCGCAGGCATCATCGAGGTTTCCACGCTGCTGCTGTTGGACCAGTCACCCACCGTCATCGCCACGTACATCACCATCGGCTCACTCATCAGCATACCCATTCGAGCCTTAGCACTGGCCTGGTTGCTCGGACGGTTCGACAGCTTCACCGCGGAGCAGCGTAAGCGCGCCGTCGTCGCACTGCTCGCAATCAGCCTGGCGCTGAGCGCGATCAACTTCGACGCCATAGCCGTCGCCCTCCGTCTGGTCAGGGGCCTGATTGCCTACGCGATACCGCTGGGCATCATCTACCTAGTTCGCGACAAGGGCATCAACACAGCCCGATCCTCCAATTGAATCCGACAGAGAGACGCCGAGCAAGACATGACGCCCTGTTACTGCAAATGGCGATAGATACTGGCATAGGCCCTGATCCTGACGCTGTCCGCTTATACCGTGTACTGGTTAGTCACCCTCGAGCAGCCCGAGGAGTAGCGAGTCCGCGGGTGGCGGACCTCCATGCCGCCTATCTGCGATGGCTTCGTGCTGGCCGGGAATACTTTGCATCGCATGAGGACCAGGACGCCCGGTAGACCGTGATCCTCAAGAGCCCTACTCCCCGGAGCTGGTCAAGGCTATAGAAGCCTAGGTCCAGCTATTTCAGACGTTCGTTGACCTGCCCACGCTGCAGTTGCACGAGTACCTGGTCAACTACGGCTGCAGGTGGTGGCTCAAGCCGGAAGGCGATGTATGGGAAGACGCCTGGATCAGCTGAATCCGCCAGGGAACCCGCTCAGGAGTGAGCACCCTGTGAGGAGACGACAAACTTCGGCTTCGGCCATTGCGGAATCGGGGGGAAGTTCGCGTCATTGCAACGCCTGAATCCGTCCCGTAGACGGCGGAAGCGGTCCACTTGACGTAAAGTCAAATAGGCCGACGTCAGGCCCGCTCCGAACCATCACCACTGAGGAGACTCCCGTGAGCACGTCGATGGAGTTGAACTGGGCTGGTGGACACTTGGAACTGCTGTCCGATGCCACTATCAACACCGACCAATACCCGCCGGTCATGGATGCACTGCAACAGCTGGTCGACGAATGGCACATCACCTTCGTCTGGTTCGTTGCCATCGCAACTCACCGCGAGTCGATACAGGAGAGTTTTCTTATCCGACTCTCTAATCTCGATAAGCCGATTACAGTAGCCGTCGTTCATCCAGACGGCTCTCGACAGGATTCGCCCACCATGATCACAGGCCGCATGGCGATGGCGTCCTTCTCAGACGACGGCTTCGAGAACCTCTACGCGAAGTCACTCGTGACTTCAATGTATGGATTCTGGGAGACTCCGACACGGACTGAGATTGCAGAGGCCTTCCACGTTGACCCGCATGCGGTCCAATCTGACTTCCTGAACGACCTCCGGCTCTTGCGCAACTGGCTGATACACCCGACCGCTGACGCGGAACGGCAGTATTTCCGCAGCGCGATTCAGCTGCCAGCGCTTCTACGATCGCAGCCCGGGAAGCCCGAGATCACGTTCGACGGCATACTGATTCTGATGCACGAGTTGAACGACCTCACCATCAGGGTCGTCACCAAATAGTGTACCGCGGTGCCACGCGATGGCGGTCCCGAAGTGTGACGGTCACCTCGGTGCTACGGCACATGCCGGTCACAGCACTCCTCACAATGCAGGCGCAGGGTGGCCTCGATGAGGCGGGCCAGCCGGTCCTCCCGGGCCGCCGCCTCGGAGTGGGGAGTGTCGGACATGCTCATAGCGCAACCCCCGTATGACGTCGTGCCGGACGCCCGAGCGGAATCTAGGCTGAATAGATAGAGGCAGGCCGATTGTACCATTCTTCAGAAAAACTGTCACCAAAAAAACAGCGCTACACAGCGGCTAAATCCATCGAATGTTCACAGAAGGGTGGTACCGTTGCCTCAGCTTTTGCCTTGGGAAGGGTCTACTTGGCTTCCGTTCCTGTGATCTCCAATGCTGGGTTTGAACTCATGCAGACCTGCGACTGGGCTCCCAGGGGCAGGGGCGCGGTCGATGGCATCCCGGCGGGCGGACTGCCGAATCCCGCGGCCGCCGAAGCTGTTTCCGAGCCACTACAGAGGAGGGCATAGTCCAGCGGGGGCGAAACGTCCATGATCTATACCGTCACCCTGAACCAGCTGGCGGGAACCACGTCGCCACTTCGCACCGGCTCCAGCCTGCGGACGAGCAGCAGGCTGCTCGTGGAGGTACGCCCCGCCCGGACCGGCTCTACATCGAGTGGCAACCTTACGAGCCCGGCAAGCAGGGGGGAACGCTGACTCCAGACCAGGCGCTGGACCTCGCAGCTACGATAACGCAGTACGTGCGTAACATCCGCAAAGTGAGCAGCATGGAACCAGCAGTCGAGAGATTCATCAACGCCATTGGCGTGGCCATCAGGATGGAATGCGACGAGTCGACACGGGAGCGGATACTCGCTCAGGCGGAGCATACCCTCCAGTTGCCCGGTCAGGCGCTCGGTGGAGACATCGATCTCAATGGCGAGCTGGACAGACAGATCGAGATAGCCGATGCGATGAGGCTGCTGATGAGGGTGAGGAACCTGAGCCCTCTCACTTAGCGGAGATTCCTCGGTATTGACGATGCCGGGGTACACCCCGTTCCTGTTCAGAATCACTTCCCCCCACCCTTGAGAGTCCTGAAGGAGACCCCATGAAAGACGCCGCCCTAGAGACCTTCTCCGCATAGTAGGCTGCATGCTACTGGCAGCGGCGGCGGCGTCTACGTCGACCACGGTGAAATCACGGCCACAACGGGGGGTTGCTGATAACGACACGACACATCGAGGAGCAGTTGGCCGAGATAAGCGCCGAACTGCAAGCGACGCGGAGACGCGTCGACAAGGTAGAGGAGCAGAACAAGGCTGCGCTGGAGGGCATTCGGTCTGACGTGGTCCGCGCGATAGGCCGAGTACGGTCGCTCCGTGATGCGATCAAGGAGGCAGCATGACCACGCGGCACATCGAGGAACGTCTGGCCGACATCGAGTCCAAGGTCCGTGCCGGCATGACAGCAGCTCAGAACGCCCATGACGCTGCCAGCGCAGCTATGGACACCGCCGAGGCAGCCGGGGACGCCGCTGAGAAGGCACAAGGCACCGCTGGGAAGGCACGAGACACCGCCGAGGCAGCCAAGTCATCTGCATACGCGTCGACCACGGCCCTACAGGCTGCACTGGCCAGCATCCAGGCGCTCCGTGAGGCGATCAAGGAGCCAGCATGACCACGCGACACATCGAGGAGCGGTTGGCTCAGCTCGAGGACAAGGCCCGAGCCGGGCTGGCCGCTGCCAAGACCGCGCAGACAGCGGCCCAGACGGCACACGAGGCCTGAACGAGGTGTCATCGGCATCCAGTCACTTCGTGAGGCGATCAACGAGCCAGCGTAACTGCAGTCGGCGGGGCGGGCAGGCCGCAGTGCCTCCCAAGCCCGCCCGCATCCGCAGAGCGCCATGAGGGAACTGGTGGCGCTGACAGTCATCGCGCTGCTGGCGCTCGGCTGGTCGATCGTAACGCCGGACTGCACGCCACCGCAGCGGCTCCAGGACGTGGGCCATGGCCAGACGCTCTGCCGGTACGACCCGACGCTTGAACGGGACTAATCATAAGGTGATCCGTGAGACCTGTAACCTCTGAGCCGCAGAAGTACCGCTGGCCCCTTGTCCTGCTGTTCGTGCTGCCGTTCATCCGAGTCGTCGTTTATAACGGCGTGATCAACCTGTTGGACGCGCAGGGTTGGGACCTGTTCTGGTGGGGGCTGCGCCCGGTGCCGTGGGACACCTTCATCAACACTGTCTTGCTGGCTATCACCTACCCATGGGCGCGGGGCCATGCGGCGCCGTTCGTGCTCCTGGTCTGGCGCTTCATGCTCGCGTACACAGTGGTCAGCGTCCTGTGGTTCGGTGTGGCCTACGCCGGATGGCTCCCGTACTTCTACGGGGCGGCTCCCCTGCTCGTAGTGACGCTCTGGTTCGCACGCACAGCATCCCGTATCAGCCTGGCCCATGCGTACTTCCTCGCGCTCATCGCGTTCGGGATCAGGATCCCGCGCCTGGTCGACTTCGGCGGGCCACTGGTGCAAGGGCTCACCTACACGATCTTGGCATGGATGATTGCGCTCCTGGCAGTCTGGTTGCTGGCGAACTACGGAGGGTGGAGCAAGCGGGCGCAGGTAGGCATCATCCTCGGCATAGCCATCGCGGAGCTCTACCATTATTGGAGCGCCCTGCCGCTAGTGCTGGGTAACCTACTGTTCCTCCTCGACCTGCTGGCCACCAACCGGGTGCTGGAGTTGCCGCTGATCTACGTGGTCCGGGATGGCGGGTGGCTCTACCGGGTCTGGCATCGCTGTCTGGGTCGCAGGGGCCCGCCGTCGGTGTAGGCTGGAAGCTCCCAGAACCACATGTGCCCTGGTGCCCCATGCTAGACTGATGTCAAGCTGGTTCCGGGGGAGAACACCATGGCGCCGAACCCTGACGCGGAGCATCTACAGCGGACCAAGCAGGCACAGTCGTACGTCTTTACATCGCTGACCGAGGCGATCGCAGATAGCCCGTGTGGATCGGCTGTGCTGCGGTCGGCCCGGCAGAACCTCCAGTTAATCGCTCTGCTGTTGCCAGGGTCTCCTGGAGATCAGCGAGCTTTCGAGGCAGCGTATCTCCATGCCGCAGATATGCTGGAAGGCTTGGAGCACGCCGTTCTGTTCTGTCGCTACCGGGGCTACGGTCCATCATCGTGACCTCCTGCTAGCATGGACAACCAAGCCAAGCCAGTAATCGACGACGCAACCATTGAGCTGCTGCTGTCGAGCCTATTCGACGCCTGGAAGCAACTACCCAACCAAAGGGACCGTGAGGCGGTTCTCGGAACTCTGGAAGCGGCAAGAGCGGCATGCCAAGAACCCCCCGCCAATAGTTCCGCGACTGGATACGCTCAATTGCTCGACGCATGGCTTCCTCAGGCGAAGGCTGGTCGCGTTCTGTGGGAGATCGAGAACCAACTGCGGGTCCAATGGGGCTATCGACTGCGCCCATCACCCTGACCTCCTGAACTGAGACAACACCCACCCCTGCGCATTAAGTGGGGCTGCGTAGCAGCCGACATCTGGCCACTATTGTTGGGGACCACAGGCCACGCCTCCCAAGCCGCGGGTTACCAACCTCAACTCTCTGACTGATTCGCACCTCCTGCTCCCCAACGCTGAACGCCTTCCCGTACCGAGCCCGTCCGGCGAAGTGCGGGCGGCGGCTCTCCAAGCCCGGCGGTGTTGAATGCGAGGCCGTGGTCATATCTCCTCTGACGTGGGATTCCCGGCCATGGCCTGGGTTACACGGGAATTGACACGGAAACAGGTTGTTGGAGCCTTCCTCCCGTACGACCGGGGCAGCCCTGTCGTCCGACGTGCCAAGAGGGCGGGTGGCCTGCGGTGGCAGAACGGTATGCCGCCCTATGGAGATGTCGTTACAGTCGCGGCGTGCAGGCGCTCGAATGGAGCGTTGGCGAGCTGGGGCAGGAGCATGGACCGGTCGCGGTGAGGCACGGCGGCGACGGCCACCTTCGCCAGCCGCCCGTGCCACAAGACGGGCCTCGCGGCGACCGCGACCTCGCCCTCCTCGGCGTATGTGGCCCTGCCGGTGAGCGCAACGCGCTCGGCAGTCGAGTCGGGAGACGGTAGCATGCCGGTTCGCGGGTTGCCGAGCAGAGGGGCGTCCATCGTCACGAATCCCGGCGTCCGTGCCGCCACTGTGACCCTGAACGCACCGGGGGCAAGGGGTTTGGCCCAAGCGGACGGCTCCCCTATCTCCGCTCGCTCGTACAGGACCGCCAGCAGGGGTTGGTCCCGCATCACCTCGCCCAACCGCAGCGTCACAGAGGCATACGCGCGGCCGTATCGCTTCTGGAGGGCGACCACGTCGAAGCCGGTCGCCTTGGCGTAGGCGGCGAACGGGCCCGGCTGCATCAGCACCGCTGCGGCAAAGCGGTCGGCCTCGCGGCAGACGTTGCCGACGGGAGGGGAGCCGGGATGCAGGCCGCTGAGCGTCTCGCAGATGATCTCGTAGGTCTCGTGGAGCACCGTGTGCTCCTGAGCGCCCTCCCACTGGTCCTCCGAGTAGCGGATGTCGTACCCGCCCTGTGGTGCGCTGGCGTGAAAGCCCCGGAGCCCGCGGGGGAGCGGCGCTCCGGAGACCGATCCGACCCCCGCAGTGTGCAGCAGGCTGGTCAGCTCGTCGAGGCGGGGGCGGACGGAGAGGCCGAAGAAGCGCACGAACACGGCGGCGAGACAGTGGGGGTCGAGAGGCTCCTCGGCGGGGCCACCGCCGATGATCTCGCGGCAGAGTTCGTCCAGTGTGTGCATGCTCACTCCAGGAGGCGCTTGCCGGTAAAGCGGTCGTACATCTGGACGATGAATCGCTTGGCCTCCAGGGAGAGTGGCCCTTCGAGCCGTGCGCCGAAGCGGAACCTGGGGTCGGCCAGGACGTACTGGAAGGCGCGTTCGATCTCCAGCGGCTCGTCGACCGGCGGTTCCTCCCCGGCGTTGTCCAGGAACCCGGCCCGTTCGATCAGGACGTGGACATCGACGTTGTAGAGGGCTGCGAGGCGCCTGAGCAGGGCAGGGCCGGGGATGCGGTCGCCCCGTTCGATCTGGGAGAGGTAGGAGTTGGAGATGCCGGTGAGACGGCGCACCTCCCGCAGGCTCCTGCCTGCGCGCAACTGCCGGAGCAGCGGCCCCAGCTCTAGGCCGTGGTAATTCGCGTCGGCGACCATCGTCATCTCTCGTGCACATACTCTTCTGTCATAGTCCTGCAATCGCCAATGACTTAGCTCCTGTTGCATGATTGTCGTATCGCAGTGAGCAATTGTCAACGGAACGAGCGATTCATGTCCTGAGGCCATTGCGGTGGCTCCGCACAGATTGATACATTCCATTTATACGAACAAACGTTCTTATCACGGAGCGCACCGGCAGGCTCGACGCCTGCGCAGAGGCCCTGGATTCCCCAACGAGGACGGGACACGTGAGGAAAGAGCCGTGGCTCACGGAAGAGCAGGAAGCGTTACGACTGGCTGGGCTGAGGATCCTCGCCCGCCTGATCGTTCGCGCCCACCTGGCCTCCCTCGTCAGGGAGGGCGCGGCCGGGTGGGAGGACTACGAGCGCAAGGACGGCTCCGGTGATTCCCCGGTCGCTGACGGCGGCCTTCCATGGACGGAGGACGGGCATGGCCGGTAAGCGCCCTCTCCGCAAGGTCAAGCTGAACCCCTATGCGGCGTGGAGCCTGATGGACCGGCTCCACATGACGCAGAACGAGCTTGCGCGCCTGACCGGCCTCACGTCGGGCTACGTCTCGATGCTTCTCAACGGAAGGCGGTTCCCGTCGCCGGAGAAGCGCCGGCGCCTGCAGGAGGTCCTCGGCGTGACAGAGTTCGACGACCTGTTCATCGTGGTGAATCTCGATGAGTAGCGAGCGCCAGCCCCCGTTGCCGCTATTCCTGCCCGGCGTCTCCCTGATGCCGGAGGACTTCGCCGAGCGGTTGACCGTGCTCAAGGAGGCTGCGGGCCTCTCCTGGGAGGGCTTGGCTGTGTGCCTCGGCGTGGACGACCGGCAGGTGTTGCGCTGGCGCCAGGGCGCGGAGCCATGCGGCGGCGCGATGCTGGCGCTGGTGCGGCTGGCGACGCGGGTGCCGGATGGACTGGGAGAGCTTCTGAACGAGGAGTTGACCGTCACGTACGGGAGAAGGAGGTAGCACCATGGATATGCAAGAGTCGATCGCGGGTTTCCGCCCAGATCTATTTCCGAAGGACTTTCCGGAGCGGCTGGAGGGTTTGAAGCAGCTCTCCGGTCTGTTGTGGAAGGAGTTCTCGGCGCGTCTCGGCGTGAAGCACGGCCGGGTGAAGGGATGGCGTGGAGGAGTGCGGCCCAGGGGCGAAGCGCTGTGGGCGATCATGCGTCTGGTGCATGGGGTCCCCGGCGGCATTGAGACGATGCTCCCGGAGGACTCAGGGGGCGCTGGCGGGGCGAAATAGGCTATGGGCCGCCAGCGCTGGGTCTACCGCAGAGAGCCGTCGCGGTTCCCGGAGGATTTTCCCCTCCGGCTGGAGCGGTTCAAGGCTGCCGCAGGGCTGTCGTCGCGGGGGCTTGCCCGCCGTTTGTGCATAGACGCCCGCATGATGCGGCGCTGGCGCAACGGAACGAGGCCTGACCCCGGGCACCTCATCTCCCTGTTCACCGTGGCGAAGGAGATGGGCCTGTTGCACCACCTGCTGCCGGTCACGCGTGAACCGGAAGCCGTTGTGAGATGAGGCCGTCTGACCGTGATCGGCCTCGTCGTCGTGGAGCCCCCGGCCATGGCCCCCTGATGGCGGGGGAGGGAGCCTTCGGCCGCGTCCCCGGCTGTGCCGTTGCGCCGATGAGGGCCGGAAGCCTTCCCCCTGCGCCGTCGCGAGTTGCTCGCCGTCCAGAACGCCCCGTGACGTGCTCCCCGGCCGGTTGGGGCCGTTGGGAAGGACCGCCATCCTTTGCAGTAATGTATCCCGCAGGATACAATCCAAATGATGGTTGAGGTTCGCCAGACCGAGGCCTACGCCCGGTGGTTCAGGCGGCTTCGGGACAGAGCGGCGAGGGTGCGGATCGACAGCCGCATACGGCGATTGTCCCTGGGCAACCCTGGGGACGTGAGACCGGTGGGGGAGGGCGTTTCTGAGATGCGAATTGACTACGGACCGGGCTACCGGGTGTACTACGCGCAGCGGGGCCAGACCCTCGTCGTCCTCCTTGCCGGAGGCGACAAGGCGAGCCAGGAGCGGGACATACGCAGGGCGCTGGACCTGACCAGAGGACTGTAGGAGGAGGGCAGGGATGGCAAGGACGCAGACGCGGTCTTGGGATCCGGCGGAGCACCTGGAAACCGAAGAGGACGTGGCCGCCTACCTGAACGTCGCCCTGGAAGAGGGGGACCTCAGCCTGATAATGGCCGCGTTCGGGGATATCGCCCGTGCCCGGAGGATGGCTGCGGTCGCCCAGGACTCCGGGTTGGGCAGGGAGAGCCTGTACAGGTCTCTGTCCGCGCATGGCAACCCGAAGTTCGCGACGGTGCTCAAGCTGGTGCGCGCCCTGGGACTCCAACTCAGGGCTGCCATACCAGGGGTGGTGCCCGAACAGCCGAAGGATTCGCTCCGGTTCAGGAACAGACGTCATCTGCGGCTGCTGGATATCGTCCGTCCATTCGAGTCTCAACCGTCGTCCATCCACGTGCGGGATGCCATGGGCGCCATCGAACGGCTGAGGGACGACGGTGGCCGGTTCTGGGAGGCTGGTTCGGATGAGTTGGCTCGCTGGCATGAGGGGTGCACCGAGCTGTGGGTCTTCCTGAACACCCTGGGTCAGCGGCGGGACGCCGAAAAGCAGCCGCTGGAAACCGCACTCCGCGAGTTCGTTCAGGCGTTCGAACATACCGTCCATCGGATGACGCAGATGCTGCATGGTCTGCGGGGAGAGGGTGAAGGCGATTCCCCGGAGACCGATGGTGTGTTCGGGTGGATCGAGCTGGTGTACCGGCTGTCGACGTACGGCCTGGTTGCGTACTGGATCGACGACAAGACCGAGGAGAAGACCTTGCGCAGACGCATCAGCCTATCGACAGGTGAACGGTCGGAGGAGACCGAGGTGACAAGAAAGATGCGCATACCGAGGAAGTATCGTTCAAGCGCACGCCTGGGCCGGCGTGCCTAGTACGCGAAGGGGACTCAGGCAGGACGCCACGGAGAGCGTGTGGGAACCCTGGATCCGGGGGACGTGTGCTCAGCGTGTAACCGGGGATGGAGGCTCGGAGGTGCAGCGTCACCGGCGCGGGACTCCCTCCGCTGTTTCACATGGACGATGAACTCCCGTATCGATTCCAGGTCTTCGAGGGGCAGGTCGCGGATGTTCGTGTGGGGGTGGATGCAGACGTAGGTGTGCTCCGCCTCCTCCCGCAAGGCCTCCTCGATCAGGTCCCGGCCCAGCAGCCAGCCGGGCGTCGTACCGCAGACGGACGCCAGCTTCACGGTCTGGTCGATTGACGGTTTCGACAGGCCCGCCTCCCAGGACCGAACGTCGTCCTGGCTGGCTCCCATGAGGAGGCTCAGCCGTTCCTGCGTGTGCTCTGCCCGCTCCCTCGCCTCTGCGATCCGTTCGCCGGCGCATGCCAGCCGGCGCAGCTTCTCATCCATCGTCAACTCCGTGCTCCCGCCGCCGAACGGCGGCTCGTGATGGCATCCATGGGAGCACAGCGGGTCTCCAGCGCGCAAGCGCCCGTTGTCTGGAGACTCCCTAAGCGGCATCCGTCGGGCGGCTCCTTGAGAATGTCTAGGTTGTCGCCGCAGGTGAGCGCGTTACCTGAAAGACATGGATGGGGGGCAGAAGCCCGTCCGCCGCCTTCGTGCCCGCCGGCGAGGCGTTCATGCAGGCGGCGAGATTGGCGCTCGTAGCCGTGCGTTCTTCCTTGTCGTTATCAAGCATTCGCCGACTGGACTCGGCGGATTCTACGCGTATGCTGGTTGAGGTGCGACCTACGGGGTTGGCGTTGGTACTAGAGAACTGGAGAGCCATTCAACATCGTCCCAATGGTGTTGGATTCCAGTCAACTCGAGCCACCGGTCGTCGTAGGAACGGACCTCCGGTGCGGGAAGCAGGTTGCCTTGCTCAGCGAAGAGCACGTAGGAAGCATGGCCTGGGTGCACTGAGCTGGAGTACTTGATGCCATCGACATGAGAGCCATCCCACGTCACTTGGTCACGGATAAACTCCGTGACGACCTGCGTCGGCACATAGTCGATATGCGTCCTTTCGCCGCGCTCGATGGGGTGAGCAATCTGTCTTACAACATGATTTAGGAAAGTGAGAACCCTGCGGGGTAGAAAACCGGTACTGTCGGAGATCTGTTCGAATAGGCTTGGAATAGGTTGAATCGCGCTTAGGTCAAGCAAGGTTACGGAACGAAGAACCTCGAACTGGCCCACTGCGAAGTACCCTGGGCCGTTTGCGGTTTCTCTGAGGGCGGTCTCCGCATCGTCGCAAGCGTAAAACATAGGAATACCAGCTGGGCTCATCCTGTTAGATTGAGTCGCTTTGTCCGCTGGTGGTGGCCCTAATTCTTGAGCCGTTTCAAAGTGAGGGTTGCCGCCTTCCCATCGCGCCCTGAACAGATTAGCACCTGGCAGCATCTCTAGGAACAGATCCGCTTGGTGTGCGTACTCAAAAATGGTACGGAGGACATCTCCTGGACTGTAAATCTCCGGGTCGTCTGGATCAAGGTCGGAATCTAGGAAGAAATACCTCCGCTGGTGCATTACCACCTGGCAAAAATGCTCCCAACCGAATCGAGCCTGTTCCGCGTCATTCAGACCGTAAGCGTGTGCTTCGCACCAGTCCTGATGTCTATATTCGCCAAAGAGACTTGGTAACAATTGGTCTTGGTTATCTTGCGGAAACTCCAGTTCGATTTCATAGACCAGGTCATCGGTATCCCAATACGTACCCACCCAACCACCCTCCCAGCCTAGTTGATTTACCGCGAGATCGTACTCCCGGAACAGACATTTAAGGAAGTGCTCAGACACTTCGTCTACAGATGCTGCGATGGGTGTGGCGCCCTTGGACGAACAGAAGGAACATTCCTCTTCAACCGCGTTCTCTTTGATAAAGCTGACTAGCCCGGGGTCCTCGAAGCAGTTCACGCACACAAACATATCGTTCTCTCTCCGCCCTATATCGGCCGACCGTAGTGCCCACACCCGTTGCATGCCATCATCCCGACAGAGACCAGTTCTGTCACAGGCTTCTCCCGTTCTCGGGATTCTTCCCTCCTTCGATGGATTGCCCGTGAGCACGGCAAGGCAGACCCTATCGGTGGCTCCGGCCGAGTGTCAATGTGCCTTTCAATCCATCGTAGACCCCATTCGCATGCAAACTGACGCATCATGTAGGCCGAGTGGACGTACCTGCTATCGTACTACTCCAACGCAGAGCGACTCAACGTGTTTGCCGGGGTTCATCGCCTATTACAATTACGGGCGTCCATACGGCGGCATTGGCTGGGCTACTCCCGCCTCACGCATGTAAACAACGTCCTTGGGAGCTACAGCCAGCGCAGACCCGAGCGCGCTGTCGTCATCCCGCTGACGGTGACCGCCAGGCTGTACTGGTAGCGACGATGGCGCAGGTTGCACAGGTAGACATAGGAAGAACCGAAAGGAGAAAGAACAGATGGAACGCACCATCAAGACCGACTACGGACAGGATATTGTCCTGCGGACTCAGGAAGACATGAGGAATATCGGCCCGCAGTCCGTGAATCTCAGGTGGGGGTCGTCGGCTGGAACATTGACATCCGCGCAGGCTTTGAAGTTGGCAGCGGCGCTCGTCGAGACTGTGGCGGAAGTCACTCGATAGACCGCGGTGACATGGAGAGCAAGTCCCAGTCCACCCTGCGCGAACTCGGGAAGCACACGGTCTCGGAAGTGGGTTTGCATCAAGGCCCGGTGAGCCTTGTCCGCCCCAGGCGTTGCGTACTAAGCTGCGCCGCATGGACGCAATGACCAAGGCCATCCGCGAGAAGCTCCTGGAGATTGCCAGGAGCGGGAGCACTGTCACCTACGGAGAGTTGGGCAAGGCGGTCGACTTGCATTGGCGCTCGCGACGTCTCATCGACGCCCTCGACGTGATCAACCGGCACGAGGATGGCGAGGATAGACCGCTGCTCACTGCGGTCGTAGTTAATGCGGAGAGCAGGAGGTCGGGCCCCGGATTCTTCAATCTCGCCAAGACCCTGGGCTGCTTCGACCCTGCCAGAGATGACGAGCGAGCGTATTGGGAGCAGGAGCGTCAGCGCGTCTATCGTCATTGGGCTCCATAGGCGCTGCTTTCGACGGCAACCCGAAGCTGAGACCCGGCCGCACGTGTTCAGGGGTACCGGAATGGACCGGCCTGCTCCGCGCCACGTGGCGTTTGCCAGGCCGGTCCCAGCGGGCCCATCTCGTTCAGGGCGGTCTTGTGGGAGACCCACAGGGGCATTCCAACCCCGGTTCGTGTCATCTCTTGCCGTGCCACGCGCAGGAAGTGGCCCGCTGCGAGGTCGGAGTCGAAGGCGATGAGGACGGTGGGCTGCGCGCCGTGGTCGTCAGCGGGCTGACGGGTCGAGAAGTAGCGCAGGTACGGCGCGATCCGTGCCGCCATGGTCACGGGGCGCACGGCGCGGCGTTCCCACTCCAGGAAGAATGGCCACGTGGCGCCGCCTTTGCGCAGGTTGCCGAAGGCGTCGGGGCGGACCGAGTGGAGCCGGTCGCCGAACCGGAAGAACCGCGAGGCACGGCGTGGCGGGTCGAGCTGGACGACCTCCCAGCCCAGGGCAGGGGCCTGGCGGGCCAGCGCAGCGGCGAAGCCGTGCACGGACTCGGTATGCTCGATATTCCTGAGCAGCTGCCTGCTCCTCGCGCCCGAGACGTTGCGCCACGTCAGGGGAGCATCGGGATCGAGTGGAGCGGCGCTCCAGCGCTGCCGGGTCACGCCGACGGCGGCGCGGTCCCTGCGGGCCAGCATCGCCAGCGCCCGGTCGGCCAGGGCGAGACGCCGGCGCCCAGCGACGACGGCGTCGACCGTGAGGCCCAGCCCTGTGATCCTCTGCAGGATCTGCGAGAGCCTTGAGCGTTCCACCCCCAGCAGGTCGCTCAGATGGGCGGGCGAGATCCAGGGCCAGTCGGCGAGCAGGTCGATGGCGTGCTTCTCGGCGGGCTTGAGGAGGGCGGGCAGCAGGCAGGCGGGGGCGCCTAGCTCAGGGCCGTTGAGCGTGAGGTCTTCGGGAAGCGATACGCGCGCCGGACGGCCCTCGGTGGGCCATGCGCTGCGCTGCCTCGTATGCGAAAGCGCGGTGCGTAGATCGACGGCCGCCCCCGACGGAAGACGCCAAAGCGGAGCGCTTGCGCCTCCGGCGGCCGCGTCGCGTTCGAGCGCGAGGAACGAGATGACGGGCGCGCCACGCGCCAGTCTTCCTGCGTGCCGCAGCCGTGCCTCGTCCGGCATGAGCATGAGGACGGCCCCGGGGAGCGGCCCTTCCCACAACCGCCAGAGCCGCTTGGCGAATGCCGTCCTGTCCGAGGTGAGCCCCTGCCGGACGACGGCGATGACGCGCCCGTCGGGCAGGGCGATGGCCGCGTCCATGGGCATGGCCCGGTACCACCGGAAACGGATGGGGTGGGCGGCATTGGCGATGGAGGAAGCGAGGCGGTAGATGACGGCAACCGCGTCGAGGCGCTCCAGCATGATGCGCCGCCACTCGGCGGAAACGGGGCGGCTGCGCAGCAGGCCGTCCATGCTCATCCCACCGTCTCCCGCCAGCCGGCCGATGCCGGCGGCGGTGAGGTGGAAGCGCCGGGTCGGGGGGACGAGGTCCGTTGCGTGAGGGATGGAGGATGCGAGGCCTGCGGTCTCCATCCGCTCGACGGCCTCGTAGACCGCGCCCCTCGACCAGCCGGAGACGGCGACCATCTCCAGTCGGTCGAGGAAGGGCATGGAGGCGAGCAACCGTAGCAGGTCTCCCTCGCAGTTGGTGCGCCTCATTCCTCGTGCTCCCCACTCGCCTCGCCGGGAGGCTCCTCGTCCGCCCCGCCTGCTACCCCTCCGTCCCGGTTCCACTTGCTGCGCTGCTTCCGCCGCTCCGCGTCCTCGGAAACGCCGCTCTGCTCCGCCCGTTGTGCAGGCTCTCCGCCGTCCTCCATGGCCTCGACGCCCCTGCGGAACTCTTCCGCCCGTCTCCGCCCCTCGTCCTGCTGCGCGGCGATCTCGCCGGCGGAGACGACGTAGGAGGATGCGGCGGCGCGGATGCGGGCGGCGATGCTGGGGTCTCCCGGCTCCGGCTTGCGCACCATCATGGAGAAGGCGGGCAGCCGCTCTCTGCCGACGGTGGCCCGCACGTAGCAGTGGTGGACGGGCAGGGAGGTGACGTCCTCCTCGGAGACGCGCTCACGCCCCAGCTCCCAGACGAGCCTGCGGGCGTCCGTGCCCGCCACCTGGAAGACGGCGAGGCAGCCGGTGTTGGCGAGGATCGTGTCCTGCATCGTGCGGGAGAGGTCTTCGAGCTTGGCGAGGCTCTGGGTGGCGAGCACGAAGGACGCGCCGAACTTGCCCAGCTCGGAGAGCATCGACTCGTAGTTGACGCCCGTCATCGACTGCATCTCGTCGACGACGACCAGCGCGCCGCGCCGCTGCTCGGGAGGCACGCTCCCCTGCTCCCGTATGACGGCGTCCACGAGGTTGAGGAGTGACGCGCCGATCAGGGCTGCGACGTCGCGTCCCACTGTGCCCGACGCGGTCGAGACGAGCAGGATGCCGCCGTCGAGGATGGTGCGGCGGAGATCGATGGTGGAGCGGGACTGGCCGAGGATGGCGCGTGCGCGCTTGGAGGATGCGTAGTAGGCTAGGCGGGTCTGGACGGGCGCCAGCGCGTCGGCCCGGTATTCCCTCCTCCAGCCGCTGAAGTCCCTGGCCCACCACTCGAGCAGGTAGGGATCGGTGAGCTTGGCGAGCACTCTGGTGCGGAACTTCGCGTCGGAGAGCAGGGGCAGGCCGTCGAGGATGGTGTACTGCCCGGCGGGGTCGGTGGCCGGGTGCGTGTTCGCCTCGTGCAGGCTCTTGACGACGTGCTCGAGGATCGACTGCATTCGCGGGCCCCACTGCTCCCACAGCCCCCTGGCGACGCGCACCACCGCATCCGCGGTGCGGTCGCGGTCGGTGAAGATGCGGGCGTCCAGCAGGTTGATGCCGACCGCGCCGGTCTCGTCGGCGAGATCGATGAGGCGCACCTGGTTGATGAGTCCCTCGGGGACGTGTTCGAGGAGGCCGCCGACGAGGTCGGCGTGGGGGTCGACGACGACGACGGCGTCAGGGTCGCGTCCTGCCGCCTTCTCCCGCATCTTGTGGGTTGCGACGTGGTGCATGAGGGTGGACTTGCCCATGCGCGTGCGTGCGACGTAGAGGTGGTGACGGCGGAGCAGGTCGTCCGAGAAGTGGATCGGCGATAGCTCACCCGCCGTGGTGTCTCCAACGAGCGCTCCATCCCTGACGCCTCTCGGTGAGGGAAGGAGCACCCGCGCGCCGGAGCGCTCGACCAGGGGCGATTCGTCGCCGGGGCCGGGTGGATGCCAGAGGGCGGCGGCTTCGCGGACGCCGATGACGCTGCGGTTCCGGAAGAACCCGGACCCGGGGAGATCGAAGGACGTGTTGATGACGGGCGCGGGCTTGATCTCGCCCACGGCGAAGCTCGCTCCGGCGGGGTTGTCGTAGTGGCGGTAGGCAGCGGCGACGCGGTCGAGGACCTCCTCGGCGCGGTCGAGCTGGCCGCCGGACGGTAGAATGGCCGTCACCTGGACCTCCGCGTCGTATGCGATGCGGGAGACCTTCTCGCGTATCAGCTGGGGGTCGTAGACGGGTGGGCGCTTGAAGAACCGCGCCTTCACCCATCCCGCGACGATCAGACCGGCCGTGACGCCGAGCCCCAGCAGCACGGCCTTCCAGGTCTCGTCCGCCTGGACCCACTGGTACGCCTTGAGGGCGACGAGCGCGCCGATGCCGAGGACGGCCATGCCGAGGCCGCCTCCCTGAGGAGCGTCCGCGCGGGGGTATACGTACTGTGCCGACCCGGATTGGGGGCGCTCGTGGGCGAGGCGCTGGTGGTGCTCCGCCCATCTGGGGCCGAGTGAGCGCAGGAGCAGGCGGGCGACGACGCGCTCTCCGTCACGCAGGTCGGAGAGTGCGCCGACGAGGGCGATGAGAGGGTCGGAACCGGGATCTAGCAGGTCGTCGTCGCGGAAGGTGCGCAGGGGCACGTATTCGGGACCGGCGGAGCGCAGGGTCATCGTCCATGCCTGCTCGCGGTCCTCCAACCGCAGGGGGTCCAGTTCCGGCGCGACCTCGCGGATGCGGGCCTGTGGATAGTGGGATGCGATCTGCCCCCGGATCACCTGTCCGCCCTGACAGCGGGTCATGAGGGTGACGCCGTCGGCATCGCCCGCGAGTTCGAGGGAGAACGGCTCTGGGACGGCGATGGAGGCGAGGAGGTTCTCGACGCCGAGGAGCGTGCGCTCGCCGGTCCGCGGCGGCGTGACCGCCAGCAACACGGGGGCTTTCTCAGGGTTGTCCTTGCCGTTGAAGAGGTTCAGTTTCACGGAGTTCCTTTCCGCGTGGGTGTGCACGCTTTGCATGTCTGCTGTGGGTCCGTTCGATGGTGATCGCGGCTAGTGCCTGCCGGGCCGCCACTCGATGACGTCGGCCTCCTCTGGCGTTGCCTCGATGCGGACGGGGAACCGCCCGCCGCGGGCGAGCAGGAGGCCGTCGCCCCTGGGGCACGAGAGCAGCCAGCGCTGCAGGTCGATCGGCAGGTCGAAGGCGTCTCCGACCGTGCTGATGGCGGCGGCGTCCTGCTGGAGGAGGAGCTTGAATGCGGCGTTCTGGAGGAGCGCCCTGCCGGAGTGGCCGGTGATGGCGCGGGAGGAGTCCTCGGAGAGGAGGTCCTGCACGTCCTGGGTGATGAACTGCAACCCCAGGCGGTGCTTCCTGGCTCGCTTCGCCATCGACACCATGAAAGCCGCGCCCTCGGGGTGCTGCATGATCGACCAGACCTCGTCCACGACGAGGAGGCGGGGCTTCGGGTTCTGCGCGGCGGCGGCCCAGACGGTCTCGGTGCAGACCATGGCGGCTGCGGGGCGCAGCTCGGGTTCGAGGAGACGGAGGTCGAAGACGGTGACGAGCGCCTCGTTGGTGAGCAGGTCGTCGCCCTCGTCGGAGAGGAGGTGGCGGAGGCTGCCGGTGGCGAAGGGCCGCAGCAGCTTGGCAAGGACTTCGTCCTCACCGTTCTGCAGGTAGGCGTAGAAGTCTTTGAAGCCGGTGCGCTCGCGCGGTTCGGCGTAGTAGCCCGCCAGGGCGTGGTCGAGGGCGGCCCGGCGCTCGGCGCTGAGCCGCTCGCCGACCATCACCTCGATCAGGCGCCGGAGGCTGCCGATGCGGAGCAGGAGCTCCTCGGCGTCGCCCTGGTTGATGACGAACGGATTCATGCCCTGGCCGGGGACGCCTGGGGAGAGGACGCGTCCGCCCGCGGCGCGGGCCATGTCCGCGTACTCGCCCTCCGGGTCGATGACGTAGGCGGTGATCCCCCGGGTCAGCCCCCGCAGCACGCCGAGCTTGGTGGAGAACGACTTCCCGCTGCCGGAGCGCGCCAGCACGGCGGTGTTGGCATTCAGGTGGGTGCCGTCCCACGGGTCGTAGACGACGGGGGAGCAGGCGCGCAGGTCGATGCCGTAGAGGGTGCCGCTGCGGGTGTCGAGGTCGGGGGGAGAGAAGGGGAAGAGCCGCGCGATCGACGAGGTGTCGAGGCTGCGCCACTCGGCGACCGCGTTCAAGGCGATGGGCAGCGTCGAGAGCAACCCGACCCGCTGGCGGAAGGAGAGCGTGTCGAGCTTGCCGAGGGTGGCGGCGAAGTGCGCCCGGGCGCGCTGGGTCATCTCCTTGAGCGCATCGTCGTCCCGCGCGTGGAGGGTGATCGAGAGGGAGGAGTGGAAGAGCCGCTCGCGCCCGCGCTGTATCTCATCGCGGAGCCGGGTGATGTCCTCCAGTGCGATCTCGGCCTCGGGAGACATGGTGCGCCCCTTACGCAGGGAGAGGGACTGGGCGGATTCGAATCGCACTTTCTGCCACTCCAGGGTGCGGGCGGCCTGCTCGGCGGGTATGGGGCCGAGGTGTATAGAGAGGTCCATGGGCGCGCCTGCGGCCATGAGGCCCTGCAGGAAACCGGGAGCGAGGGCGCGTGGCCAGCGTCCGAGGTGCAGCGAACGGGTGAGGTGTTCACCGACGCGGATCTCGCGACGGTTGACCGTGACCTCCACCTGCTCGTCCTCGTCGCGGTCCGTCGGTGAGCCGCCGAGGGCCGATGCCAGCAGGAGCAGGCGCAGGGCGCGGCCCGTGAGCGGATGGGCTGCCAGGCCCGCCTTGCCCAGGAGGCCGCGCAGGTCGCCCGCGCGGTCGAACGGGCAGACGGCGTAGAAGCGCCGGTCGAGGATGCCGTCGCGGCGTTCCAGCGTGGTGAGCAGGCCGCGGAGCGACTCCGCCGCCGCCCGGGTCTGCGGGGGCAGGTCGCCGGGTTGGGCTTCCTGCAGGCGCTCCCGCATGCGGCTGAGGTCGGGCGGGTGCTGGCGGATGAGAAGCTGGAGCGGGAAGTCTAGGGCATTCAGGGCGCCCGCGAAGGCGCCAAGCTTGGGTTCGTCCAGTTCGAGGCCCATGACCTCGAAGACGCCGAGCTTGAGGCCGTCGATGCGGACGAGGCCGTCGTCCTCGAGGTGAGAGAGCATGAAGCAGAGCGGCAGCGGCAGCGGCGGCTTTGCAACGGGTTCCCTGGGTTGCTCGTCTGAGGTTTGGGGCCTGCGCAGGACTCGGCGCATCATGCTCCTGGTGCGTTCGGCCAGCTGTCGCAGGGCGGCGCTCCCTCTTCCGGGGATGGAGACGACGGCGCAGCGCAGGGCGCTGCGCGCCATGCTCTGGATCCGTTCGATGAGGTTTCGCAAGGTGATGCTCCTTTCGTATCGGAGGGGGCTACGGGATGGGGACGATGCCGCTGCGCAGGGCGAGGGCGATGGCCTTCGCCGAGAGCACGATGACGAGGCCGAGGAGTGCGCCTGCGACGGCGTTGCGTGCGCGGCCCGCGTTGCGGGGCTCGCTCCCCTCGGCCATCAGGACAAAGCCCGCCCAGACGATGGCGAAGAGGGCAAGAGCGGCTGCCACATACGCCATCGCGGTCAGCACGCCGTCGAATGCGGCGAGCATCGTCCCCTCCTCGTGGTGCGCGGCGGCGGAGACCGCCGCCGCGCCAGGGACTAGCAGGAGTGCTGCGGTCCGCCTCACCACGGCCACTCCCACCCGAGGAATCCGAAGAGCCAGTCCGCCTCGTCCTCGGTCAGCTGTGTCTGGACGGGAGGAGGCGTCGGGGTCGGCTGCGGGGGTGGCGTGAACGGGGAGTAGGGGGCGTCCGCCCCGATGGTGAGCGCCATGAGCAGGATCTCTTCCTTGCTGCCGTAGGCGCTCCCGCGGGGGTTCACCGTGCCAAGGATGAACTCCTCGTGCTTGATCAGGACGGACGGCACGACGGTGATCTTCTCACCGGGGATGGAGAGGCGAGCGGAGATCTCGTGGGAGGAGGTGGTGCCGTCCTTGTTCCGGACGGTCACCGTCTCGCGTACGACCTTGCTGGTGCCGGGGCGCCATACCTCGACCGGCACCAGGCGGGTCTCCTCCCGCTCCGGGATGAGGGTGAGCGTCACCAGCGGCGGAGCGTTGCCCCGCATGTGCGCTTCGAAGGTGGCCTCGAGGCTCAGCTCGTGCAGGGCCGCGCCCGTAGACACGGGCAGCCGGAACGCGGCGCTGCCGGGTGGGTCGAGGTTGACGGTGGCGGTCGAGTCGCCGGAAGAGACCGTGACGGAGCCGTAGACGTTCGTCACGCGGGTCTTCATGACCATCGGCCCCGCGATGTGCTCCTCCCCCTGGACCAGGACGAGGTCGATCGGGTGCTCGATGTTGGAGACGCACTCCCCTGCCTCCAGCATCCCGGTGAGCGCGCCCGGACTCCATCGGATCTGGGTGACGCGGACGTCGCAGAGCTCTCCCTCTACGACCGGTAGGGGGTGCGGCAGCTGGTCACCCTTGAGGCTGACCGCTCCGGCCTGTCCGGACTCGTCGACCCAGGCGAAGGTGAAGGACGGGGCGTCGCCTGAGAGGGGCAGCGTGTAGAAGATGGACCCTCCCGCGCGGACGCTTGCCGCTCCCCAGAAGCTCAGTTCCCGGCCCTCCGGCCCACCGAATGCCTGCACGCTGAGGTCGATCTCCGCGGCGGCCCTGAGCGTGACCGTGGCCTTGTCCTCGAAGACCGCGATCCCTTCGACGTAGAGCCGCCGTCCGGAGACGGGCTCGGGTGGGTCGAATTCGATCTCGTTGCGCCAGCGGTCCGGGCTGTCCTGGGGGTAGGGCGTGCCCGGCCCCGGCGTCGGTTCGGGCGTCGGGACCGGAGTCGGAGTGCCTGACGCGGCCACCGCGGTCAGTGTGAACAGCGCCATGGCGGCGAGCAGTGCGGTGCGCCGCATCGCCGTACTTCTGCCGTTGCCGTTCCCCGGGTCGCAGGGTTCGCGGCGGTTGCGGAGCCAGCGCAGCGGCCTGCGCCCGTTCTTCCGCTCGCGTCTCCTGGGTTTCCTGCGCAGCCTGCGGAGACGGTGCCGCGTCTTCTCCGTCATCTGCTGGATCAGGCCGGGGTTGTCGTTGGACGGTGCGGGCGGCTCGCTCCGCGCCAGCTGCGCCGGCGTCCCGGCGTAGCACCTGCCTCCGAGGCGGTATTGGAGCAGGTCGGCGGCCACCAGGGGCCGCCGCCGCCCGCCGACCCGCCCCACGATGGCGGCGAGGCCCGCCAGCGCGAAGAGGACGGCGAGGCCGATGCGCACCTCGGTCGATGGGATCGGGGCGTAGTGGTAGATGCCGTAGGCGAGCGCCCCCACCGCCGTGACCGCCACGATCTGCGGGAAGGTGAACCAGAGCAGGACCTTGTCCTCGGCCTGCACGTGTGTGGGAACTTCATGCTCTCGCATGGCCTAGCCTCCTTCGGTCGTGGTCGTGCTGGCCCCGCCCGTGGTGGGGTCGGGGATGTCCGGGGTGACGGGCGGGTTGACGACGGCGTTCATGACGAGGTCGATGATCCCGTAGGCCACGAGCGCCAGGACGACTCCTGCGACGGCCGTCATCATGGCGGACTTGCCCTTCTCCATCTGGTGGGGGGCGCCGCTGGCGGTGAGGTAGAGGTACGCGCCGTAGACGAAGAAGCCCACGCCCACGGCTCCCACCAGCCCCACCAGGATGCCCACCAGGTTCGATATGGTCTGCGTCAGTTGTTCCATTCCGTTTGCACTCCTCTTCTCGTTGACGGGCGTTCGCCGCCCGGTCTCCTCCGTTGGCTCATCGGTTCTGCTCGTTGGCTTGTCCTACCGGCACATCGCTCTGCCTCCTTCATGTGTTCTTCCGACCCGGGACCGCGCTGCGGCCCCGCTATTCGTTGCTGCTTCTGGGTGTCGCTGCGCCGCCCGCGCCGGGCGGCGTCGCCGTATCGGCGGCGGAACGCGCGGCGCCGATTCCGGACCCCGCTGCCGCCCCCGCCGCTCCCGCGCTCGATGCAACGGTTGATCCACCGGACATCCCACCGCCCGACATCGCGCCGGCTGCTGCGCTGCCGATGCCGCCCGCCACTCCCGCCACTCCCTGGGCCGCCATCGCTCCGGCGGCCATGCCGCCCGGACCTCCCGCGGCGCCCGCGAGCATCGGGCCTATCGAACGGGCGGCCCGCATTGCGGTGGTGGGCAGCGACATGCCGAAGTAAAGGGTGTGGAGCCAGGCGTCGAACGTCCCAGCGTTGCCGAGCAGTGACGGAACCCGCGTTGCGAGGTAGATGAACGCGGCCGAGAGGATGAGCTTCCAGATGAGGTCCTGGGTCGGCTCGAACGTGCCGATGGCGGCGAACTCGTTCAGCATGGTGAATCCCATCGACAGCGCGATGAGCTGGATCGCCTGCTGGAAGACGGCGGTCATGAACAGGCGCAGCCAGTGCCGGCCCCACCCCGCCGTGTGCGGCAGTATCCAGAGCCCCAGCGCGATGGGGGCGAGCGCCAGCAGCAGGTCGATCAGTGCGATGCGCAGGAGCATCTGCACGAGGACGTAGAGGACGAAGAAGCCGTAGATGAGGTAGAGGATGGCGATGAGGATGGCTACACCCGCGCTCCCGGTCTGGACCGCCGTGAGCAGCGTGTCGACCGATGCCCTCATCAGGTCTGCCGCGGTGAAGCCGAGCGTTGCGGCGACAAAGCCTGAGATTGCATCGGCGGTGTCGATGACGAGGGCGCACCACCAGAGCGACGAGGCGGCGGCCACCAGCCCCAGCACGAGGCGGGGAACCAGCTCGCGCCAGCCCGCCTGCGGCCTGCCGAGGTGTTCGGAGACGATGAGGCTCAGGCCCATCCAACCGATGATGACGACGAGTGCGCCGGAGGCGACTGCCCAGACGGCCGCCCAGGCCTGGACGACGATGGGGTGCATGTAGGTGAGTTCTGCGGGGGTGCCGGTGAGGACGTCGTTCATGGGGGCTATCCCTCACCGCAGGCATCGAGGCCCGATATCCGCTCCACGATGCCGCAGAGCGCGCCGTTGACGGCCTCGACGATCCAGCGGGCGAACGCACGGGCCAGCCTGTTAGGGTCGAGGGCGGCCAGCACGCGGTCCCACAGGCTCGTCGGCTGGTAGATGGGGATGACGGCGTTGAAGTTGTGGGAGTCGCCGCCGACCACGGCGACGATGACCAGTAGGAACGCTTCATCGGCAGACAGGTCCGGTTGCTGGGGCAGCACGGGATAGGGCCAGGAGTATTCCCAGCCGTCCGCAAGCTTGTTGCCCGCGGACTGGACGCGGAACACGGGGGTGACCCAGTCGCCGGTCTCGGGGTGACGGATGCCGTAGTGGAGGGCGCTGACCTGCCGGTCGAAGATGGGCCGGGCGATGAACCCCCCGTCCTTCTTGCGCTCGACGAAGTCCCTGTCGTGGTTGACGAGGCTGAGCCCGCCGCTCTGGGCGAAGGCCGCGTTGCTGACGGTTGCGGCGGCCAGCGCCGCCAGCAGCAGCGCCGTCGTCAGCGGCAACAGTCGCCTTGTTCTACCGGACGTGGTCCTGATGGCCGATTGCAGTTGCACGGGACCTCCTTGCGGCCGATGAATCGGTACCTGCAATCGAGTTTGAGAACACGGAAAGCCGGGCGGAATGCCTTGAAAGGGAGGGTGAGCGCACCCCCCCTTTCAAGGCATGGGATCCGGGGACGTGGTCGTGGTGTGATGGACGTGTACAGAGATTCGAGTCTGGTACGGAAGGAAGGGGACGGGTCGTGGGCAAGGCCGTGGTCGGACGGACGCGGTCGGCAGCACCCACGCGGGTAAGCACTTCGGTTCCAGCGCTCGTTCCGGGGCGCTGGTGCAACGGCCCCGAGTGAATGGTGCAAGTTGCGCACCGGGGAAACTGAGGGCCGCGAACAACGGCCCCGAGTGAGTGGTGCAAGTTGCACGGGGAGGCGGGACTGATGGAATCGAGTGAGACTGTTGTGGAACAGAGCAAGTCCGTGGAGGACGTTCACGGCCTGCGGCTCATGGCGCTGCTGCACGACCTGGTGCGGGAGCGGGGACAGCGGGGAACGGCGCGGGTGTTGGGCATCGACCACCGGACGGTTGCCGCGTGCATGGAGAGTGGGGAGCTGACCTGGCGGATGCGAGAGGCGTTGGAGCGGGGGCTTCAGTCAGGGGCTGGTCCGGCGGCGGCACGGCAGCGGGAGCGGGCCGAGGCGTCGGAGCAACGGATGGAGGCGCTGGGGGAGGAACTGCGCGGCGGACTCGAAGAGGTGCGCGGGATCGTCGAGGCGAGGCTCAAGGCATCGGGGGAGGAGCAGGCCAGGGTGTTGCGGGGATTGGAGCGGCGGCTGGTTGCGTTGGAATCTCAACGGCGCGAGGCAGGCGCAGCGGAAGCGGCGGGCGCGGTGAGAAGGCCGGCGGGGAGTGCCGCGTTCCGGCGGGAGTATCCCGACCTCGTGACCGCGAACGCGGAACTCGGCGAGGAGGATGTGTACTGCGATGCGATGCCGCTGATCGTGGAATGGCGGCGGGTGCGGGAGGAGTTGGCTGCCGCCGGGGGGAGGCTGGCCCGGGCGGTGGCGGAGGAGCGGATGCGGGAGATGGAGATTGAGATGATCATGGAGCGCAGGCTGACGCTGCCGCCCGCGGGTTGGCCCTGGGACGAATCGCGGAGGCGTGACGAGGTCTGGTTGCGGGAGCGGGCACTGAACCGGGCGCGGGTGGAGCGAGCGAGGGCGCAGGCGCGGCAGTGGCTGCGCCGGATGCTGACCCTGGGGCTGTGGTGGGAGTAGGGGCTGGCGAAGGCGGCAGGAAGCGAAACGATTGGGAAAGAGAACGAGGCTGCGGGTTTCACGCCTGACGAAAGGCCCCCGCAGAGGACTCTGTCCAACGGGGCATCCCGATGATGGGCGGAGCGGTCTCGTGACTGGTCGCCGAGGGGCGCGGCGGAGCTTGAGGGGAGGGGCCGCAGCGATTCAATTGCGCGGAGGGCAGGCCCCATGCATGTGGGTGCTTCCGATCTCTCTCTCGCATTCGATGCATCCCTGACAGCGATGGTAGAGATCGAGCCGGTGCCCGACGATCTCGCCGAACTGGTTGGCCATGGCGCGGAGCATGCGCTCGACGGAGGGGTTGTGGAACTCATCGATGCGTCCGCAGGAGACGCAGACGAGGTGATGGTGATGGCGCATCCCGTCCAGCGAGTAGAGCGGGGAGCCATCCGGGAGCTTGGTCTTGCAGAGGATGCCGATGTCCACGAGCAGCCGAAGGGTGCGGTAGATGGAGGCGCGCCCCAGCGTGGGCATCCTTGCGATGATTTCCTCCGCGGTGAACGAACCGGTCCACCGGGCGAGAAGGGCGGCCAGTTCACGGCGTGGGAAGGTCATGCGGTTGCCGTGTTCCTCCAAGGCCGCCAGGATGTTCGCCTGGGTTGCGAGGCCGAATCTGCAGTAGTCGCCTCCATGTGCCACAGGGTACGGATTGCGGTATGCGTTGCCAATGTCTTGTACCAAGTTGGGTCGTGCCGGAGGACTTCCCACCGCCGCGAGTGAGAGTTCCCACCGAGAGAGGTGGTCCGGGAGGATACGAAGCAGGAGGACTGTCAGAGACGGGCCGTCGTTCCTGTTCCATCTGAGTAAGCGATTCTGGCGGCAGGGCTGGAAAACCGTTGTCCCCTGTGGGTCGGGGCAGCAATACTAGAACTGTTGTCAGGCTTTTCCAGCGTTCCCGCCATAGAACCTGGAGGGTCCCTTCCCTGACCCGGAAAGCCGGGAGGATCGAGCATTGCTCTCCCGATGGCAGCCCAAGAGGGATAACCGCTGCCCGCTGCGGGAGGTGGCCGAAGGATCGAGCGTTGCTCTCCCGAACGCCGCTTCGAAGACGGGACACCATTGGGTAGAGCGCACCAAGACGCTTCGTCCCTTCCATAGCACGGTTGGAACGCACCCGGCGTTCTGACCCCTGCCTCATGCCCACGGCATAGCCCGCACGCTGAGGCTTCTTCCCACACGCTAGTCTGTAGCCATCCGCCGCAGGCTGGCATCTTCATGTCCACGCGGCAGCCGGTTCATCACTGATGGGCTCCGGTGGTTCCGCGTGTCTTTCGTCATGGCCGTTCCGCGTTCGAGCCGCGCACTGTGCCGGACATCTCATCCCCAACGCTTCGTCTCCCGAACCAGGCATCCACACCGGAGGCGGAGTCTGTCCATTTGCCAACCAGTCATTGAGTAAGTCCATCGCCACAGATGCCAGCGCGGGGCAACACAACGAGGAGGTGCGCATGCACGTCGGAGGACTGATTCGACAGGTGACGGGACTCATGAGACGGCACGGGAGATCGGAGGCTGCGGTGCGCTACACGCCGGAGTGCGCGTACTGCGGCGTGCCGGACGACTCTGCGACGCGGTATCCGGGCGGGGTCTCGGTCTGCCGCGATTGTCACGAGAGTGAAAACGAGGACGGTTGCTAGGGCCGCAACGAACGTCAACAAGGAGGTGCATATGAACGTCTGGACTCTGATCAGGGTGGCCGTGGGATTCATGAGCAGGCGCAGGAGGCCGTTCGCGCTGGCGGCGGTGCTCCTGCTGCTGGTGGGGCCTCTGCCCTTGACCGGCAGCCTGGAGCTCTTCGTCCTGAACGCGGTTGGCCTCGCCTGGGTGGGGCTGCTGGTCCTGCGGCTCGTGGGACTCGGCAACAGGAACAAGACGACAACGAAAAGGAGGACTCGATGACGACGGGAACGGTGAGACTCAACGATCGGATGGTGACGGAGCGACCCGAGCGGAGGCTGGAGGAGCTGGCAAGCCGGGTGATTGACGCGCTGCTCGCCAGCATCGGCGGGAAGCGTGAGCGGAGCGTGGCGCAGGCCGTGCACGAAGCGCGGCGGCAGCGGCAGGCGGGAGATCTCGACGGGGCGCTGGCAAGCCTCGCAAACGCAGACATCGCAAGTGCGCCTGCGAACGAGGCCCGGTGGGCGTACGGCGAGTGGTTGAGCCTGGCGAAGCGGCGGTTTGCGGATCGGAACGCCCTCGTATACAGCGCGGGCACGGGACGGGCCGCGATGCTCGCGCCCACGGATCAGGACGGGATGCTGGAAGTGCTGGCCGTGCTCGGCATGCGCTGGCAGCAGGGGCGGACCGTCTCGCGGCGGAGCCTGCGCGGTCTACGCCCGTTGGCGGGAGGGGCGTCATGACGATGGTCGACCTGCCAGAGCTGAAGCGCCGCAACCCGCTGGGCGACGTCGTGGAGGCCTCCGGCGTGCAGCTGCGCGGGCGGGGCAGGGTGCGCCAGGGGGCTTGCCCGTTCCACGAGGAGACCGAGGGCAGCTTCACCGTGTACGCCGACTCGGAACGGTGGTTCTGCTTCGGGTGCGGCGAGGGAGGCGACGTGCTAGATTTCATCAGGCGCATCGATGGCCTGAGCCTCCCTGAGGCCATAGTGCGTCTGAACGGCGGCGCTGGATGTGACACCAGCGCCGCCGTCGTGCGTCCGGGGCCGGTCGGCCCGCCCCGGCGCACGGTCGTCTCCCCACCCGACCCCGCCCTGCTGACCGCGTCCGCCCGGTTCTACGCCGGTCGGCTGCGGCACAGCCCCGAGGCGCAGGCGTACCTGCGCTCGCGGGGCATCCGGCCTGAGACCGCGAGGCGGCTCGGTCTCGGCTACGCGCCGGGCGGCGGGCTGCGCTCCCACCTCGCCGGAGTGGGGTTCTCCCCGGGGCGCCTCAGGAACTCGGGGCTGTTCACCGGGGATGGCGAGCGGTTCGCCAGGATGGTCGTCGTCCCCGACCTGACCGCCGGCGGGCGCGTCCGGTGGCTCGCCGGACGCGCCGTCGACCCGGGACGTTCGCCCCGGTTCCAGGCGCTGCCCGGCGCCAAGCCGGTGCTCGGCGCCGGGCTTCTCGGTTCCGCTCCGTCGTGGACGGTGCTGGCCGAGGGCCTGTTCGACTGGCTGGCGCTCGCCCAGTGGGGCGTGCCCGCCTGCGCCGCGCTCGGCACGCAGGGCGCCGAGCGCATCGCGGCAACCCTGTCGGGTTGCTCCCGCATCTTCCTCGCGTTCGATGCGGACGCGGCGGGTCAGGCAGCCTCCGAGCGATTCACGGAACTGCTGGGGCGCAGGGCCGCCGTCGTCAACCTCCCGCGCGAGGTCGCCGACGTGGCAGACCTCGCCACCTGCCCCCACGGCTACGCAACGTTCCGGCGCCTGCTCGTGCAGGCCGCGCGCACCGCTGCGTAGCCGCCCCAACCCCATCCCCGGCAACGCGGAGCGACCGCTCTTTCCCACGGTGGATGAGCGGTCGCTCCGCGTTGCCGATTCCCACACATCCCCAACGAAGGAGGCCGCATGCCCGACGCGCGACGGCTCATCCCGCCCACGTGCTCCCCACCGGGAGCCGCGCCCCATCGACAGGACACACACCACACGATTCCAAGGAGACAGTGATGACACAGAACGGAACGGTACACGACGGATCGAACAACGGCGTCCACCGGGACGTCGTCCCCGACAGCCCGCACGACCTGCTGTGGGACAGCCTCCCGCCGAAGGTCGTCTCGGAGCTGGAGAAGCCCCTCGACCCCGGACTAGTCTCGTACCGCAAGGGCCGGAAAGGGCAGACGTACGCCTACATCGAGGGGCGCACGGCCATCGAGCAGGCGAACCGCATCTTCGGCCGCGGCGGCTGGGGCTACGAGGTCATCGGCGAGGTCTCGCAGTGGGTGACCGAGCGAGTGGACCCCGAGACCGCGCAGGTGCACCGCTCCTGCTCCTACGCCGCGACGGTGCGGGTCACCGTCCCCGGCGCGCCGGCGCGCACGGACGTGGGCTTCCACACCGTGGCCGAAGACAGCGCCGAGGGGCACGAGACGGCTTACAAGGCCGCGGTGACCGACGGGCTGAAGCGCGCGCTGCGCGGCTTCGGCGACCAGTTCGGCAATGCCCTGCACGGCGACGGCGTGGCTGAGGCGCTCGCACCGTCGCTGCGCCGGACGCTGGTCGACCTCGGCGTTGCCCAGGGTTACGACGAGGCGCAGATGCGGGCCGCCGTGCGGACCAGGACGGGGAAGAACCTCGACGACCTGCCCGTCTCCGAGTTGACCCACCTCATCGAGGGTGCGGCGCGGAAGGTCCAGCAGGCGCAGAGAGCGCAGGCCGTGACTCAGTCTGACGAGGTCCCATCTGCGGATGAGGCCGACCTGCCGATGGCCGCCTGAACGGCGATCTGCAACCGGACAAGGCACAGGGCCGCTTCCGAAGAGGCGGCCCTGCGGCTTGTCATCACCCGAAGAAGGGAGAGAGCCGATGACTGCAACTATCCCGACGCTCATGGACCGGGTGGAGGAGGCACTCGCCGATCTCTGGTTCCTCATGGAGGAGGCGGGCGAGCCTGAGCTCCAGGAGGAGATCGAGGAGGTGGCGCGCCTCTTCCCCGCGCCGGAGGAGAGTCCCGCCGGACGCCGCGCCGTCGAGCGGGCGCACGGCCTCTTCCGGCGGCTTCAGGCCGACTGCCCGCACTGCAGATGCGCGGCCTGACGGAGCACGGCTCCGCATGACTCCGCCGCTCCCGCCGGGAGTGCTTACGGGACGCCTCCCTCATCAGGGGGATGCGACCCGCGACTCGACCACACCGGGCGCGGCAGGGCCGCGTCACGTCACCAGTGCAAGGAGGCACATCATGGCAAGGACCATCAACAGGGTAGAACTGCTCGGACGCGTCGGCACAGAGCCGGAGATGCGCTATGCCCCCAGCGGCACCGCCGTCACCACGTTCCGCGTGGCGACCGACCGCCGCCGCCAGAGCGGCGAGACCGAAACCGACTGGCACAACGTCGTCTGCTTCGCGAAGCAGGCCGAGGCCGTCGACACCTACGTCGGCAAGGGCGACCGCATCTACGTGAGCGGCTCGCTGGCGCAGAACAGCTACGAGACCGAGGACGGCCAGCGGCGCCACCGCACCGAGGTGCACGCCTCAGAGGTCGTCTTCCTCGACTCCCGCAACGGGGAGCGCGCAGGGAACGAGAACGGCCACACCGGGACTGAGGACGCCGCGGCGCAGCACGCCGTCGCCACGGGCGTCGACCCCTTCTAGCCCCCCATCACCGCATCCCGACGTCCGCATGCACGGGCGCACCACGGGGCCGCCCCGGAAGTGGGGGCGGCCCCGTTCCCTTTCTTCACCCATCCTCACCCGAAGGAGTCCCCATGACCACCGCCAACCCGATGCTCATTCCGCCCGGAGAGGCGCTGCTGGACGCCCTGCGCTCCAACATGCTCCTCCTCGGCGAACTCGCCATGCGCTACGGCATCGAAACCCACCCTCCACGCCCCGAATCTCCGCCCATCCTTTCCACCTCCGACGACGTGCGGAGGCTGCTGGGGCGGGAGATGGCCGCGCTTGCACAGGAGCAACTCAGGGTGCTCCTGCTCGACTCAGCGAACCACCTTGTCGGCCAGCGCGTCGTCTACCAGGGGAACATAAGCCAGGTGATGGTGCGGATCGCCGAGGTGCTGCGCCCCGCCATCGTCGAGGCCGTTCCCCACCTCATCATGGTCCACAATCACCCGTCCGGCGACCCCGAGCCGAGCGTTGCGGACATCGCCCTTACCAGGGAGATCTACAAGGGCGCCAAGTTGCTCGGACTCGACCTCCTCGACCACGTCGTCATCGGCGGAGAGGACTTCGTGAGCTTCAAGGACAGGGCCATCATCCCCTGCCAGCTCTGACCCTTCTACCGGAACGGATATCCCCACTCGAAAGGACACCCACCATGCAGAACCCTCGTGAGACTCCGGAACCGGAGCTATACACGATCACGGCGGGCGGCTTCTCGGCCACCGCCGACGCGTTCGCCAGAGACCCGGAGACGGACGGTCTCTGGTTCCTCTCGATGGTCGGCGCCCAGACCGCGCTCAAGGCCATCTGGGCCTCCCTCCTGAAGCAGCCGCCCGACCCTGCGCACATCATCAGGGGCGCGGACGGAATGGCGCTCTCCGGCGGCTACCAGCGCTGCGTCATCCCCTCCCACACGGTCGGCACCTGGACGACGAAGATCGCCCGCCTGCCCGCGAGCGGGGGCTGGCACGCGCTCGTGTACACGAAGATGGCCGAGTTCGCCTCGGGGCACGACGGCTTCCTCCTGCTCGCGCACGAGGGTGACGACCTGTCGGCGCTCCACCACCGCTTCCTCGACCGCCGCAGCCCGCTCCCCCTGCATCAACGCTGGGCGGAGTGGCTCTGGCGACGGGGGCTCTCGAGCGGGGAGATCGCCCCGCTGCAGTCGGCCGGGATCGCGGCCTACGTCTGCAGGCCCGATGCCGAATCGCTGCGGGAGGACCTCTCCCGCGCGGTCGCGCTGGGCGTCCTCTCCCTGCCGGAGGACCCGGAACCGGGCATCCCATCACGAACAGGAGTCCCCACGCCATGATCGGATACCGCTACGACGACGGCGGCAGACGCGCCGCCGGTTACCGTGGCAGGACGGGTGACTGCGTCGTCCGCGCCATCGCCATCTGCGCCCGTAGGGACTACAAGGCCGTCTACCTGACGATGGCCGAGCACATGCGGCGCAACGGCTACGCCGCGAGCGGGAACGCCTACGCGACGAGCGAGCGCAGGCGCAAGGCCCCGCGTGGGCGCGGGCAGCTCAGGGCGAAGCGCGTCCAGGACCGCGTGCTCGAAGTCCACGGGTTCACGAAGGTGCGCCTCCCCGCCGGGGCGCGTCCGACGTTCACCGAAGCGCATGAACGCTACGGAGACTGCATCGTCGGCACGACGAAGCACATGGCGGCCATCGTCGGGGGCGCGCTCCGCGACATCTGGGACGGCCGCACCTACGCATGGATGGAGCCGGACACCGGCGGCGAGACGCGCGAGCGGAAGGCGCAGTCCGTCTGGGTGCGGAGCCATCCGGCGCCGGAGACATCGACACAGGCAGGAGGAACGCCATGAGACTCGCAGGACAGGCCAAGGGCGGCTTCTACCCGACACCGCCCCGCGTCGTCGACCTGGTCGCCGGGCTGATCCACGCCCCGGTGACCTACGGCGCGCGACGGAGCACGGAGGTGCTCCGCATCCTCGACCCGTGCTGCGGCGCGGGCGAGGCGGTGGCGCAGCTCGCGGAGCGGCTGAGGCAGCCGTACACGATGCCCATCGAGACCTACGGCGTGGAGCTGCACCGCGACCGCGCCGCCGAGGCAGGGGAGCGCCTGCACCGGGCGCTGGCCGCCGACCTCTTCCAGACCTCCATCGCCAACCGGGCGTTCGGTCTCCTCTATCTCAACCCCCCGTACGACTACGACAACGAGCAGAAGCGCTCCGAACACGCCTTCCTGACGCAGACCTCGCGCTACCTCGCCGAGAGCGGCGTGCTCGTCTTCGTCGTGCCCCGGCAGCGGCTGGAGGTCTCGGCCCGTTACCTCTCGTCCCACTACCGGAACCTCCGGTGCTGGGCGTTCCCCCAGCCGGAGCGGGAGGCGTTCGACCAGGTGGTGCTGACGGGCTACCACCGGGCCGAGCCGCACACCGACGTGCACGCCGAGATGCGTGTGCGGGAGTGGGCGGCGGGCTCGCTCGACGAGCTCTCCACTTCCCCGTACACGGAGTTCACCATCCCGCCTCTGCCGGACGGGGACGTGCTCTTCACCACCCGCACGGTCGACCCCATATCGGCCGCGTCGGAGGCGCGGCGCTCCGGCCTCTGGGCCAGCGCCGGGATCAACGACGCGCTCTGGCCGAGAGGAGACACGAGGACCCGCCCGCTGATGCCGCTGCGCCGCGGGCACATGGCGATGCTGGTCGCGGCCGGCTTCCTCGACAACCTCTGCCTGGAGGCCGACGGACGCCGCATCCTCGTCAAGGGCCGCACCACCAAGGAGATGGTGCTGGTCGAGGAGACGGAGGAGACGGAGACGTGGCGGGAGCGGCTGCGCACCACCGTGGTCGCCCTCGGCCTCGACGACGGCGAGATCACCGACATCGCCGCATAGCGGACTCCCCATAGAGGCCACACCACGGGGCCCGTCCTCCCCACCGGAGGCGGGCCCCGCCTGCTGTCACACGCCCCATCACTCCCATACAGGAGAAGGAACCATGCAAGCCAGACCCCAACTGACGCTGTTCACGCAGAGCTGCACGCGGTGCGGGGAGCCGATCATGCCCGGCCAGCCGTACGCGCAGACCGCCTCGGTCGACGTCGTCGACGGGCGGATCGCCACCACGCCGGTGCGCTCGTACCACACGGAGAAGGGCTGCTACCGGGCCGCGAAGCTGGAGCAGTGGGCGGCCGAGTCCGCCCGCGCTCCTGTCGCTGCCTAAGTGAAGGAGGAGACCCCATGATCCTGAAGAGCATCACCTGTCTCGCCTGCGGCGGGAGGAACTTCACGCTGGAGGAGGTCGTCGAGGACGACGAGCTGACCGGCGTCGACCTGAACTGCGCGCGCGGTTGCGGCTTCTACACCTACGAGGCGGGAGACCGCAGCGCATGGAACGGCCTCACCATCGACCTCACCGCGCAGAGCGGCGTTCCGCAGAGCTAGCGGGCGCAACATTCGTCAACCGGAGGACATCGTGACTATCACACCCAACGAGTATCCAGCGACCGCTGAGTGCCCGCAGTGCGAGCACGAGGTCGAGACGACGCTGTACGTCCGGCGCGACGGCAGCGGCACATACATCTACGGGCGGCACTGCCCGGAATGCGACGAGGCCGTGGCTATGGACATGAGATTCAACCAGCCGGACGAGGAGCGATGGAAGGCGCTGCGCGCCTGGCTCATCGGCGAACGCATCAGCCTGGAGAGCCAGATGAAGCGGATGCCGCCGGACCCCACGAAGCTCGCTCGCCTGCGCGGCAGCCTGCAGGAGGTCGTCATGACCCTGCAGCGGATGGAGGACCTGGAGACGGCCGGTCCACCGGAGCCGGAGGTCTCCTGAGCGGGTGAAAGCGAACCACAACGGAAGGAGAACGGACCCATGACATTCCGACCCGAGGAGAGCATCGACGCAGACCTCGTCTGCGCCCTGTGCGATTACCGGAAGCCCACGACCGCCCACGTGAACGAGTACGGCACCATAGCGGTCAACTCGGGGTTCTGCCCGGAGTGCGACGACACCGAGCCGATGGGCGTTGAGGTGCACCGGACACCGGAGTTGCCTGCAGAGAGCTACATCGAGACGCTCATCAAGGAGGCGAAAGAAGCCCTCGCGAATCCCGTGCCGCTGACCGCGGCGCAGTCGCGGGTGCGCAACCGACGGCTCAACCGCTACATCGACCGGCTCTCCCACGCCCGCAACCTCATTGGTGAGGCGAGGAACACGCTCGAACGCGCGCGGCGCGAGCTCGGCGGATAGGCAACATTTGCACCTACATCACTACCAGAACACCACACCCAAGACGTGCCCCCACGGGCACGCCATGGGGATCACACCCGCCGGCACACTCTCACTCTTGCCGGCAGGCGGGAGGGGTGTGCCCTGCGTCCATGCCACCCGTGGGGCGGTTGGCGCAGGGGTGCGGTCCCTGGGGTCCGTGGGGGATGCGTCCCCCACGAAAGGAGAACCCCATGGACCTTGCAGGATTCATCGACACCTTCAGGGACTCCATCGCCCAGCGGGTGGTGGAGTCGTACCCGCCCCTCTACCGGCCATCCGAGCAGACCATCCAACTCCCCACGCTCCTGCGCAACCCGCTCGGCGCGCAGGCCGATGCCATACGCGGCGCGGCCCTCTCGCTGCAGGCCCACCAGGGCACCACCGTCGTCGGCGAGATGGGCACCGGAAAAACCTTCATTGCCGCGAGTGCCGCCCACGCCGCGGGCTTCAGGCGCGTGCTGGTGCTCTGCCCGCCGCACCTGGTCCCCAAGTGGAAGCGCGAGGTCGAGGAGACGGTGCCCGGCGCTAAGGCCGCCATCGTCACCTCCATCACCGACCTCGAGCGCCTCCGCCTCTTCCCCGGCTCCGCCCCCCTCTTCGCGGTCATGTCCCGCGAGCGCGCGAAGCTCTCCTTCCGGTGGCAGCCCGCCGTCAATGAGCGGTGGGCCGTGGCGGGCGGCAGGCTCGTGCGGAACGAGGAGACAGGCGAGCCCTTCCGCATCCCCTGCTGCCCGGTCTGCGCAGAGCAGGTCCTCGACAAGGAGGGCGTGCCGCTCTCACTGGGAGACCTCTCCCGGAGGCGGCGCGTCTGCGACGTCTGCAACTCCCCGCTCTGGCAGGCCGACAACAGCGGCCCCCGCCGCTATCCGCTCGCCGACTACGTCAAGCATCGGATGAAGGGATTCTTCGACCTCTTTGTCGGAGACGAGGTGCACGAATTCAAGGCGCGCGGTTCGGCCCAGGGCATCGCCGCGGGCGTGCTCGCGGAGTCGTGCGGACGCTCCCTCACGCTCTCCGGCACGCTGATGGGTGGCTACGCCAGCACCCTCTTCCACCTCCTCTACCGGTTCTCTCCGGAGATCCGCACCGAGTTCGGGCACTCGGAGGAGGGGCGCTGGATCGACCGCTACGGCTTCACCGAGGAAACGATCCACAAGAACGACGACTCCTCCGTCGAGGACGGGCGCAACAGCCGGAGGCGGCGCTACCGCAGGGTGGTGCGCGAGCGCCCCGGCCTCGCCCCGTCGGCCCTCTTCCACCTGATCGGCAGCTCCATCTTCCTGCGGCTCTCGGATGTGGCATCCGGGCTTCCCCCATACGAGGAGCGCGTGCTGCTCTCGACCATGGACTCCGACCCGGATTACACGGGCCTCTCGCAGCGCTCGGCCTACGACACGCTCTACGGGGCGCTGAAGAAGGCGCTGGGCGCGGCGCTTGCGACGGGCTCCAAGCGGCTGCTGGCCACCTACCTGCAGACGCTGCTCGCCTATCCGGACGGCTGCACGCGGGGCGAGACCGTCTTCGATCCCGCGACGGGCGAGCCCATCGCGGCGGTGCCCCCGCTCTCCGAGGAGCGTCTGTATCCCAAGGAGAAGGCGCTGGTCGACCTCGTGGCCGCCGAGCGCCTTGAGGGGCGCCGGGTGCTGGTCTACGCGACACACACCGGCACGCGGGACATCACCGGACGGATGGAAGACATGCTCACCCGGCACGGGTTCCGGGTGGCGGTGATGAAGGCCGACGCGGTCGCGCCCGACCGGCGCGAGGCGTGGGTCGCCGAGCAGGTGGAGAAGGGCATCGACGTGCTGGTCTGCCACCCCAGGCTGGTGCAGACGGGCCTCGACCTGATCGACTTTCCAACGCTGGTCTGGTTCGAGACCGACTACAGCGTCTACGTCATGAGACAGGCGTCGCGCCGCTCGTGGCGCATCGGCCAGACGAGGCCGGTGCGGGTCGTCTTCATGGCCCACCGGAACAGCCTGCAGGCCGATGCCCTGAAACTGGTGGCGAAGAAGCTCCAATCTTCGCTGGCGGTGGAGGGCGAGTTGCCGGAGGACGGCCTTGCCGCCTACGGCGACGACGGAGACGACCTCATGCTCGCGCTGGCACGGAAGATCGTGAACGGCGACGAGGACGAGGCGGAGACGGTGGAGGCGGTCTTCGCGGCTGCGCGGGACGCCGAGTCCACTGCCGAGGAGTATCTCGTGGACGACGGCTGGAATGCCGTCGAGCCCGAGACGGCTCCGGTCAGCGGCAGGGGCCATCACGCCAACGGCATCGGGCCGGCGGTCGACACGGTCCAAGCCAACGGCCTCGACGGGGCAGGAGAGCCGCAGCCCTCGCTCTTCTCTTGGGCGGAGTTCCTCGCTCAGGAGCAGGGCGCCAGGCGCAGCCGGAAGCCCAGGCCCGCATCCACGTCCCTCTTCGAGTGGGCGCTCGGCATGGAGCAGGAGACCCTGAAGGCGGCCTGAACGGGCACCGCGAACGACAGACACCCATCAGAAGGAGATGAACCATGGCACGCATCTTTGTCTACGACGACCGGGAGTTCCCCGACCCGGACCCCGGCATGACCGTCGAGCAGGTCAAGGCCACGCTGGCCGACTTCTACGGCGAGATCGCCAATGCCTCGGTGAAAGAGACCAGCCGGGGCGACGACACGGTCTACGAGTTCCAGCGGCGGGTGGGCACCAAGGGCGCCTGCCCCGACGCCCGGAGCTAGGGAGGCACCCGATGGACAACCGGACACTTGCGGGTCTGCTGGCGGCGACGCCGCCGGCAGGCCTCAGCATCCTCGAGCTCACGGCGGAGCTCACACGGCTCGACGGCTCCTTCGACCTGGACGCCGCGGCCGCCCGGCAGAGCGAGGTGGAGCTTGCCTGCGCGCAGGCCCAGGACTACGCGGCGGCCACGGGCCGCCTTGCGGCGGCGCTGCGATGGAAGCTGCGGCCCCGCCGAGGCTGAGCGGGCTGGCGAAATTGCTCCTGCGGCGTCCGCCGTCGCTGCGGGAGCTGGTGACGCTGGTCGGCTATGCAGAGGACTACGCCTGGTTCGCGGGGCTGGTGCGCCGCCTCTTCTCCGAGGAGGGCGAGGAGGTGCTTGCGGCCCCCGACGTACGCACGAGGGTGGAGCGGTTCGGCCGGCTCTTCCAGGAGCGGCATTTCCCCCTCTACGGCGCGTTCTTCGACTTCTACATGGACGATGGAGACGAGCCTCCGTGGACGTGGCTCCGCAAGGGCATCCCCTTCGAACTCTTCGGCTTCGGCTACGACGACCTGCACGAGATGTGGGACCGCTACCGGGACGGGCTCTCGGCCATGGTGCTCCTGGTCAGGCCCCGCGATTCCTACTACGAGGACCCCGACGGGCTCCGGGTGGCCTGGCTGGAGTCGGCGGCCGCCCGCATCCCGCAAGAGACCCTGCTCAGGCTCCCCCAGGGCGGCATACCGCTGGACGCCCTCACCGGGGCGCTCAAGGACACCGGCTTTGAGGGGGCGGCCCAGGCCGCCGCCTGGGTCTGGGGCGAGACCGGCAACTTCTTCCTCGACGCGAGCTACGAGGACGGCGAGTACGACGGGTTCGCCGACCCCTGGGACGACGACCTGATCGCACAGGGCACCGAGGAGTGGCGGGAGGCCACCGCCGTCATGGACTCGGTGAGCCGGTTGGCCGGCTGGCTGGAGGAAGACCTTCCGGGCCGCTTCGCCGTGATGCTGGACTTCGTCCTGGGGCGGCTCGCAGACCGAGAACAGGAGGACAACGACCATGAACGATGACGTCGATATCAGCGGGTGGTCCCTGCCGGGCGCGGCGGAAGCGCCGAGGGACGACCTCAGGGTGCAGGTGGAGGTCTACGACGAGACCATCCTCCTGCGGGGATTTGAGAACGACTCCGCCTGGGTCAGGACCGTCTCGGCGGACGGGATCGCCGGCGTGCTCACCCAGCACCTGGGGTTCTCCTCGGGGCTGCTCCCCGAGGACGCCCTCTGGTGGAACCAGGGCGAGACCGGGCAGGTGGTGGGCCTCTGGCGCCCGCCGCAGGTCTGGTCCGTGGCCCTGCAACGGGAGGCGTTCAAGCCTCCCGCCCGGCTCCGGCTCCCGATGCCGGGGCTGGTCTTCGTCTGCTCGCCGGGCCGCGCGCCCTGGGTCCACGCTGCAACGAGCCGGCCGACGCACCCCGAGCAGCAGCTCTTCCGGGCCCCGGCCTTCAACGTCTTCCACGACGGGCGGGTCTGCCCCGGGAGCCACCGGTTCCCCGAGGAAGTGGGACTGATACCCGAGTCTTTCTTCCAGTCCTTCTTCTCGCTCACCGGCGACTCGCGGAACCGCTCGCAGAAGCACCCCGACGACCTGCAATCACTATGGGAGGAGCTCGATGGAAAGGACGAATACCCGGTGGAAGACCTGGTTCCCCAGTATACGGTTGCCCACGTCATGGCGTTCTCCGAAGGGAGACGGGGCTACCGCCTCTAGCGCCACAGCAGGGCCGGTTGGCTACCTGGTCAACCACCCCGCCGGGCTCGCCGGGGCCCACGGCATCGGCTACGACTACGTGCTGGGCTCGGGCGGCGTGTACGTCCAGTCCGAGAGCGCCAACCTGACGGCGCGCTTGCTCGTCGCTCCCTGCGTGGTGCGCGGGCTCGCTCCTGTCGCCGCGAAGGTGCAGCTCCCCCACGGCCGCATCCCCGCGGCCCTCTTCGCGGTGGGGCTGCGCTGGTTCCGGGATGCCCCTGACACGGAGCGGTTCTTCGCAGTCCGATGGGACGGGCGTCGCTACCGGCTGGTGGTCCCTCCGCAGGCCGGGACCGGCACGAGACTCGCGTATCAGCCACCTGCCGGGGTGGTCGCCGAGTTCCACTCCCACGGAAATCTGCTCGCCTTCTTCTCGGCCACCGACGACCGGGATGAGCAGGGCTTCCGCATCTACGGCGTCGCCGGACGCCTCGATTCCGCCCGGCCCGAGCTGCGTCTCCGGGTCGGCGTCTACGGCCACTTCGCCCCGGTGGACTGGCCGCAGGTCTTCGACGGCCCGGAGCCGGGCGTCCGGCTCCCCGGCGAACACGACGCAACCAACTGATGACAAGGAGGGAAGGATGCCCTACCACCTCGACAACGCGTTCCTGCTCGACGACCCGTGGATCACCGTGGTCGGCTGCGGCGGGACCGGCGGCTTCGTCGCCGAGGGCCTCTGCCGTCTCTTCCAGGGGCGGCAGGCCACCATCGTTCTGGTCGACCACGACCGGGTGGAGCCCCACAACCTGCTCCGCCAGAATTTCTATACAGAGGACGTGGGGCGCTTCAAGAGCCAGGCGCTCGCCGACCGGCTGGCGCGGGCCTACCAGCGTCCCGTCGGTTACTCGGTCTATCCCTTCCGGCAGGACGACTCCGGCCCCTACGGGCCCCGCTACCCCGGCCTCCCCGCATACGGGAACTGCCTGCTGATCGGCTGCGCCGACAACGCGGCCGCGCGGCGGGCGATGGCCGAGTGCCTGCCGGGCGACCCGCGCCGGTGGCTCATCGACGCGGGCAACGACACCAACTGGGGGCAGGTCCTGGTCGGCAACGTCGCCGGCGAGGTCGACTGGGACGAGCGCGCCTTCGTCGACGAAACCTGCCGACTGCTGCCCGCTCCCACGCTGCAGCGCCCCGACCTGCTGACTGCGGTCTCGACCACGCCGCCGGACGTGGACTGCGCGGCCGCGCTCGACCTCACCGACCAGGACCCCACCATCAACCAGATGATGGCCTCCCTGGTGCTACAGGTGGTCCGCCGCATGGTGGCGGGCACCTGCCCCTTCATGGGCCTCTACCTGGACATGGACCAGGGCACGGTCACCCCCACGTATGCAACGCCGGAGGCGGCGGAGCGGATCGTGGGGCCCGGTTCCGAGCTCGGGATTGCCGCCTAGGGAACAGCGCTCAACGGGTGCATTCAGAGAGAAACAAGGAGAGAGACCATGTCTGACCGAGAAGCAACCACCACGACCTGGCAGGACAACCACAACAGGTACCGAAGACACAAGCTCATGACGAAGGAGCTCGCCGACACGATCCCGTCCCTGTACGCCAATGACGGCGCAGACGACCCCGACGCCGTCATCGCCAGGGTGAAGCTGTTCAGCCCCTACATCGGCTGGCGCTGGTACATCACCGAGTGGGAGGCCGAGACCGGAACGTGCTTCGGCCTCGTCGAGGGCTTCGAGACCGAGCTCGGCTACTTCGACCTCACCGAGCTGGCGGAGGCGACCGTATTCGGCAACGTTCCCGCCGTGGAGCGCGACTTGTACTGGGAGCCGATGACCCTCGGCGAGATCAGGAGGCAGTCGAGACTCGCAGCCTGATCGAGGGGCCAGAGAAGGAACGAGGAAAGGAGCAACCATGCCTGACGAAGTTGGAACGGAAGCAACACGCCCGGACGCCCCGGGTGCTGACGAGAGTCCCTTCGCCGATGCGGCGGACGGCACGGAGGCTGCGGTCGCCGGTGAGCAGGACGCCGGCGAGGAGACCGCGCAGGAGCCGCAGGGTTCCGATCACGCCGGGGAGCAGGCTGGCCCACCGGACGACCTGAAGGTCGTCGTGTCTCTCAAGGGAGGCAGGGCCACCATCGGCGTGCAGCAGCCCGCGTCCGACCCGCACATCGAGTCGTTCGACGACCGGGACCTCTCCGGCCTGACGCGGGAGGTCCCTGCGGTGATCGAACGGGCCAGGGCCAGATGGGTGGATGAGCCCAAGCACCCGGCCCACGAGCGGCCCGCCCCCCCGACCAGGCGCCGCAACCGGCGCGGGCAGGCTGCGGCCCCGGACCCCACCGAAACGGCAGAAGCGGCGCAGGCTGAACAGCAGACCCTGAGGCTGTTCTAGTTGGCGGGGACCCCGGAGGCGAAGCCGATCAAACGCGGGACGCTGATCGCAGAGATACGGGGGAGGGCGTCGCAGTCAAAGCGACGCCCTCCCCCGCCCGAACCCACATGTGTGGCCTTTTGCGTTCCGGGCAGTTGGCGTGCCCATGTATGCGGGCGTTTTTGCGTTTTGAGGACCATGAGATAATAAGGAAGGAGAGCAGCAATGAAACTCCGAGAGGAAGAGCCATTGACTGTAGCGGTAAAGACCAATAGGAATCACGAAGTCTTGGAGATGCACCTGTTCGACGAAGAGGCTGGCCGAGAGAACGCTCTCTGCGGAGCCGCCAGCTCGGCCATCGACCGGAGGGGTGTGCGCGGCTACCTGGAGGACCGGCGGCACGGGAACTCGGCCGGCGCCGTCTGCGAGGGATGCAAGGCCCCGGCGGTCCCGTTCGCCGAGATGCTCAGCCGTGATCTGGAGGCCGAGGGTCTGCCGGATGAGGCGGAGGAGTACCGCCGCCTTGCCGACGGACTGGCGAGGGAAACCGGCCGGCGCTGCACAGGCGGCTAGAAGCGCGGCCCTCCCTGTAGCCTTTAGTATCCGTGTATGCGGCGCCTTCCGCGTTTTCGGCATGTCTGTGCCGGATCGTGGGCGTGTGAGAGAACTGACGAGGGTGGACGCGCCACGGGAGCCAGTCCTGCAGGACGTCCGCGGCTGTGTGCGGGGCTTCTTTCGTTGTTCCGGTCCCTGCCGGAATGACCGGAGCTCGTAGGTGCTGGGGGAGAGTGACGCGGCGAGACGGGGTAGACGCTGGCAATCGCGTCCATCCTACGCATGAGCAGCGTCAGCCACTCTTTGAACATGGGATAGGCCCGTACGTAGTCCGAGGGCGTGGCGTAGTCGAGGATCGCGGCAGCTTCTCTGACGTCCTTAGTCGTCAGGTGGTATCTCTGGCTCGACGACACGTGGCTGGTGCCGTGGCTGACGCGCCCGACGATGCCGTCGGCCAGCAGGTCGGCTAGGGCTTCGATGGATCGTGGCGTGCGGCTCGCCGAGAATGAGCGCCAACTCCGTCGAGTCCACGAACGGCGTCCAGCTGGGGGCGTCGAGTAACTGTCGTTCGGAGACCGCCATTGGTTGAGAGTAGCCATTGAGCGTCGTGGTGGGCAACCGTCGTTGGCAGTGGCAGTGTGAAGCAGATTAACGAATCCATTGATAGCTGTACCGGCACACGGTATAATCAGTTCATGATCCGTTCGTTTCGCCATCGAGGGTTGAGGAGGCTCCATGAGCGAGACGACCCCAGCAGGATAGCCGCCGACCAATTGGACCGAATCGCTCTCGCCCTGGCAGACCTGGATGTTGCCGGCAAGCCGAGCGATCTCGATCTGCCGGGATACAGACTGCATCCACTCAGAGGGGATCGAAGAGGATTGTGGAGCATTTCGATTACTGGCAACTGGCGGATCACCTTTAGGTTTGAAGCTGGTGACGTGTACGACGTTGATCTCGTAGATTATCACTAATGAGGGGAGAGACCATGCCTATGAAGAATCCGCCCCATCCAGGTCGCAGCGTCAGGGAGAACTGTTTGGACCCTCTGGGCCTAAGCGTTACCGAGGCAGCGGAGGTTCTGGGAGTTGCCCGTCATACCCTGTCGCGGGTATTGAACGGTCACGCGGGGATCTCGCCCGACATGGCCATCCGCCTAGAGAAGGCCGGATGGTCCAGCGCAGACTTCTGGTTGAGCCGTCAGACTGCATACGATCTGGCTCAAGCGCGCAAGGGTGAAGACGGGATACGGGTCGAGCGCTACCAGCCCCTGCCCACTGCGTAGGGAATCCAGATAGGTTTCGCTTCAGCCTATGCCCACAACCACAACCAAACTGACAACGGCAGTCGAGGAGTATTTCTCAGACTTGCGCCGCATCCGGGCGTCGGGTGGGGCCACCGGCGAACGGTCGTACTATCCAGCCCTGACCAACCTGCTCAACGCCGTCGGCGCCGCGCTCAAGCCCCAGGTGTTTTGCGTTAGCGAACTTGCCGCGCAAGGGGCGGGCCACCCGGACTTAGGACTGTACGCCAGGCGGCAGGTGCAGAAGGGAACGCCGCGTCCGGGCCAGGTTCCGGAGCGAGGTGTCGTGGAGGTCAAACCCTCAGGCGACGATGCCTGGCTGACGGCTTCGAGCGACCAGGTCAGCCGCTACTGGGGTCGATACAGACTGGTGTTGGTCACAAACACGAGGGACTTCGTGTTGGTGAGCGAGGACACCAAGGGCTACCCTGTAAAGCTGGAGACCTTCCGGCCTGCGGAGTCTGAGCAGGAGTTTCAGGCAAGGCTGGAAAAGCCCCGGGCCTTCGCCCGGGACATAGGCGCCGGCTTGGGGGAGTACCTGTGCCGTGCGCTCTCCCACACCGCCGCCATCGTGGAGCCGAGGGACTTGGCGTGGCTCTTGGCGTCCTACGCCAGGGACGGGCTAGCACGGGTGGAGGCTGCTGGGGACGAGCCCTCCCTGCGGGCCGTCCGCTCTGCCTTGGAGGAGGCTCTGGGGGTCCGCTTCGAGGGCGACCGAGGCGCGGCCTTCTTCCGCTCCACACTGGTGCAGACCCTATTCTACGGCGTCTTCTCCGCATGGGTGCTCTGGGCACGCCAGACGCCTCCTCCTACCGGACCCTTCAACTGGCACGATGCCGTCTGGCATCTGAGAGCGCCCGTCCTGCGCGCCCTGTTCCAGCAGTTGTCAGATCCCGGCCGCCTGCAGCCGCTGGGGCTGGTCGAGCTGCTGGACTGGACGGCCGCGGCCCTGGATCGGGTCGACCGCACGGCCTTCTTCGACCGCTTCGACGCGGGAGAGGCAGTGCCTTACTTCTACGAGCCGTTCCTAGAGGCGTTCGATCCCGACCTCCGCAAGCAGCTGGGCGTCTGGTACACACCCGCCGAGGTGGTGCGCTACATGGTAGCCCGTGTCGATATGGCATTGAAGGATGACCTCGGCATCGCCGATGGGCTGGCCGCCGACAACGTCTACATCCTCGACCCCTGCTGCGGCACGGGAACGTACCTCGCAGAGGTGCTGCGTCGCATCGCTGCCAATTTCCAGGAGAAGGGTCTGGGTGCCCTTGTCGGCTCGCAGGTGAAGCAGGCCGCCACCCAAAGGGTGTTCGGGTTCGAGATCATGCCTGCGCCCTTCGTCGTGTCGCATCTGCAGGTGGGTCTGACCATGCAGGCGCTGGACGCCCCCCTGTCCGATGACGGGACCGAGCGGGCCGGGGTGTACCTCACCAACGCCCTCACCGGTTGGGAGCCCAGCGTGCAGAAGCCGCTGCCCTTTCCGGAGCTTGAGGAGGAGAGGGACCGTGCCGAGAGGGTGAAGCGGGACACGCCGGTCCTGGTCATCCTGGGAAATCCGCCGTACAACGGCTTTGCGGGCATGGCGGTCGACGAAGAGCGGGAGCTCTCCACGGCCTATCGGACAACCAAACGGGTGCGTCGGCCGGAAGGCCAGGGGCTGAACGACCTGTACGTGCGTTTCTTCCGGATGGCGGAGCGTCGCATAGCCGAGAAGACGGGCCGGGGCGTGGTGTGCTTCATCTCCAACTACTCTTGGCTGGACGGCCTCTCTTTCACGGGCATGAGGGAGCGATACCTGGAGGCCTTCGACACCATCCGCATTGATAACCTGAACGGTGACAAGTACAAGACGGGCAAAACGACTCCCGAGGGCGCGCCGGACCCAAGCATCTTCTCCACCCCTGGCGATCCAGTGGGCATCCAGGTGGGTACGGCGGTCACGACCCTGGTGCGCAAGGCCGAGCACAAGCCCGCTGAGATGGTCGGGTTCCGCGACCTGTGGGGACAGGACAAGCTCTCCTACCTGACGGCGACTGCTGAAGCCGCTCCCGCTGAGCTGTACGACGCCTTTGAGCCGAGCCTGCCCCTAGGCCTGCCCTTCGCGCAAATGGTGGTCAGCAGTGGCTGGTCCGACTGGCCTGCCCTACCTGATCTGTTCCCCACTTCATTCCCAGGCGTAAAGAGCGGGCGTGACCCCTTTGTGACCGATATTGACAGAGACCAACTCAGAAAGCGAATTGGCGACTATTTCAATGCGGGACTGAGCCATGAAGACATGGAACGGCGATACCCGCTTTCTATGCGGAACCCCAGGGAATACAATTCGCGGTCTGTCCGTGAAGCTCTAATCCGACTCGGCGGCCCTGATGAGGAGAACATCGTCCGCTATGCCTACAGACCCTTTGACACAAGGTGGCTCTATTGGGAGGCTAGGGAAAAGCTGGTGGACCGTCCGCGCCCCGAATACAAGCCTCATGCCTTTGAAGGGAATCTTTGGCTTTCCGCCGTTCCGAGATTGCGAAGGGATTCTACCGAACCACAAATAGCGATCACTTCTCATTTGGCTTCCCTTCATCTGAATGAGTGGGGAGCCAGTATGTTCCCTGCCTGGCTCCGTGACGAGGGCCTAGCCCTTGACGGCGGCGGTGGGCAGCGCCGTCCCAACCTGACGGACGCGGCCCGGCGCTACCTTGACCGCCTAGGACTCGGTGTGGAGGATCTGTTCCACCACGCCCTCGCCGTCCTCCACGACCCCTCCTATAGGACAGCCAACTCAGGGGCACTGAGAATGGAGTGGCCTCGCATCCCATTGCCCGGCTGGCCAGACGGCGATTCGCCGGAAGTTGCGGAGGAGTTGAAGGCCTCGGCCACCAGGGGCCGGGAGCTTGCTGCGCTTCTTGACTCGGAAACGCCCGTTTCCGGCGTCACGACGAGCGCGCTGCGGCCTGAAATGGCCGCCATCGCCGTGCCCTCAACTACGGACGGCGGCAACATGACCTCAGACGACTTCTCGATGACGGCGGGCTGGGGACACTACGGACAGGGCGAGGCCGTCATGCCGGGTCAGGGCCGGGTAGAGCCGCGTCCTTTCACCACAGTTGAGAGTGCAGCCTTGGGCAACATGGCAGAAGTCCTTGGCGCCACCACCTTCGATGTTCACCTCAACGACCGGGCTTACTGGCGCAACGTACCGGCCGCGGTGTGGAGCTACAAGCTGGGCGGCTACCAGGTTCTGAAGAAGTGGCTCTCCTACCGCGAGCGCGGCGTCCTTGACCGGGCGCTGAAGCCGGAGGAGGTCCAGCACTTCACGGACACCGCCCGGCGGATAACGAGGATCCTGAGGCTGATGGGGGAGGGGTGAAGAGCTTGCTCAAGTCTAGTTTGTTCTGGTTTGCATTCTCGGCCTTCCTGCTTCTAGGGGTGGGCCTCTTTGTCACATGGCAGCAATGGGATTGGTTGCGTGGTGGCGGCTCGGAATCAGCATCAAATGGTGACACCTTGCGAAATGCGGGACTCATGCTCGGAGGTATTATTGCCCTAGTCTTCGCCTTGTGGCGCGGCTGGGTGGCTCAGCAACAATCAACTGCCGCGCAGCGCCAGGGTGACATTTCTCAGCAGAGCATGCTGAACGAACGGTACGAGCGAGGGGCTGAGATGCTCGGTAGCACTGTTCTATCGGTTCGCCTGGGCGGCATCTATGGTCTTGCGAGTTTGGCTGAAGATCATCCAGATCAGTACCATGTCCCGATTATCCAGTTGCTTTGCACCTTCGTGCGCCAACCGCCTGAGGAGGGTAAGAAGGACGAATCCGAACAGGTCGATCGGGCAAAGAGCGACAACGAGCATGAATTGCGTCAGGATGTTCAGGCTGCCATGACGGCAATCAGCGGACGTAACGAAGCGGGCCTTGGCTACGAAAAGGCGACAAGAGGATTTCTGATCGAGGTCAGCGATTCGGTCGCGGAAGGAGTCACGGTCAGAAGGGCAGGTCTCTTTTGGTTGGATTTAAGGGGAGCTAATTTGAGATGCGTGGATCTCTTGGAGGCCAAATTGTTCAGGGCAAACTTTAGAGACGCAGACTTGTCCAATTCGACCCTCTTGGAAGCGAACCTGTCCCACGCGATTCTCTGGAAGGCAAATCTGTCTCACGCGATGCTTTGGAAGGCAAATCTGTCTGAAGCAGATATCTCTCAGAATGCAAACCTGTCGAACGCGAACCTCACGTACGCAAACCTGTCTGACGCCAACCTCTTTTTGGCAGACCTCTCTGGCGCAAGCCTGCGAGGAGCAAACCTGTCTGGCGTAGTCCTACAAAGGGCAAACTTGACCGGTGCTGACCTATCCGAAGTAACCGGGTTGGAGCAGGATGGACTTAATCGGAGTCGCGCCGACCCCGATAAGCCACCGAAGTTGCGCAACGCCTTTGACGCAAAGACCGGCAAGCCGCTGGAATGGCACGGAAGGTCTTGATCCGGTGCTGCTAGGGACGGCGGAGACCGCTGCTGCTAAATCCTACCGTCCTCCGAAGGAATGTCTTGACGTTTCTTCACGCTATGTTCAACCGGCGAGGCCGAAGGCGGGTTTCAAACCTGCCACTACGGTCCCAATTCGTGGTGTAGTCAAAACGAATTGGTATTAGATGACAATTCGGCAGCGTCACCCCTTTGGCAAGCGGGCGCGTCCTGTCCTGTCCGCCCCTCGGCATAGTCAACAGGCAGCAGAGGGATGTCGTGGAGAGAGAGATCCGGCGATGGCACCTGGAAATCAGGTGCCGAAGCGTCTGTGCGGAACCTAGCCTCCGCAGCGAGCAGAGGCATCAAGCCTATTGTGTTCGTTGCTCGTTCCGACGGAATAATAGGTAGGCCCTACCTACAGGTCCAACGCGATGGTCATTGTGAAAATTCTTGGTTTTGTCAAGCGTGGTGGTCGGACGCATATGACGAACTTCAGATACGGGATACCAGCCAGTCACATTACCAATGAACCACCGACATCCTTCGGCTCACCCTCCTCGCGCGACTGCCATTCGTCCGAGTTGAATGCCGATGGTGGGGATCATTGAATCCCTGCAGAAGGAAAAGGCGCCGCAGGAGTGTGTCGTATGACTAACTGATGCCTTTGATTCCACCGACCACGAACTTGCAGAGGCTTATAGACCTCCCAGTTACAATTCGACGGCCAAGCAAACACTGCCTGCCAGTAGCTAAGTGTTCGTCGAGCTTGACGGCCCCCAGTCTGGTTTACGACTGTGTCAGAGGACCTTCTTTGGCCAGCCAAACCTCTCAAAAGCTTCGACCTGGCTGCCCGAAAGGGAAGAAGGTTGTGCCCCACTCCAACCCTCCGTAGCCGAGTTGTTCTTCATTGGGCGAGTAGAGGCTGTAGGCATAGGTTCCACTGGGAGCGATCACGATTCTTGCTCGGACGTTCGATGCTTCGTTTTCTCTTAGGCGAATCACAACGAACCTTTCCCTCTCAATGGATACCGTATCCACAATGTCCCCGAGCCTCCCATAGGTGCCCGACCCAACTCATCCGGCCTCCTGTTTCACTCGAAGTGTTGCGCGGACGACGCCCGGGAGACGGATCGGCCTCCCCTGCCACTGCCGCACCCTGGCGCCCTCTTTCCACCGCATTCTCAATCGTGTACCCCCTCTGCTGTACTGCGGGTCGGCCCGAAACCGTATCCATGTATGTGGCCTCCTTGTTTCCAATCCCGCCGTAGCCGGCCAGCTCAGCCGGTGGGCACACTGCCGGCCCCGAACGCTGCGAGTGGGTTGCTGACCGTCACGATGTCTACCGTTGCCATCGAAAGGTCGCCGGGCGAAGGTCATTCTTCAGACGACTCGTCGTCCAGGCCGGGAAACGGCACTATCGCGACGAGGTATGTATCGGCCTCGGCCGACCCCGACGGCGGGCTTTCCCCGTACGCGTTTACCGCTACGATTCGGTAGACGTAGTGCATGTTTTTCTCGACGGCGTGATCAGAGTACCCGGTTTGGGCAGCGTCTCCGTGGATGATCACGAACCGACCCTCCGCGTGTGTGTCCAGGTTTCGCCGATGTATCTGGTAGTGGGTGATGCCCGTGTCGCCTGGGTCGTCCCAACTCAGGGCCACGTAGGGATTCACGATATCGTGGTGCAGCGCAATGCCTCCGTGGAATCCCATGGCCGTCAGTCCCGTGGGCTTGTCCGGTACGGGGCCGCCGTGGGCTGCGACGGGCGCGCCGGCGGGGAGCAGGAGCAACGCGACCAGGGCGGGGACAAGGATGAACGCTTTCCGGCCAATTGCCCTCTTCCTAATCACGTTCGCGCGTTCCTGAGCGGTGGTTTTCCGGCATGGACGGGCACGGCGGTCCGCCATGCCGCCCGGCACACGGGTCCTGCCTTCATCCCAGCGCTGGACCGTACTGCGATAGGTTCCCAGACGGCGGGCGATCTCCGACCACGACAGGCCAGAGTCCTCCTTGAACCGCTTCAAGCGCTCCGGGAAGTCCTCGGGGATGTCGTGGTCCTCTCTGCTGTGGTCGATGCGCTGCCGAGGCATGAGGTCTGCTCTCCCAGTGCCCAGTCGTAGTCCGTCTCCTATGTGAGCGCAAGCATCCCGTCGCCGGTCCCCCTCCGGGCGTGGTCGGACCGGATGCAGGGCCGCTGCGCTTGCCTCACCCGTTCCTCTGTGTAAGGGCTCCTTCTTGCCGCCGGGAGTGCGGTCACCGGTACTACGGCGCTGCTCGGACGGCGAAGGTCGGCCCCAAGCGCCTCGCTAACCCGACGCGCTTGGCGGGCGCACCTGTGCGCCGGTGTCAGCCGCAAATCGGTATGGCTGAAGGATCCCATTCTGCTCGCCTCATAGTGCGCCGCACGGTCCCGTCTCAATGTAATGGCTGGTTTTGAATCTACCACGCGCCTGTGAATATTCGATGGAAATAAGTCCCGTTATGCGGTGTCTTTGTGGTGATAGTTCTCGCAGAGAGTCTCGATGACAGAGCGCCCCCGGGGCGTTGGGCGACTACGGCCTGGGCTGCCGCCTCGGGGTTTCATGGGAGCCCCTGGGCCTGTCGGACACGTCTCGCGTACCGGCGCGTCTCCAAGACCCGGTCGCTTCTCGGCGGTCATCCCGGGGGAGAGGAAATCGCCCGGCAGCACGGGGAACCGTCCAGGTCGGTGATCGCCCTCGGGTCGTCCACCACGTTTTGAAGCACTGTGTCAGAGGTTCGGGCGGCCGTCAGGTCGCAGGACGGCACCGATGAGGCGAGCCAGGGCCGTCCCTTCGGGCCGATGCCCCGGTCTTTGCAATGGCGGGCCGGGGCATGGCACAACCGACTGAATGTGCAATAGGCAAAGATCATGTCCACGCCGGCGAATAGTCACCGACAATACATCGACAAGTGGGCCGTTTGTCCATCGATTGTTCATGACCGGGTGGTATGGTCCCAGCAGTCTTTCCTCGGGAAGGAAGTGTTCGCTTGGAATTCGAATGGCAGCCCGTTTCGATTGAAATGACGTCGGCCTCGGCGCGCGCCGTCTGTATCAGGCGAACACGCATTCTACCCCCCCACCCCCCCCCCCGCCCCTCCTCCCCTCCCC
>DAOUHP010000052.1:0-13486 GCA_034428575.1 Dehalococcoidia bacterium | reverse complement strand
CATGGGGCCAAGGTCGCCGAAGTGCGTATCGCCCTCGCCGAAGAAGCGGGCTTTGCCCGTGAGCACCAGCCAGTAGCCGTCCTCGTCGTTGTGGTAGTGCAGCGCGTTGCCCTGCCCCTTCTGCATGATCTGTACGGTGCTGATCATGCTGTCGTTGTAGAGCAGGTCGTATGAACGGCCCTTCTCGGGGCCGCGGTCACGTGCCCTGGAGTCCGCAGGGCCAGGATAGCTGAAGCGTTTCACCTCGTTCGGCATGACTTCTCCTCCCATCGTGCGTACCGCTGTCGCCGGGGGCGGCCATTCACGCCCGGGCCTGCTCCGGCCTTCCCGCCTGGGGCTTGCCTTCCACCGGACGCAACTGGCTGACGCGGAGTATCTGCAACGGCTCGTCGTCGATACTCACGAAAGCGTAGCGGGTGTAGCGGGGCATGAAGATCCCTTCCATGGGGCCGAGGTCGCCGTAGTGCGTGTCGCCCTCGCCATGGAAGCGTGCCCGGCCGGCGAGCACCATCCAGTAGCCGTCCTGATCGTTGTGGTGATGGAGCCCGGTGGTCTGCCCTTTCTCCATCACCTGGACGGTGCTGATGACGATGTGGTTGTAGAGCAGATCGTACGAACGGCCTCGCGTGGGGCCGCGGTCTCGCGCACCGGGGTCTGCAGAGCCTGGATAGTTGAACCGTTCTACCTTTTCCGGCATGGCGTTCCCCTCCACGCGCGTTTCATTGCCTCGCGTATGCCCAGACTATACCCCTCGTAACCTCGGGGCGACACTGCCGCGCGTGCGACACGCACCGACCGCCGAAGGCAGCCGGGAAATACGGGAATTGCGGAGCGACCGGGCGCGGCCCTCACGGCGCCGACCCGCCCGGCTACGAGAATGACCCTACGATTCGGGCCGATCAGCCGTGGGCAGATCCTGTTGCTCACGGAGGCGCTGAAGCGCGGACCTCCGGTGGTACGCGAGCATAGCCACCGATAGCCATGCCACGGACAGTGTCGTTGCAGAGATGACACGCAGGTCGTCCACGCCGTTGTAGGTCAGGAAGATGCCTACGGGGGCAACCACGAGGGCAAGAATCGTCAGCAACTGGCCCATACCAGCCGTCTTTGCCATACTCTCTCCTCCGTCCCCCGTATCGGCTCGAAGGCCGCGCGCCACGGGTGAAAAAGCGTATAGCAACGGGACGCCGTAGTGAACCGGACAAGCGTGCGGAAAGCCGCCCCTTCGCTGGGCACGCGCGGTCAGGCAGGTCGCCGAGGACGGGTACACCGCGCTCCACCAAGCGCCGCTCCCCGCGTTGCATGCCCTCTGCTACAATGAGCCTCCCGTGGTGGGCGTGGTCGAGGGGTTAAGACGCCAGGTTGTGGCCCTGGAGATCGAGGGTTCGATTCCCTCCGCTCACCCCAGCTCTTCTCTGACCGAGACTCCAGGTATTGCCACTGGAGCCAGCGTTCTGGAGCTCAGCCCATGAGGGTCTACACCTACTCGGAAGCGCGCCAGCGGCTCGCATCCGTGCTGGACGCCGCCCAGCGCGACTGCGCGGTCAGGATACGCCGAAGGGATGGTAGGACGTTCGTTCTGCAGCCGGAGGCCTCCACACGCTCGCCGCTGGACGTTGAGGGCGTCGACCTCGGCATCACAACCGGCGACATCGTTTCGCTCATCCGGGAGGGCCGCTCCCGCTACGCCTGATCACGCCGCCCTTTCCCGTCCCCCTGCGTTGGCATAGAATCCCGCAGGGCGCGGCGCGCGTCCCCCAACCACGGAACAGGGAAAGGTGCAGCATGGGCAGGCTCGACGGCAAGGTCGCAGTGATCGTGGGAGGCGGCAGGAACATCGGCCGCGCCTCCTCCAAACTCTTCGCATCCGAGGGCGCCAGGATTGCTATCTTCGACATGGAGGAGAGCCGCGCGGCGGCCGTAACCGAGGAGGTCGCGGAGCAGGGCGGCGAGTGCATGTACGTCACCGGCGAAGTGCAGAAGGTTGACGACGTCAAGAACATGATCGCCAGGGTCGTCGAGCACTACGGCCAGATCGACATCCTGTTGAACTGTGCAGCCATCTCCGACCGCAAACCGATGCTGGAGTTGGACGACGAGGAGTACCTGAATATCATCAACGTGACGATGAACGGCACGTACTACACGTGCAAATACGTTGCGGAGCAGATGGTGAAGCAGGGCTCGGGCGGGGCCATCGTCAACTTCTCATCCGGCTCGGCGTTCAACGGCAACAAGCAGCGCGTCGCCTACGACATGGCAAAGGGCGCTATCGTAACGCTGACGATGGACATGGCGGTGCAGCTGGCGCAGTACGGCATCCGCACGAACGCCATCGCACCGGGCATCACCGGTTCGCAGGTCGGCGGCATGATCGCGATGGAGGACCGGCAGACCAACAACCTCGTCGGTGGCCGCGCGGGTTACCCGGAGGAGCAGGCGAGCGTCGCCCTCTTCCTCGCCAGCGACGACGCCCGTCACCTCTACGGACAGACCCTCAGGAACGACGGCGGCGGCTCCGTCACGTAACCAGAGACCCGCCGCCAACCCGCTCCCAACCGGAGAGGGCGGGCCTGGAGAGCAGAGCAACGACAGGAGAGTGCAAGATGCCGGAAGGTTATGAGCGAGTCGCGGCGCGCGATGAAGTGAGCTCGAGCGAACTGAAACTGGTGCAGGTCGGAGAGAACCAGGTCATCGTCACCGAGTTGCGAGGCGAGGTCATCGCGTTCGACAACATGTGCACCCATGAGGAGTGTGACCTCTTCTACGGCGCAGTGGACGAGGACGACGAGATCGAGTGCGACTGTCATGGGACGCGGTACAACGTGCTCACGGGCGAAGTGACCGCGCCACCCGCCGAGATCCCTCTCCCCATCTACGAGGTGAGCGTCGAAGACGGCGACGTTTCGGTCGGCCCGCGCAAGAACTAGACCCCCGCCCAGTGGGGAGGAGGCCGCGTGCAGGCCTACCATGTAATCGGAACAGCAGCCCCGCGCGTCGACGGTGTCGCCAAGACGACCGGTACGGCCCGCTACGCCGCCGACACCGACCTACCGGGCATGCTGTGGATGAAGACCCTCCGCAGCCCCTACCCGCACGCCCGCATTGTCAGCATCGACACGTCCGAAGCCGAGCGGCTCCCCGGGGTGCACGCCATTCTGACCGGGGCTGACGTCGCAGGCGTCCTCTACGGGCGTCGGATGCGCGACGTTCCGGTGCTCGCCCACGAGCGCGTCCGGTTCGCTGGCGAGCGCGTCGCAGCCGTCGCCGCCGACGATGCCGAGACCGCGCAGCGGGCCGTCGACCTGATCGACGTCGTGTACGAGGAGCTGCCCGCCGTGCTGGAGCCCGAGGACGCTCTCTCAGACGGTGCGCCGCTGCTGCACCCGGACGTGCAGGCCTATGACGGCCTGCCCGCGCCCCTGCCCCAGCCAACGAACGCGTTCGCAAGCGACGTGTGGGGCCGCGGGGACCCTGAACGCGGGTTCGCCGAGGCCGACCTTGTCGTGGAGGGTGTCTACACCACGCAGCGCGCTCACCAGGCGTACCTCGAACCGCACTCGTGCGTCGTCTGGATCGATGACGACGATCGGCTGCAGGTCTGGGCGCCCAACAAGGCCCCCCACCGTCTCAAACTGAACCTCGCCGACGCCCTCGGCCTCGACCCTGAGCGCATCGTCGTTCGGCACTCGACCATCGGAGGCGACTTCGGTGGCAAGGGCTCACCGATGGACATCCCTGTCTGCTACTTCCTGGCCCGGAACACCGGGCGGCCGGTGAAGAGCGTCATGACGTTCACCGAGGAATTTTCCGCGGCCAACCCGCGCCACCCCAGCGTCGTGCGGATGCGCACCGGCGTGAAGCGCGACGGCACGCTCACCGCCCACGAGGCGCAGATACTCTTCAACAGCGGCGCCTACGGCGGCTTCAAGCCCGTACCGGGCGTCAACCTGCCCGGCGCAAGCCACGCTGCCGGGCCCTACCGCATCCCCCACACACGCATCGAAGCCGTCCACGCCTACACCAACACGGTCCCCGGCGGCTTCTTCCGCGGGCCGGGCGCGGTGCAGGCCAACTTCGCCATCGAGTCCCACATGGACGTCGTCGCTCAACGACTCGGCGTCGACCCTCTCGAATTGCGACGGAAGAACCTCGTGCGCGGCGGCGAGGAGCTCGCCAACGGCATGCCCGGACTCGTCATGCGCCCCGAGCAGACCGTCGACGCCGCCATCCGCGCTTCCGGCTACCACGACCCCAAGCCGCCATACATCGGACGCGGCATTTCGCTCTCCTATAAGGATCAGGGTGAAGGCGTGTCGTCGGCAGCCGTGACCTTCCAGGCCGACGGCACAGTGCTGCTGCATACCTCGGTCTTCGAGCAGGGCACGGGCTCCTACACCGCGCTCGCTCAGATCGTCGGCGAAGCGCTCAGCGTCGATCCCGGGCTCATCGACGTGCGCGCGTGGGACTCGGACGACGGGCCGTTCGACAGCGGCGTCGGCGCGAGCCGGGTCACGCGCGTGGCGGGACCGGCTGCATACGAGGCTGCCGTCGACGCCAGGGCCGAGCTACTTCAACTTGCGGGGCGTCTGCTTGGCTGGCCTGCTGAGCGCATCGCGTTGTCCGGCGGCGCCGTGAGGCGGACCGACACGGGCGAGTCGGCGCCCTGGGCGGGGCTCGTAGCACAGGCCGGAGCGCCGGTCACGGGCAGCGCAACGAACGACGAACACGAGCGCTCCCCCGTCGCGTCGGCGATGGCGCAGATCGCCGAGGTACGCGTCGACCCGGACACCGGCAGGGTTGAACTGCTGAAGTTGACCAGCGCGCATGACGTCGGTGTAATCATCAACCCCACCGGCCACCAGGGGCAGATCAACGGCGGCGTCGTCCAGGGCATCGGACATGCTCTCACCGAGGAGCTCATGCTCCAGGGCGGCCGGGTCGTCAATCCCAGCCTCGCCGACTACAAGTTGCCGTCGATCGCTGACCTTCCTGAGTTGCGCACCGCGCTCGTCGAGTCCGAGGAAGGAGTCGGCCCCTACCGCACGAAGGGCATCGGCGAGTACGCGATCGAGGGCATCATGGCCGCAGTGGCGAACGCCGTGGCCGACGCCGTGGGCGTCCGCATCGCCGATGCGCCCGTTACTGCGGAGAAGGTGTACCGCGCACTGCGGGAGCGCGGCTCCTGAAGCAGGCCTTGGCGTAGGGAGCCGGTCCCCTCTCCTAGGGCGCCCAGGCCTCAGCCCAGCGCGACGCTCACGAAGCGACGCTCCATGCGCAGCGCCAGGTCGCGCGCCGTAGCAAGATGCTCGCTGCTGCCCAGCGCGACGACGAACGCGACCCCCAGCAGCCGCCCCAGCGCGAAGTCCACGATGGTGGAGCCGATGACGCCCACCGGCACGTCGTGCACGGCGAAGACGGCAGCCGCCCTGCCGTGGAAGCCGGACACCGGCACCTCCTCTGCATGCAGCAGCTCGTTCCCGTTGTCCAGTACGCGGCCCGCGTTGCCGACAAACTCACTGAGGAACGTCTCATCTATCCAGCGTTCGACGGATGGGGCGTCCCGGAAAAGGTGCGCCACCATCCCAGCGCTGACGATGAGGCCGGTCTCCGGTTCCTCCTGCAGCTCGCGGCTGAGCTCCCGCACGTAACCGTTGATGCGCCCCGCCTCTGTGATCTTCTCCTCGGTCTGGCCGGGGAAGCCGTTCTGCGCCATCGTCTCGTTGTCGAGCACGCGCTCGCGCGCAACGACGAAGTCGGCGAAGTCCGGCGGCATGTCGGCGGGGAGCAGCACCATATGCTCCAGGTCCGCCTCCGACACCGCGTCGGTCGCCCTGCGGAACGCGTCCGTATATTGTTCGGGACTGGTCATCACACGTCTGTTCCTCGATGGATCGCTCTGACAGCGTAACAGAGCGGAAAGCGGGGCGGGCATAGTACAATCGAAGTGAGGCGCCCGCCCGTAGCTCAGCGGATAGAGCATCGGTCTTCGGAACCGAGTGTCGTGGGTTCGATTCCCTCCGGGCGGGCCAAACGATACTGTATTGCGAACCTTTGAATGGGTGGTCTCGATGTAAACCTGTCCGACATGAGCCGGACAGGGTGCTCGCCCTGTAAGGGGCGTCTGCGCACGAGCCCCCTCAACAGCTACTACGCCCGGTCCGTCCTCACACACTGTGATGCGGAACGCATGTATAGGGGTCCCAGAGGAAGAGCACATGGATGGCGACTAGGTGCCCGTGGCGAGCGACCCGGGGCTGGACAACCTGTTGCGCACGGGGAGGTCCCAACCCAGGCTCCCCGACCGTGGCCGCCGCGAATAGTCGGTCGGCCCATCGTCCGGCTGCTTGAGGGCGTCATGGCCATTGTGCGGCAGGCCGCCGCTTCAGACCATCTCCTCGGCGTCTCCTCCAACCTTCGCTGCTCCGGTCCGAGCGGCGCCGGGTTCGGCGAACCGGTAGCCGGTGCGGGACGCGGTGAAGATGTAGGAGGGGTTCCTCGCGTCGTCGCCCAGTTTCTGACGCAGGTTCTTTATGTACGAGCGCAACAAGCGCTCGTCGACCGTGCGCTCTCCGCCCCAGACCCGCTGGACGATCTGATCGTGAGTCACGACCCGTCCGGCGTTGGCGGAGAGTTCGTACAGCAGCTTGTACTCGGTCGGGGTCATCGGCACGGGACGGCCCGCCAGTGAAACCGTACGCTCCATGAAATCGATGGTGAGGTCCCCCACCACGTACGGCTGTCGCTGGAAGGAGGACGAACGCCTTCGGAGGGCTGCCTTGACCCGGGCCACCAGTTCGGTGGGTGAGAAGGGCTTGACGACGTAGTCTGCGGCCCCCATCTCGAAGGCTTTGGCGATGTCCTGTCCCCTGCCGCGGCCGGACAGGAAGATGACCGGGGTCTCCCCGGAGATGCCCTTCATCAACTCGAATCCGTCCGTTCCGGGCAACACAAGGTTCAACAGAACGAGGTTGGGGTCCACAGCCTCCAGGAGGCCTTCCATCTCCTCCGGGTCGCCGGTGACCGTGGGCACATAGCCGGCCTGCGACAGCGTGTTGCGGACGTATCGGAGTATCTGCGGGTCGTCGTCGACTACGAGGATGCGCTCCGACTGCAGTGCCTCCTGCGCCGGACCGGACATCACCTCCTCTCCCGACGATGCGATGCCACCGGCAGCCTCATCCACGACAGGCACCGTGAAGACGACCCGGGTGCCGGGCCTCTGCTCCGGGCTTTCCGCCCATATCCGGCCGCCGTGCGCCTCCACTATGCCCTTGCAGATGGCGAGGCCGAGACCGTATCCGTCCAGCTCATGCTTCCTGCCGGTGGACTCCGCGCGGGAGAACTTGCTGAACAAGTACGGCCGCAGCTCGGTGGGTATGCCCGTACCCTCGTCCGTGACGGAGATGGCAATGTGCAGGTCCTCCAGCCACGCAGCGACCCTGATGGAGGACCACTCGCGCGAGTACCGGGATGCGTTGGTGAAGAGGTTATGCAGCACCTGGACGATCCTGCGACTGTCCGCCAATATCCTGGGCAGATTCGGCGCAGCGCCGATCTCAACGCTGTTCCTGTAGCCGCCGCTGAGAAAGGCGTTCCTCGCCAGTTCGATCATCGAGGTCACGTCGGTGGGTTCGGGGGCGATGGAGAGGGTCCCCGCCTCGATGCGCGTGAGGTCCAGCAGGTTGTTGATGAGGTCGCGCATGTGGTCGGCATGCTCCTCGATGATGCGAAAGAACTGGAGCATCTCCGCCTGGTCGAGCGGGGACGAGGCTGTCAGAACGGTGGCTGCGGAGCCCTTTATCGACGTCAGCGGCGCACGGAGTTCGTGGCTGACCACCCCGAGGAACTCGGCCCGCAACCGCTCCAACTCTTCCAGGGACGTTATGTCTTGGACCGTGACGACGACGGAGACGACCTCTCCGTCCTCCGACCATATGGGCGTGGCGTTGACGAGAGTGCTCGTCTCCGTGCCGTCCGGCAGGCGGAACACCACCTCCTCTGCCCTGACGCTCTCCCCGTTCACAGCCGCCCGTTCCAGCGGGAGGTCCTGAGGGGAGATTACGGCCCCGTCCATCCGCCCGTAGGACACCGTACGGAGGAACTCATCGAACGGGCGGGACGTCCCGAGGGCGCCGGTGACGATGCGTTGCGCCTCCCGGTTGAATCGCACCACGCCTCTTGTCTTCGCATCGAAGACCAGCACTCCCACAGGAGACGTGTTGACGAGGGTCTCCAGATCGGCATTGACGCGCTGCTCTTCCCCATAGATGCGTGCGTTCGTGATAGCCATCGCTGCCTGGGCGGCGAACATCTGCAGGGTCTCCTCGTCCTCCTGGGTGAAGTCCGGCCCTCCGGGGTCCATCCCGAGGTAGATGTGCCCCACATGCCGCTCGCCCTCCCGGATCTGCAGACCCAGGAACGCCCCTATCGGAAACGGGAACCCCGGGAACCCCTCCGATTCCATATGCCCGACGAAATCCTGTGTCCTCAGCGGCTCCCGCAGCCCACTCAGGTACCGCAAGACCTCCCATCCGTCGGACGTGCGATAGTACATCCTCTGCTGCTCTTCCTCCGTCATGCCCGAGACCACCAGGTGCTGAAACGCGCCAGCCCCGTCCGTCGTGGTGATCGCACTGTAGCGGGCGCCGGTGAGCGCGCGCGCACTGTCCGCGACCTCCTGCAGGACGGAGTCCACGTCGAGGGCCTCGTTTATGCGGAGGATGGCGCCAGTCAGTCCTGCAATACGGGCCCGCAGTGCCTGGTTCTCCGCCTTCAGCCGTTCGCCTTCGTCCACGCGCCACCTCAGACGACCACCCTGCTCGGGGAATCGACGCCAGAATTGTACCACGCGCCTATGGAGGGACCGCCCCCATTCGCGGTTGGCGCACGTTCACCCACTCGGGGCCCGGGCATGGTCACCGCTGCCGCGAAGTGATGAACACGCCCGCGCCCGCGATCAGTACCAGGAGGGCCGCGACGACGACCACGGGGACCACCCAGGCCGGCATGCCACCGCCTTCATCTACTGAAACGACAGGCACCGTCGGGAGCGGCGTCGGTCTGGCCGTCGGGCGCGGCGTCGGCGTGACGGTCGATGCTGCCGCCGGAACGGACGTTGGCGTCGCCGACGGCGCGCGAACCGGTGTTGCCGTCGGTTCCGGCGAAGGTGCGGAGGTCGGCGTGGGCGTCGGCGCAAGCATCGCCGTCGGCATGGGCGTTGGCTCGGTGGTGGGTTCCGGTGTGGGCGTCGGCGCAGGCATCGCCGTCGGCGTGGGCGTCGGCTCTGTCGTGGGTTCCGGTGTGGGCGTTGGCGAAGGCTCCACCGTCGGTCCGGGCGTGGAAACCGCAACAGTTACTTCCGACGCTCCGCCGATCGGGTGATCGGTCCGGTCTTCGTCTCTCAGCACTCCATGGAACCGGTGCGCGCCCTCGGCCATCGGCGCAGTCACCGTGTACGTCAAGGAGGTCTCGCCAAGCAGGGTAAACTCAACTTGCCCGGCAGAGAGACCTACACTCTCATCGGGGCCCACGATCACCTGGTCGCTTCCGAGGCTGCTGGAGACATAGGCGAATCCAGCGGGCAGCGTCTCCGTCACTGCACCGAAGAACCCATAGCCGGTTACAGTTAGGGTCACCACGACTTGCCCGCCGGGGGCAACGCTCGGCATGTCGAACGACCGGGCGCTGCCGGCTCCCTGCTGCGCGGAAGCGGCGCCCAGCCCGAACAGCCCCAATACCGCCACAACCGCGATCGTCATCACGGTCTGCCTTTTTCTCGACGATGCCATCCGCTCCTGTCTCCACGAACGAGGGGGTGAGCCTCCGGCAAGAGAACAGGGGGCGGATGCCCCCTGTTCAAGTCACCGTAGGTCAGACCAGGTTCACCGCTGTCGCCCCCTTATGGCGAGAGTCCCAACTACCGCCGCGGCTGCCAGGCCCAAAGCGATCAGGACGATCACCCAGATCGGTATGCCGCCCTCATCCTCCGGAACAACCGGCGGTGCGGTAGGTGTCGGCGTCGGCGTTGGCGTTGGCGTCGGCGCCGGCGTGGCCGTCGCCGTCGGAGCAGGCGGGACCGGGGTTGCCGTGGGTGGAACCGGGGTCGCCGTGGGGACCGGCGTCGGCGTGGCTGTGGGCCGTGGCGTCGGGGTCGCCGTGGGCGGGACCGGGGTTGCCGTGGGTGGCACCGGCGTCGCCGTGGGTGGTACCGGCGTTGGCGTGGGCGGCGCCGGCGTCGCCGTGGGAGCAGGCGGGACCGGCGTCGCCGTGGGCGGGACCGGGGTTGCCGTGGGTGGCGCCGGCGTCGGCGTAGGCCTCGGAGGCGTGAACGATCCGCCGCCGCCACCGCCGCTGCTCCCGCCGCCGCCGGTGCTGGGCGTACTCGGCCTCGGCGTAGGCGTGGGGGGAGGAGCTGCGCCGACCCTCAGGCTCGAAGCGCCGCTTACCGCGTGGTTGTTCCTCTCTGCATCCCGCAGCATCCCCCTGAACGTGTGCGAAGCGACAGCGTTGGGGGCCGTGATCGTGTACGTGAAGGAGGTGTCGCCAAACAGGGTGAACTCGACCTGCCCTGCGGAGAGGCCCGCGTCCGTATCGGGGCCCACGACCACCTGGTCGGCCGGGAGGCTGCTGGAGACATAGGTGAACCCGGCGGGGAGCGTCTCGATGATGAATCCCGCGTTGACTATCCCCGAACCGTAGTTGGTCGCGCGTACCCTAACGGTCACGTCACCGCCAGGAGGCGTCCACGACCGGGCGAACGACCTGCTTGCGCTTGGCCCGCCCGGAGGGGCCGTAACCCTGACGCTGGAAGCGCCGCCGACAGCATGGTTGTTCCTGTCGGCATCCCGCAGCGTCCCTGTGAACGTGTACGAACCGGCAGTGCCCGCCGTAACCATATACGTGAAGGAGGTCTCGCCGAACAGGGTGAACTCAACCTGCCCTGCGGAGAGGCCCGCGTCCGTATCGGGGCCCACGACCACCTGGTCGGCCGGCAGGCTGCTGGAGACATAGGTGAACCCGGCGGGCAGCGTTTCGATGACGAATCCCGCGTTGACTATCCCCGAACCGTAGTTGGTAGCACGGACCCTGACGGTCACGTCACCGCCTGCCTCAACGCTGAACGGGGAGATGGACCTGCTTGCGCTCGGCCCGCCCACGGGGGCCGTGACTGTGACGCTGGAAGCGCCGCCGATCGTGTGGTTGTTCCTGTCGGCATCCCGCAGCGTCCCCATGAACGTGTGCGAACCGGCAGTGCCCACCGTAACCATATAGGTGAAGGAGGCGTCGCCGAACAGGGTGAACTCGACCTGCCCTGCGGAGAGGCCCGCGTCCGTATCGGGGCCCACGGCCACCTGGTCGTCCGGCAGACTGCTGGAGACATAAGCGAACCCGGCAGGCAGCGTCTCGATAACGAATCCCGCGTTGACTATCCCCGAACCGTAGTTCGCCGCGCGGATCGTCACCGTCGCCGTCCCGCCTGCCTCAACGCTGGACGGGGAGATGGACCTGCTTGCGCTCGGACTGCCAGGCGCGGGCGAAGGCGAGGGCGTAGTGCTGGGCGTAGCGCTGGGCGTCGGGGTAGCGGTGGGCGTCGACGCAGCCGTGACCGTGACGCTTGATGCGCCGCCGATGTCGTGGTTGTTCCTATCGGCATCCCGCAGCGTCCCGGAGAACGTGTGGGGACCGGCAGTGCTGGAGGACGCGACCGTGTACGTGAAGGAGGTGTCGCCAAACAAGGTGAACTCGACCTGCTCTGCGGAGAGACCCGCGTCCGTATCGGGGCCCACGATTACCTGGTCGTCGGGCAGGCTGCTGGAGACGTAGGTGAAGCCGGCGGGCAGTGTCTCGATAACGAATCCCGCGTTGACCAGGCCAGACCCGTAGTTCGCCGCGCGGATCGTCACCGTCACGTTACCGCCGGGCGCCACGGATGTAGTGTCGAACGACCTTGTGGCGCTCGGAGTCTGAGCAGCCACCGAGCCGAAGCTGAGGAGCCCTACCAGACCCGCCACCACGATCGCAGTCATCAACGCGAGGTACTTCCTGAACAAAGCCTCTATCTCCTTGGTTGCGTCTGAGGGAACTCCTGCCTGCTCCAACAGCCCTGGTGACGGGGGGCGTCCACCCTGGCTGTTGAAACAGACAAGATCCCTTCCTTACGGCCTCGTACGGTCAACTGACCGTCCTACTACCCTCTGAGGTAGAGTCTTATGAGCTTGATCACGTCGGCCTTGGTGGGGTCCCCAGCCCTGAGGTAGTCCCGGATAGCCTGTATGACCTCGCTCTTCCCGATCGCGCCGTCCTTGTCCGCGTCGTACCGGACCACCAACGGGTCCCCGGCAATCACCGGGTTCGCTGTAATCATCGGCTCCAAAGACTTGCCGGCGCCGTGACCGTCGTCGTACGTGACCGTCACCCGCAGGTGGAAGTTCTCGTCCGAGGCCACCGGCGTGTACGAGGCCGACGTGGCCCCGGCGATGTCCATGTAGCTCCCGTCGGCCTGCTCCAGCGCCCACTGCCACGCGACGTTGGTCGCCATGTCCGGGTCCGCCAGCGTCGCCGTCAGCGCCACGTCGACAACCGGGGTCGCCGACGAGAGCGTCAGTGCGCCGTCCTCGTCCACGTTCGTGACCGTGATCATCACGGTGCGCTCTGTCATGTACGTGCCGTCGTCGGCCGACAACGTCACCTCGTACACGTTGTTCATGTCGGCGTCCGCCGGCATCTCGAAGTCGGGTGAGGTTGCGAAGGCCAGCACGCCACCGGTGAACGTGAAGTCACCGGCGTCGTCGCCGCCCAGCGTCCACGCGCCCGAAGCCGCATTGGGACCGGACAGCGTGTAGGTCGCAACCGGAGTGGTCACCGGCGTGTGCTCCGCGTAGGACGGCGAGGCCGGCCCGCCTATGGCTAGACCGCCGCGTATCACCATCGGTGCTTCGTTGACGTCGGTGACGTTGATGGTGAGGTCGATGGAGGAGTTGAGGCCTTGGAGGTCCCTGACGGTGATAGTCACCGTGTAGGTGTCCTTGGTCTCGTAGTCCAACTCCGTGCCGGTCGCCACCGTGATCTGGCCGCCCGGCGACGCGATGGCGAACAGCCCCGCGTCAGCGCCGCTCAATGCGAAGGTCAGGGCACTGTCGTCGGCGGTCTCAGCGTCAGCGGTGTCGGTAGCCACTACAGGGTCTCCCACATTGGCACTGCCATCTGTGGCTGAGTTCTCAGGGACGTCTCTCGGCGCGAGCTGGGTGCCGTCGGTGTCGTTGTCCTCATCAGTGAACACCGGGGCCAGGTTGTAGGCCGCCGCGACCGCCTGGGCCGAGATGACCGATGCGCTCTTGTCGGAGCCGTGGGCGTCGGTGTAACTCGCCGTCGCACGCAGGAACCGGCTCACGTCGCCTGCCACCGGCGTGTAACTCGCCGAGGTGGCGCCGTCGATCTCCGTAATGGCGGTGTCGTCTGAGAAATCGCTATTGTCAGAGGCGGC